>CAMBEJ010000066.1 GCA_945865375.1 Akkermansia muciniphila | reverse complement strand
CTGACGGAACCCGCCGTGGCGCAAGTCAAGGTTCTCGGGCAGTCCGATTCGAACGCGTCGAAACCCCTGCGTCTTTACGTGGAATCAGGAGGCTGCTCGGGGCTTCAGTACGGGATGACGTTCGACGAGCGGCGCGATGGAGACCTCGTGGCGGACTTTGGAGGAGTGTCAGTGGTTGTGGACAGTTTCAGCGCGCCGTATCTTCGGGGGACGGTGATGGATTTTTCGGATGCTTTGTCTGGAGGCGGGTTCAAGATCACGAACCCCAACGCCAAGCAGTCTTGCGGGTGTGGTAAATCGTTCCAGACCTGATCCACACAGTCGGTGCATTCTGTGAGTGGCGGGTTCTTTCAACTCGCCGCAGCGGCCTGTGCGGCCCGTCGTTTCGCTGCGAATCGCTTCACCAATTCGTCGGTGATCACGCCCGCTAGGATCACGGCTCCGATGATTGCAAACTCCATGTGAGTGGGGATGTTCAGGATGTTGATCGCGTTATAGAGGACGCGCAGCAGGGCCGTCCCGATAAGCACCCCCAGGATCGATCCTTCACCGCCCCTCAAACTGCAACCCCCCAGCACTGCGGCGGCGATCGCATAGAGCTCGTAGAACTCTCCGAGACCAGAGGGTTGGATCGAATTCAGATCCAGCGCGAAGAGGATCCCCGCGATCCCCGCCAGCACGGAGCAAGTGAGATACGCCAGCATCTTCATCCTGTCGGTGTTAATGCCGCTGTATTTTGCGGCGAGTTCGTTGCGTCCCAACGCCTGGAGGTAGCGCCCGTAGATCGTTTTGTTCAGGAAGATCGCGGCAATGAGGGCGATGGCGGCCGTCACAAAAAAAGGGGCGGGCAGCGAAATGGTGCTCGAAAATGGGATGGGAACCTTGCCCACCACCAGGAGACGGAGCCCTTCGTAATCGGCTCCAAAACCGAGGCTCTGATCGTCGGTGATGTAACGGGCCAGCCCCCTATAAAGCAGAAGCCCGCAAAGGGTGACCACAAAAGGCTGGAGCTGCAGCCGTGTGATCAACAAGCCGTGGAAAAGTCCGATGGCGGCGGAAAGGACCAACACTGCTAGGATGGCCGACGGGATGCTCCAATGTTTCTGGGTGAGCAAAACGGCGAGGGCTGACCCTACCAGCCCGATAACCGACCCGATCGAAAGGTCGATGCCACCGGTGATGATCACAAAACAAACCCCAATCCCAAGGATCCCAAACAAAGATGTCCATCGGACGGTGTTGAGAAAATTGTAAGGAGTGAGGAACCTCGGGTTGTTGATCGCTGTGAAAAGACAAACCACCATGAGGAGGGTGAAGATGCCAAGGATTTTCTTCATAGATCTAAAAAATCAAGCGGCCACTTCCCCAGTGGCCAGACGCATGATGGCCTCCTCGGACAGGTTCGATCGAGTCAACTCGCCGGTGATCCTTCCTTCGTGCATGACGAGGACACGATCCGACATGCCGATGATTTCCTCCATTTCGCTGGAGACAAAAAGAACGGCCAGGCCCTCGGAGGCCAACTGCTCCATGAGCCGGTAAATCTCCTGCTTGGCACCCACGTCGATGCCCCGGGTGGGTTCGTCAAGAAGGATGAGTTTTGGTTTCATCGCGAGCCATTTTCCAAGCACAATCTTTTGCTGATTTCCGCCGGATAGAAACTGAACAACTTGATCCACTGATGGAGTTTTGACCTGGAGCTGTTTGAGGGTTTGCAGACACACATCGGTCTCCGCGCGTCTGTTCAAGAACCCCCTGTGTTGGTCGCGTCTGAGACTCGCGAGACTGAGGTTTTCCAGGACCGACATCTCCAGGATCAACCCCAGTTGTTTTCTATCTTCTGGTGCGAGGGCCATGCCAGCCTGGATGGCGTCAGCCGGGGTGTGATTTTCCAATCCCCTGCCTCTCATTGTGATGGTACCCTCGAGGCAGGGGTCGATGCCGAACAAAGCTCTGAGGACTTCGGTTCTGCCGGCCCCCACTAGGCCCGCGATGCCGACGATCTCCCTCTCTTTCACGGCGAAATGAACTCGGCTTCTGGGGTGGGCGGTTGTGCGCAAGTTCTGGACTTGCAGCAAAGTGGGGCCGGGTGAATGTGTGGTTCTTGGATAAACCTGGGAAAGATCGCGCCCCACCATCAGCCTGACCATACCCTCGCGGGTGATCTCGGAGCGTCCGAGTTCGCCGGCGTTGGATCCATCCCTGAGCACCACCACCCGATCCGCGAGTTCCTTGACCTCCCCGAGTCGATGCGAGATGTAAACAATGCTCACACCGCGGTCGCGCAGCTTTCTGACGAGCTGGAAAAGTTGGTCTGTCTCCTTTTGGCTTAAGCTCGAGGTGGGCTCGTCCATGATGAGCACGCGCGCCTCCAGCGAAAGGGACTTGGCGATCTCCACCATCTGTTGATGCCCGATGGCTAGCGTGCTGACGACCGTGGAGGGCGAGTGCCGCAGGCCCACTTCGTTCAACAAGGTCTGGGCATCCGACCGAATCCGTGCTTGGTTGATCCATCCGAAACGGCTTGGTTCACGACCCAGAAACAGATTGGCGCCGATGTCCAGATTGTCGGAAAGGTTCAATTCCTGGTGGATGAGAGCGATGCCGTGGCTGGCGGCTTCCCGGACCGACCCGATGCGGACCGGCTTGTCATCCAGGAGGATCTCCCCTTCGTCCGGCTGTTGAACACCCCCTAGGATCTTCATCAGCGTGCTCTTCCCCGCCCCGTTTTCGCCGATGACCGCCAGCACTTCTCCGTGCCCCAGTGTCAGGCTCACATTGCGGAGCGCTTTGACCCCAGGGAAACTCTTGAAAACTCCACGGACTTGTAGCAACGGCGAGGTGTGGGGCATGAGGAACTCGTGTCTTTTTTCAGAGTTAGTCCCAATCCCAGACAAGCGATGGGGCTGCCCGGTCACTTGCCCGCAGCCTGAAGCTTTTTCAGTTCCGCCCGAAAAGCTTCGGCGTTCGCCTTGCGTACTTGAACGATGGGAACCTCGTAGAACCCAGATTTTGGGAGCACGCTTCTGTCACCCTTCGACAGGGCATTCAGAATCCGCACCGAGTGGTATCCATAAAAATAGGGCTGTTGGCTGATCGTGCCTTGAATGTGTCCATCGATGATTCCTTGAAGGACCGCATCCTGTTCGTCAAAGCCCACCAGCTTGATTTTTCCGGCCTTGCCAGCTTCCTTCACGGCTTCGAGGCACTTGGGGGTGTTGTAGGCGAACAATCCGACCATGCAGTTGAGGTCGGGGTTAGCGGCCATGGCGTCTTCGGCATTTGCTTTCGCTCGCGCGTAATCGAAGTTATCGGTGCGGGTATCGAGTATCTGGTAGGGGCCGCCGCTGACGATCCTGCCCGGGGGGGCGAACTTCATTTTCTCTAAATCCTGTTCCGGACGGTCGAGCAATTCATCCACCACACCCTGTCTTCGTTGCTGGGCGTTCAGTTGCTCCATCCGACCGACAAAGATCATGATTTTGCCACCGCTCGGCAAGGCTTCCTTCACCAGTTTTCCCGCGGCGCGGCCAGCCTTGTAGTTGTTCATGCCCACGAAACACAATCGTTTGGAACCGGGCGCGTCTGAATCGTGGGTGATCACGTGAGCTTGCAGGCACGCCTCGTTGATCAAGCCGATCTGGTTCTTGGCGTCGATGGGGCTGATCGCAATCCCATCCACACCCTGGGCCAACAAGTTTTCGATCATGCGCTTTTGGTCCACGATTCCCTTCGGAGGCATCAGGATGTCACACTTGACTTGAAACTCTTTTTCAGCGGTGCGAACGCCGGCGGCTGCGGTGTCCCAAAACGGGTCTACGCCATTGGTGACGTAGGCGATGCGTTTTTTAGCACCCTGCGCCTGGGTGTGAAGTGGTTCGCTCAGGAAACAGGCAAGCGCCGCGACGACCGAGAGTAGGGAAATAAAGGGCTTCATGGAGGTCATTTATAGCGAAATTTAAGAATTGGTCGAGCATCAAGAAACGGTCATTCCTAAGCGATTATGGAATGGACTATCTCTCCAAAAACATCGGTGAGGCGCATATCTCTCCCTGAGAAACGAAACGTTTGCCGGGTGTGATCCACTCCGAGCAAATGCAGCATGGTGGCATGCAGGTCATGGATATGCACTTTGTTGTCGACGGCCTTATAACCGTATTCGTCCGTCGCACCAAAAATTGTTCCCCCTTTGACACCCCCTCCCGCCATCCAAATTGAAAAACCAAACGGGTTGTGATCGCGGCCGTCGGAGCCTTGTGCGAAGGGCGTTCGGCCAAACTCGCCGGCCCACACGACGAGAGTGTGTTCGAGCAAACCGCGAGCCTTTAGATCCTTCAACAAGGCTCCGATAGGTTGGTCCACGGCCCTGGCATTATTCTCGTGCCCCGATTTCAGGCCGCCGTGTTGATCCCACCGGTCTCCTCCGACGGGTGGGCATGTGAGTTCCACGAAGCGGACTCCTCTTTCAACCAGGCGTCGGGCGGTCAGGCACTGGCGTCCGAAAGTTCTCGTGGGCGCGTACTGGGAATCGAAGCCGTAAGTCGTTTTCGTGGCTTCTGTTTCGTTCGACAAGCTCATCAATTCCGGGACCGCAGACTGCATGCGAAAGGCGAGCTCGTAGTTCAGGATGGCGGATTCGACCGGGTCGTCCGGGCCTATCCGGGCTAGAAACCCCTCATCGAGGTTGCGAATCAACTTCAGTTTGTTCCGTTGCAACGCGGGTTTCGCCTCTGAGGGAAGCACATTGGCGACGGGAACATCGGAGGGCTTGAAGATGGATCCCTGAAATGTGGCGGGCAGGAAACCGCTCCCAAAATTCTCCAGGCCACCTGGGGGAATCAATCCGCCATTCATCACCACAAACCCCGGCAGGTTCTGGTTTTCGCTCCCGAGACCATAGGTGATCCAGGATCCCATGCTGGGTCTCCCGGCCAAGCCCAACCCGGTGTGCAGAAAGTAGTTGGCATTGGTGTGCTCGGAAAAATCCGAAACCATCGACCGGATCACGCAGAGATCATCAGCGGATTCAGCCACGCATGGAAACAAGGCGCTGATGGGAATTCCAGATTGGCCGTGCTGTTTGAAGGCCCAGGGACTGGCCAAAGTGGAGCCATTGTCATTAAACTGGGTGGGCTCCATCTTCATTTTGAAAGGCTGGCCGTGCTCCCTTGTCAACCGTGGCTTCGGGTCGAATGTATCGACTTGTGACGGTCCTCCGTCCATGTAAAGAAAAATGACATGCCGCGCCTTGGGCCGGAAATGGGAGGCTTTCGGAGCGAGCGATCCCGCTGGCCTGACAGTGCCGCCATGAGCGCGATGGAACTTCGAATCTTGCATGAGGGCCATCAGGGCCACTCCTCCAAACCCATTGGCACAGCGGCGCAGCATCGTGCGCCGGTCCATTGAGGGTTTGAGAAATCGACCGCAGTGGCTCATGGGTTCTCGGGTTCGTTTGGCGTGTGTCGGTATCGGTTGTCTCGAAAACAAGAGGGAAGGTCAATAGGGATCTAATCTTTCCTAAATGCGCTATTTGTGGAAAAAGGTTTGGAAATTAATTCAAAAACGTGCCCACACTGACGCAAGCCCATCGCGCATGGATCGAATAGACAATCAAACGAAGAGTCGCGCCCGCGCCGCCATCCGCCAGTTGGAATCGCCGCTGCGCTTCCTGGGGGAGTTTGCGCGCGAGCCGTTCAGCGTGGGGGCGATGTGGCCCAGCTCCGAGACATTGTCGCGTGCGGTGGTGGACTGCTGTGATATTGGGCCAGGCACGACGGTTGTCGAACTGGGGCCGGGCACAGGCGCTTTTACCGGATTGATCTTGAAACGATTAGACGGACGGGGCCGTCTGGTCGCGGTGGAAATCAACGCGACCATTGCTGAAATCCTTCGCCGCCGCTTTCCCCATTGTGAGGTGATCGAGGGTTCGGCGGAGCAGCTTCCGTATCATCTCGATGGCGGACGCGTGGACTGCATCGTGAGCGGTCTTGCCTGGGGCAGCATGCTTCCGCGGATGCAGAGCCTGATTCTGCGCGCCATTCTGAAGTCGCTTGTGCCGGGGGGGCAATTTGTCGCGTTTGCCTACGCCCACGCCGCATGGCTGCCCACCTCGCGACAATTTCGTCGGCGTTTGCTCCGGCATTTCAGCACGGTCGAGACCACGCCCATCGTTTGGCGGAATTTGCCGCCGGCTTTTGTGTTCCGTTGCGTGCGTGCGTGAGGGCGGCGCGGGGGCATGATAAAAATCTTCATCCGGCATTTTCGCGCGCGGGCACGATGCCTCAAGCAGGGTTGGGCAGGCTGCCCGATCGTGCAGGCCGGGTGCCCGCTGGAGGAGGCGATCCAATAAAAATGAGAATTGCCGATTTCGAGAGGTTTGCATTGATTTTGGTGAGTGGGCTTTGTTACTTTTCCGACACACACGTTTTGTCGGGTTTGAGCACCGAAACATTTTATTATCGATATGGCACAGCCTTGTTTTCATCCGAGCGTTGAAGGTGCCCAGCACGGGGCCAAGAGTTTGGCGGACTTTCTGGCGTATGCCAAGAGGAGTGGCGCGGCGGGGGCGCAACCCTCCAACTACATGCTCCAAGGGCCCAAGGGCTTTAAGAGCGCGAAAGAGATCAAGCAGGCCTTTTCAAAGGCCAAACTGAAGCTGGATGGCATCTCGGCGCACTGCGCGTTTTGGGTTCACACCACCGCGTGGACACAGAGCCCGACGATCCGGCCTTTTATTCCAGCTGATGTGGCGAAGAAGTCGCCAGGTGAGATCGAAAAATGGGCCGAGGATTACACGCTTCGGCTCATGGATTTGGCCGCTGAGTTGGGCATCAAGATTATCCCCATGTTTTGGGGTACTGCTTTCGGGTGGGAGATGGCCTCGGGATATCCCTGGGGCTTTTGGGCTAGCGGGGATTATGATTTCCTGAAGGAAGGCACGGAGCGGTTTGTCACGAAAACGGCTAAACTACGCCAGCATGCTAATTCCCTGGGGCTGTATTTGGCCCACGAAATCCATCCTGGAACCGCCGCGATGTGCGCTGAGGACTTCAACATGCTGGTGAAGGCTTGCGACGGCGATAAATGTTTGGCGGTGAACGCCGATCCCTCGCATTGTTGGGAGGGTGAAAGTTTCGAAACGAGGTTCCTGAATGTCGGCCCTCGCGTCTATGCCTGCCATGTCAAGAATTACGTCATCCGGCCGAATATTCCTTTGCGCATGATGAATGGCAACTGGCCTCATCGCGCGATGCAGTTTGTCGATATCGGGAGCGGGGATTTGAACATGACCCGCTACGTGGAGCTGTTGATCCAAATTGGCTACCCCCAGCGTTATTGTCAGGTCATGGGGACGAAGACGGCACCGCTCATTGTCGAGGCGGAAAGCGCTTTCAGGGACTTGGATTCCACGAGCGCGGACGGTATTGCGTACGTCCGAGATAACCTTTGTTTCCCCGTCGCTGGCGGATCGTTTGAGGATGGGATGGGGGCTTGAAGGTGTGGGTGTCAAAGAACCCGTCGTTGGTATTTCCAATCCTTGGGCCTAGCGATCCTTTTCTTTCATCGGGGGCGGCGATGGCTGAGGGGTTGCCTCGGTGGGTTTGGGGCGTTTTCGTTCGAGGGCGAGCAATTTTTCCTGAATCAGCGCTCGGTCCGGGTAATTCGGCAATTCTTTGAGGAAGCTTTCGTAAAGCTTGCAGGCGTCCGTTTCGCGTTCATAAAGCGCGAGCCTAGGTGCCAGGGAAAGGATGAGCCGGGCTCTTTGTTGAGGAGACGTCGGTAGGCTCAGGGCCCTTTCTTGGGCTGCGATCATTTCAAACACCTTGCCGTGTCTGAGATAGAGCTCGCCGAGTTTTTCCTGGAGAACGGAACTGCTTCTGAGGAGGTCCACTTTTTCAAGGTAGTCGATCAAGCTAGCCACAGGCATCCCTGTGTGAAGGTTCACGTTGATCAGCCTGAGATAAGACCATTCAAGCTCAAGTCTGCCGGCGCGCTCCATCTCTGAATGCAACGTTTGATAGGGTCTTGGGAGGGGGTGATAGAGTGGGTCTCCGATGACCGTGGTCTGCCAGGAGAGCGCGGGGAGGGATGCGTAGGAGGCCTCTCCGAATGAAAAACCGGCCAAAAGCATTCTGGAAAAGAGAACGCTGATCTCCGAGGTGGTTCCCAGGTAGGGTTCATTCACGTAACCCATCGTGGCTGTGGCACCCCGGGCCAGCAGCGGGCCGACCCAGCCTTGGGCATCGGAGCGGATCGTCGATGCGCTGAACGAGTGCAGGTGATAGGCTATCGATCCCGGCACGAACTCCATTTGTTTAAGCAGGAACGGCCCGCAAAGGCCCCCGCTGTACCAACCGGCGTAGAGCGCGATATGGCTCATGATAAAGCCTGGGGGCAGGGTCTCCGGGGCCTCATCCAGCGACGTTTCCCACCCCAAGGCTTTTGTCGTTTTTGCGGCCAGCCGAATCCAGTCATCCCCGATTTTGTAGTCTCCGTTGGTGAGGCCTCTGGAATCGAAGTAAGCGCGTCCCCACAGGCCGAATTCCTCGGCCTTGAGGGCGCCATCGATCATGTTGGTGACTACGGACGGCGTCGGTCCATCAAGCCGGGCCACGATGAACACGCCATGCCGCGGGCCTATGTTCGCGGCGTGGGTGGCTCCGAACGCGGGGTTACGCTGGGGTCCGGACAGGGCAAGCCTAAGCGGTTTGTCCGGAAGCGCCGCCAGTTCAGTATCCACCGCGGCTTCATTCCGCCTAAAATCCGACGGCAATTTTTCTGAGCCGATCTCGCGGATTTCCGAGGACTCAAGAATGCGCGAAGGCACCCCGTAGCAGAGCACCACGTGCCGGATCGAAGCACTCTTCACAACGGACCCCGCAGGGCCGGTGTTCGTGAGGTTCGCCGTCGATGGGGCTTTGAATCTGGCGTCGAATTCCAAGCCTCCGGATTTCAGTAGGAACTCAAGGATCGGGTTTTCCAATTGTTCGGCGTAATCCTTTCGAGTGATGGTTTCTGTTTCCGGAAGCGTGAGGCCTAGAACCAGCTTTTCCGGAATGTTTCGGCGGAAGACATAATGCCGGGCCACCGCTTCGGATTCCGGTGTCCTTTGGTTATAAACGACCACAGTATCCTGGCGCTCTGGTGGGCTGGATTCAGCCCCCTGCGCGAGCCCATTCAGAGATAGAAGGACCAGAATGCAAAGGATCATGAGGAGGGAACATCTCGAAGGGTTGGACATGAATCAACGCGTCTGAAGTTCATGGTGAGGGATTGCGGCATAAGGTTGGCGGCCGGACCATGTCGGCGAGGGTTTTGCATGGAGGCTTCAGGCGATGGTTAGTTTCAGGCCGTCGTAACTCAAAAAGACGCCTTCTGGCAGCTCTGCCTGATCCCGGTCGTGATCATAGCTGTCGGTGAGATGGGTGAGGTAGGTTTTAGGGGCTCCTATGCGGCGGGCGCAATTCAGGGCTTCGTCGAGGCACATATGCGTGGGATGAGGTTCAGGCCTGAGGGCATCGAGCACGGCGACTTCCACACCCGAGACCGCTCTCAGGGCCTCCTCGGGGACTTCTTTACAATCGCTGAGGTAAGCGAGTCGTTTTTGGGCATTTTGGGTGAATAAAAAGCCATTTGTCGTGAAGCTGCCGTGGGGCAATGGAATGGGGGTGATTTCGAGATCCCCGATCGAGAACGGCCCCTGTATCACCATGGGGATTGGCCGGAAGTAGCCCTTCGGCATGGGGCCGCCACGGAAAGCATAATCAAAGATTCTCCTGAGAGCTGTCATCGTTTCAAGGCTCGCATAAAGTGGAATCCCTTCGCCGTCTCGCATTTCGCAAAAACGTCGGCAATCGTCCAAGCCCATGATGTGGTCTGCGTGCGCGTGAGTGATCAGGACAGCATCCAAGGAACGAATGTCCTCCCTGAGCATCTGGATCCGGAACTCAGGAGTGGTGTCCACGACGAGTGAGACCGAGCTGGTGCTCACAAAAATGGAGGGTCGTGTGCGGTGATTTTTCGGATTGGCCAAGTAATGCTCAGGGTAGGATTTACCGATCAGGGGGACTCCCTGTGACGTGCCGGAGCCGAGGAATGTGAGGTGCAGCGACATTCGAGATTTTCTTTGCGCAACCGTAGCACACCGGCCAAATTCAGGGACAGGGTTTTCGATTTGGACAAACCACCATGCTGACCACGCTGCGCATTAAGAATCTGGCACTCGTGACGGATCTGACGCTCGAGTTGCGAGCAGGCTATAATGCGATCACTGGGGAAACGGGCGCCGGTAAGTCGGTGATCATTGGCGCTCTCAACCTCGTCACAGGCGAACGGGCGGATCGATCTATGATTCGATCCGGATGCGAGTCCTGTTCGGTGGAGGCTGTGGTTGATGTGAGGAAAGTAGAGCGTCGTGTTGGAGACTTCCTTGGTGAAAATGGGTTCGAACCGTGCGAGGGCGGTGAGTTAATTTTAAAACGGACCTTCTCTCTGATCGGATCAAACCGTCAGTTCATCAACGGATCTCCCTCGACGCTGCAGGCGTTGTCTGAGCTCGGGGATTTGCTGGTCGACATGCACGGGCCGCACGAGCACCAGTCCCTCCTGAATCCGAAGCGGCAGTTGGACCTGGTGGATGCGCACGCGGGATTGATGGGGGTGCGGGCTGAGCTGGGGAGTCTGGTCGCGTCCTGGCAGAGCCTCCAACGCGAGAGGCAGGCCTTGGTCGTCGATGAGCGCGCCTACGCGCAGCAGTTGGACTTGCTCAGGTTCCAGGTCCACGAGATCGAGGCGGCTCGACTGGAGCCTGAGCAGGAGTGCTTGGTTGAGGCGGAGTTTAAGAAAACTTCGAATGCCTCTCGGCTGCTGGAGGTGAGCCAAGCATCGCTGGAGGTGCTGAATGAAAATGAGTCGTCCCTGATTGCTGCGGCGGGCAATTTGGGGCGTCTCCTGCGCGAGCTCGAGCGCCTCGATCCGAATGCCGCGTGTTTGGTCTCCCTGCACGAGCAGTCGCTGGATTCGTGGAAGGACTTGCTGGCGGATTTGTCGGAATACACAGAAGGCATCGATATCAACCCCGAGCGTCTGGCCAGGCTTCAGGAGCGTCTGGACCTGTTGCATTCGTTAAAGCGGAAGTATGGGTCGTCAGTGGAAGAGGTCATCGCCTTCGGCGAGGCGTCCCGGGTGAAACTAAACGCGTTTCAGGGCCGCGACGCCGAGCTGGAACGAATCCATGCCGGGATGAAGGATCTGGAAATGAAGCTGGAGGTTTTGGGGGGTGAGCTTTCGCGCGCGCGTGAAAAGTCCTTGCCAAAACTGGCGCGTGCGGTCCAAGCGGAGCTCGCGGATCTGGGTTTCAAGCAGAGCCGTTTCGAGCCCTCGATGACCCGTATTTTGCAGGAGGGAGATTCGATCCGATGGGTGCCGACCGGGCTGGACACGATCGAGTTTTTATTTTCGCCCAACAGGGGGGAGCCCTTGAAATCGCTCCGTTCCATTGCGTCATCGGGAGAGATGGCGCGTGTGATGCTCGCTCTGAAGACCGTGCTAGCGGACGAAGACGAGTCGCCGATCCTGATCTTTGATGAGGTGGACGCCAACGTGGGGGGGGAGACCGCGAGTGCGGTGGGCGCGAAGATGCGTCAGATCAGCTCCAATCATCAAGTGCTTTGCATCACTCATCTTGCGCCCGTGGCAGCAGGCGCTGAAAACCACTATCTTGTGACCAAGGAAGAGCGTGATGGACGCACGATCTCTGAGATCCGCCATCTCAATACCGAGGAGCGAGTGAAGGAGTTGGCGCGGATGCTTGGAGGGCATGGCGAGACGGCTTTGCTCCACGCGAGGGCGCTCTTGAGCCAACCTGAAGGAAATCGGTGAGCCGTCGCCGAGGTAATGAGTGCCGATATGAACCTTGACATGCTGACCCATGACAGCGACCAGTAAGGAAAGAAGTGAGCTCGCACGACCTGTTCCACTCCCGCTGGACAGGAGTTTGAGAGCTGTGGAAACAGGACCACCTTGTTTGTGATCAAGGGATGAGATTCGAGGGTTGGAGCTTTCCGACGAAGGCTCGCGGCATGCGGAGGTCGATGGAATTTTCGAGGAAGGGAACAGGCGTCACGTGACCATCGACATGCACCACATTCGCGGTCCGAAGATGACGGAAATGGGCGGTGGCTTCATTCGCATTCACGTAATAGAACTCCTCGAGCATCGGGTTGGATGGGCTTGCAGGGGGTTGGAACGTGTTGATCTGGGCGGCGTCGGAAAACAGGATGATCCTCGATGGCTCACTCAAAGAGTCGATATTGAGGGTGGCGTCGGGGGCGCTCGGCGCGAGGTGCAGATTGTAACCATAGCCAGGAGTGAGAGTGGCCGCTTTGTGTTTGAGCTGCTGTGTGGCATCTCGAATTGAAGGACAGAAAGCCAGGATCGGGTCGCGAATGTATGGGAAAAGAACGCCTTGTGATGGATCGAACTGCCTGGATCCTTCCTGGCCTGATTGCAGCCATCCGAACCAGTAGAGGCTTCCCCCGTTTGTGCTGCCAAGCTGATATCTGAAGCTGCGCCCAAGGTTGTCCTCCCAGTAGAGATGAGAGGCGATCCCCCACTGCCTTATTTGGCTCGCGCAGCGAGTGCGCTGCGCCGAGGTTCTGCCACGGTTGAGAGCGGTGGCGGCCATGACAACGAGAATGGAAATGATGCCCAACGTGATCAGGAGCTCGATCAATGTAAACCCGCTTGGCATGGGCCTATCGGCAGTTCTCATAATATATCACTGCTGAGAAAGCCGCTCATGCCCGGCTGAGTTTGCCTCCCGAGTTCACCTGGTAGGTGACTCCGCGCCAAGTCACACGGGAGCCCGCGAAGGAGGCTAGCCAGATCGCCGCTCCCATCAAATCTCTCGCTGGGATCAGCCAGGCGTGACGAAGCCTGACAGGCTCCCGGGTGAGCCGCTTCTGGAGGTTCATGGCGATTCCGGAACGTGAAAGAATCAGCAGCGCGCCGAGAATCGTCACCGTGTCTGATCGCGCCAGCAACATCCAGATGAGCGGCCACAGAGTTGCATTGCTGATGAGGCTGCAGAAATAGGGGACGGGTTGACAGACCCGGATGGTCCGGGCCCACCTCAATTGATGAGCCAGCATAGGACTCCACGCCGAGGGTGGTTCAATGCACTCCACAACAATCGAACAAAGTCGCACTTCAAGTCCTAGACGAGCGACGCGGTTCCCCAGTTGGTAATCGTCCGCGAGACAGTCCGCCAGCGCCTCGAATCCGCCTGCATTGCGGAGCGTTTCCCGCTTTATTCCGACGGCGGCGCCCAGCGCGAAATCCATGGGCTTTAGCTGGTTGGATTGGAGAACTTGGCTCCAAAAATCCGCATTGACGGCCACGGCCTCGACTCGCATCGGGAGAGTGGAGCGGTTTGACAGTTGATAGAAGCAGTTGACGAGGCCCACGCCGGGGTCGCCCAGACACGTCGAGAACTCGGTCAGAAAGTCTGGGGGAACTTTCACATCCGCGTCGCTGAAAACAAGGACATCGTGCCGTGCGCGTGGGGCCATTTGGATGAGCTTCGACACCTTGGAATTAATGCCCCGGTTTTCACCGCACACGACCAGTTCCACGTCGGCCCGAGGGAACGCTTCGATCAGATCCCTCACGAGGCCACAAACTGGATCCGACGGAGACTCGACACCGAACAAGACCTGGACCGGGCCTGTGCCGTCCTGAACCAGCCAGCTTTCCAGACATCCTCGTGTGAAGGCATCGGCCCCTTTGAGGGGTTTTAGAACCGTGATGGGCTGCCGAGGAGCCGTGGTTTCCGGGCTGCGACGCTCGTGCAAAGGAAAACGGAGGGCTGCGATCCACTGCCACAGCACGACGCCCTGGCTCAGCGCAGCGAGAACTCCGAACACCCACAAGACTGTCTGCATGGGTTAGTCGTCCGCGGCGATGACGCGGAGGATTTCTTCCAGAGGTGCCTGGCCGCCTGCCACGCGAGTCAGGCCAAGTTGCCAGAGGGTTTTCATCCCTCGTTGGATAGCGACATCCTGAAGCGACCTCGAGGGCAGCTTCTGAAGAATCGCGTCGCGCAGGACATCGTCCATCACCATCATTTCTGTAACCGCTGTCCTTCCACCGAAGCCCGTATGCATGCACTCGGAGCAACCGCCCCCGCGCCGAAAAGAGGCGGTTTCCCTGAGATGCTCTGGGAGGAGGCTCAGCAGGCCGGGCGCGGGTTCGTAAGGCTCGGAGCAGTAGGCGCAATTCTTTCGGATCAGCCGGAGCCCGAGCACTCCAATCACGCTGGACGCGAGGAGAAACGGTTCGATCCCCATATTCAGCAATCGCGCAAAGACACCCGCCGTGCTGCCTGAGTGTGTGGTGCTGATCACCAGATGCCCGGTCAACCCCGCCTGCACAGCGATCGCCGCTGTCTCCGGATCACGGATTTCCCCGATCATGATGACCTCAGGATCCTGTCGCATGAGGGATCTCAAAGCGATCGGGTAGGTGAATTCCTTGGCCGGATTGATCTGAGCCTGGCTGATCATGGGCAGGTGGAACTCCACCGGATCCTCGACTGTGCTCAGGCTCATGGCCGTGCCGGCCTTGCTAATAAGGTGGCAAAGGGAGGCATAAATGGCGGTCGTCTTCCCTGAGCCTGTGGGTCCCGTGAGCAATATCAGGCCGCTCGGTCGCGCCAGGAGTTTGAGGAGCGCGTGTAGGGTTTCCTCGTCAAACCCGAGCGACGCGAGATCGAAACTGCGGTTGGCGGGATCGAAGATTCGAATCACGATTTTCTCCCCGCGCACGGTTGGGAAAGTCGAGACACGCAGCTCGACATTGCCGTAATCTGGACTTGCGGGTGCGTGCCCTTCCTGCGGGAGGTCCGTGATATACCCGATGAGGTTGGACATGACCTTCACTCGGCCTGTGATTTTTTCGCCGAGGTCGAGAGGGAGGTGCGCGAGTTCGGTGAGCACGCCACTGATCCGGATACGGACCACGAGGCTGGTTTCCCAAGGTTCGATGTGGATGTCGCTGGCATTGGCCTTGACGGCATCGATGATCAATACGTTGACGAGCGTTGGGATTTCCAAGGCCGTTCCCGCGGACACAGAATTAAGATAGGAGGTTGTTTGATACACGGGCGGCTCAGTTTGAAGGGGTGATTACCTGCCGGGGCAGGCCCGTTAAGATCCAGGGTATTGAGAGGTGTAGAACGCGTCGACTTTGGCTGCGACCTCCTTGTAGCCGATGTCCCTCTCATAGATTTGCTTGAACTGCTCCATCGCGTCTGGTGTTCTGCCCATTTTCTCGAGGATACAACCGAGGCTGTAGATTAGCTCTTTTTTTTCATCGTCGAACGCGGGTTTCTCCTTGAGGGCATTCTGGAGAGTCCGCGCGGCGATGTCGAACAGGCCGCGGCTTCCAAAGCAAAGCGCGAGCTTGTGCATGGCCTGGAAGCGCTTCTGGGGATTATTCTGCGCTTTTTGGAACTCCTGAATCGCCTGGGTGATCTGGCCTGCTTCAAAAAAGAGCTGACCCAACTCGAAGCGCAGCGCTAGGTCGGCTGGATTTTTCTCGACCCTTCGTTTGGCCTCCTCCAGCACGAACGCGATTTTCTCCGCGCGCAACGACGCGAGAGCCTCGGGTTGAGGAGGGGAGGACTCTTCAAGCTGGTGGATCCGATGGTCGAATTGTTTGATGCGGGTTTCAGTAATGGCCCCTTGGAACGATGGGTCCGCGGCTTCACCCATCTCGGCCATCTCCTGGTAGGCTCTGATCGAGTTCTCGAAATCCTTCTTGTTGGCGTAGAGTTCCGCAATGGACCGGCGGAGCTTCATGTTGAGCGGTTCCGCAGGGAGACGAGCGAGGTATTCCGCCAGCAGGCGGTCGGAAACATTCGCATCCTTGTGATGCCTGTTTTCCTGCTCCAACACCACGGATTCAGCCTCGTTTTTGAGAATGTCTCGATAGGAGCCCTGGCCTTCTGAGATCACCTCGTAGCCACCTTCGGACAAGGTCTTCTGGGCGCAGATATTCTTGTATGCTTGCGCCAGTTCCTGATTGTTGGGATCTGCTTTAACGAGTTCGACAAAAATCTGCTCAGCCCGGCCGAGCTGTCCAGACTTGGCGAGGGCTTCGGCGAGCTTGCGGGCGGTTTCAGCGTCGCCGGAGGAATGCTTGAACAGAATTTCCAGTGAGAGAACCGCCGTTTTAGGGTATCCGCATTGATCCGCCGCCTCAGCGAGCAGCCTGTGCGCCATGGTGTTCAGGGGATCTCCGTTGAGGATTTGCTCGGCGATTTGTAGAGCTTCCTGAGGGTTGTTGCGCAGCGCCATCTGGCCTTTTGCGTTGAGAGGCGAATGACTTGCGGCGCCAAACATTTTCTTAAAGAAGGTCCTGCCGGCGTCGGCCTTGTGATGCTGGGCCGCCCGCAGTGCCGCCCGGCACTCGTAGAAGCCCGGCTCCTCCTTGAGCACGTCGAAGAGGATCGATGCGGCGTAATCGAAATTGTTTCGCTCCAGGGCTTGTTTGCCCTTTTGATACTTTTCGCGGCACACTCGCCCGACTTCGATCAAGGTCTTCTCCGGCATGCATTCAGACTGGCCGAACCTCAATCGAAAATCCATCGTAATTCGCCTGCTTCTGCGAATGAGGCGGAATTCTGGAGCGACGAGTGACACGCGTGCCTGTGGTCGGTTCATGCCACGGATTCCGAGACACACTTCAGCTCTTCGAGAAAGCGCTTGCAGGGGTGGGTGTGGTGGTTTAAACATCTGGCCGGTTCTTGCGGATATGGTGGAATTGGCAGACACGCTACTTTGAGGTGGTAGTGCCGAAAGGTGTGCAGGTTCAAGTCCTGCTATCCGCACCACTTTTACTGAGGAAAATGAGGGTTCCGAGAATTCTCGCACAGTTTTCGCACAGAATTCGGTTGAATCCGGAAACTGCAAGGTGAAGTTCCCTCAAACCATACGGCACCGCAAAGCCGACGCCCCCATTTACGGGTGAACCGACAGCTACCCCCGTTACCGGCTTTCCTGCCACGTTGCCGGGGAACGCCTCCAGCGCGGCGGGCTTCGTTCATGTCGGCAATGGTTTCTTTTCGTAAAAAACCACGCCCACCCGGCGGATGTGATCGAGGAGATCGGCCTGCGTGATTTGAGGCAGGCTGGAAATATCAAAAGTGTAGGGCAACAGCCCGTCCTCCAACTCTCCTAGAATTTGGCCGAGAATATTCGACGTCACCGCCGCGCCCATCAATGTGAGATCAATATCCGAACCCGGTTTATAATTTCCCTTCGCGCGTGAACCGTAGAGCATGGCCTTCTCCACTTCCGAGAAGCGCGCCAGCACCTCGTGGATTTGCGCCACCGTCCCGTCCGTGAGTCCGTGGTTCATGCTTCGCCCAGCTCCTTCACTTTCAAATCCGCAAAGCGCCGCTCCATCGCGACCAGCGCGGGGTGGAAACGCCCGAGAATGTTTTTGACGATGTCTTCCGCGATTTTGTCCTGATAGGTATGCCAAGTCAGGTTGCGCGCCTTGATCATGTCCATCCACGCCTCGCCGTCCTCCAGCAGCCCGTTCTTGAACGCCTGCCTGGTCGCGTTCTTTGAACCGATCAACTCCACAAAACCCTGCGCCTCCAGATAATCCTTGAGGACATTCCACGCCAGCTCGTGCGTGAACTCGAAGGCCTGGATCAACCCCTGTTCTTCGAGATCCGAAAGAGAGCGCTGGCGGGACAGCGCGACCGCTTCCGACAGCCGCGCCAGAGCCCGCCCGTAGTTCTGAAAACGCTGCATCCAACGTATGTCGGCCTTGCTCAAGGACGGGAGTGTAGTGGTGACTTTGGATTGAGGAAAACAGAAAACCTGATTGAGGTGCAGTTTTCCTGGGGCGTTGCCCCAGGAAAACTGAGATAAGGACGCACCGTTGGTGCTCTCGGCGGGCAGCACGGCACCGCTCGGAGCGCTTGGTATTGGGCGCGGCGGATGCGGGCCTTGATCTCGGTGAGAAAGGCGGGGTAGTCGTGGGTGGTGAGCTGGCTCATAATAATTTCCTGATGTTGCCCAGCACTGCCACGCTCGCGCCGTCCAGCGCAGTGCGGGTGGGTCGTGGGCCGGTCATGGGCGGCCTCCGGGTTTCTTGGGCGCGGGTTTATGGGAGTCAGGGGATTCAGGCGTTATCCGACTTGTGGACAAAACTGTCCGCGCCCCTTCGGTTGAGCCACTGACGGGATTTGAAAATCTAAAATCTAGGGAGCCACATTTTCGGGCAGGAAATTGTGGGCCAGCAGGTGGATCGCGCTTTGGGCGTCCTGGAGCATGGCTTGCAGTTCGGTTTCCAGAGGTTGATCCAGGCGCGCGGTCCAGCTCCGAATGCTAGCGAGTTCCGGAAATCTGCTGGGCAGCTCCAGACCATCGTGAGCCGACCTGTGTACACCCGTAACCGGGGCCTTTGAGGCCGTTTCTTTGGCTTGATGTCCTCCGTACTTGAGGGACAGCGTGAAGAAGCCAATCGCCAGAGCCAGAGCCAGAGCCGCCGCGACCGATGTCGACCAGACAGGCAATCGCGAAACCGGGAGAGCCGCCGATCCGAGCCTCTCGCGATCGATGCGCGCCATGACTTTGCGATGCAGAAAGGCAGACGGTTCTTCCTGCTGCGCGGGGACATCCTGACCGAGCCGTTCGACAACGACCGCTTCGGACTTGTAAAAGGCGCGGCAATCCGTGCAGGCGAGGAGATGGCCTTCGAGATCGGCGGACGGCGTTTGGGCGTCGTCGAGGGTTCGGCTGATTGCACGTCTGAAAAACCAGCAACGTATCATAATTTTGCCCTTCCGGGTAAGGTTGATCCCGTAAGATAACGGCATTTGTTGTTCATTCAAGTTTTGTCACTATTCGGGTCAACCGCGAACGGAAAGCGTTGGCGCTACCGTTGCCGCAGAGAAGGTATTTCAGGTTCGCGTCAATTCGCGTGAATTTGAGGGCGCTCATGTGAAATAGTGAACTCAATAGTGAACTCGTTTCTATTGCTTCAAACGAAGACTCTTCGCCAGGCGTGCTCGGCCCCGATGTAGCAGGACTTTGACGTGGATCTGGTTGGTATCCATGGTCCGCGCGATGCGACCGAAAATGCGAGAGCGCGGCGCGCTTGGCGATGGTGAAAAGCCACGTGGAAAAGGCGAAGGCGGGTTCGTAACGCTGTATGCCTTTGAAGGCGCTCACGAACGTATCCTGCGTCAAATCCTCAGCGTCATGGGGGTTCCCAATGAATCGGCAAATAAAGTGAAAGACACGCGTTTCGAATCGCTTCACAAGCATCTCGAACGAGTCCCGGCAGCCCGCCTGGCATTTCACCGCAAGCTCCTCGGAACTCAGTTCTTTGAAATCGATGGCACTCACCAAGACCTCGGGGTTAGTGCCACAACCGCTTCCAATTCTTCCATGGGTCATTTTGCCCGGTAGCTTCGTTGTTCGTCAGTGACAGCACACCTTGGGGGATGCGTGTTCGTGATGCCTCGATCTCAGGCAAAATTCCTGGGCGGCAAAACCGGAATCTGGTTTTGCGCAAGCCCTCACTTCGATTCTTCCTTCTCTTTCGGTTCGTCCTCGTCCTCGGGCGCGGGTGTCGATTTCTTCTTTGAGGATTTCTTTGGCATCTTTTGCCTGGGTGCCGGTTTGTCCCCGTCATCGGCCTCCTGGCCCAGTTTTGCAATGGCTTTGGCAACGGGGTAGTCAAGAGCGATCGACACCACTTTCTTGTTGGCCGTGACTTTGATGGCTCGCACGAGTTCAGCCACGTCCTTGTTCGCGAGGTCGCCGAGTGCGAACAACGCTGCGGCACCCTGGATAACCTGCTGGATTTGAGTGACGACTTCGGTCGTTCGCGCCTTCAAATCCAGGTTGAGAAACAATCGGCCGGCCTGCTCTCCCAGGACCACGCGGGCGCCATCGGTCATTTGCAGCACTTTGGCTTGAGTCGGGAGCCCGGCGTGTTCGCTGAATCCCTCGGCGAGGGCCAGGCAGAAAAACGAATCCGGCGCGTCGGGATACTCCGAGAGCGCCTTGCTGGAAGTCAGATTTTGGCTCTGGCCAAGAAGCACGGCCCTGGCCTTTTCAACCTGCGGTCGTGATTTGCCAATGATGAACATGTTACCCGGATGAACGGCCGCGAAGAGTTCCTTGGCGATCGAGTAAAGCGGATAGGGCTCGGTTTGCAGTTTCGTTACCGGGCCATTGGTATCGGCAAGGATCTGGGCCGCCAGCAGCCCTTCGACAATCTTTTGGGCTTCCGCGTCGGTCCGGATGATGAGAATGCCGGAAGCCAGATTGGCCTCCCGGTTTTTGGCGTAGTCGACGCCATACGCCGTGACAGAGCTGAACTTTTTTAACAAGGCGTGGGCATCGAATTTGAGGTTTTTTGTGAGTTCCGCGAGTGGTTTGGCCAGGAAACGCTTGTCGATGAGGTCTCCGACCTGAGTGTTTAGGAAATCATCGAGGTCAATGTGAACCAACCACTTGGCATCGGCCGCTACCTGGTGTTTTGGCAGAGGAACCGAATGGGCTGTGAAGGCTGTGAAGGCCAGTAGGACCGCCAGACCGGCGGCTGAGAATCGTTTATTGTCGCTCATTTTGAGTTTTGGATATTGAATTTGAGAGCCGATTCCTTCGCCGCACGCCGGCTCAGGATCGTTTCTTTCCTTCTTATTCGCGTTCCGCCGTGGAAAGGTTACACTTTTCTCCGATGAAGGAGAAATACTGGATTTGCGATTTGAAAGGGCAAGGCCGCCGATAGGAAAGGATTGGCAAATGCCAAATCTCAATTAGAAGGTCTGCTCCTCTGCTCATGAACGCTACCCTGCCTTCCCTTTGCTTGTCCGCCGCGCAGGTGCCCTGGTTCGAGGTCCTACTCCGATGAATCACCTCTGCATCCTTCTGACCGCGTTGCTCCCACTTTGTTTGCTGGCAGCCGTGCCGGCAAGCGTCTCGATTTGTCTGGTGCCCAAGATTACGGTGCGCGGTGAGAATGGGACGACGCATCGGGTGGAGTGGAGTGCGGCGTTGGGATTGGGAGCGGTGTGGCAGGTGTTGACCAACGTGACGTTGGGGCCTGAGGCAACCGTCATGGTCGATGTGGCGGTGAACTCAGCGACGCGATTTTACCGTGTGGTCACACCAGGGGAGACCCACGTCCCATCCGACATCAATGCCCCTGCTGGCATGGCGCTGATCCCGGTCGGTTCCTTCCAGATGGGCGATTCGGTTGGTGACGGTTCGTGGGACGAACTACCGGTGCATACTGTGTTTGTCAGCGCGTTTTACATGGACAAGTATGAGGTGACGAAGAAGCTGTGGGAAGATGTGAGGGCCTGGGGCATTGGGAACGGGTATGTCGATCTTAAGCTGGGCGATGGCAAGGCAGCCACTCATCCGGTGCAGAACGTGAATTGGTATGATGTGGTGAAGTGGTGCAACGCGCGATCGCAGAAGGAAGGGCGGGTGGCGGCCTACTATGCGGACGCGGCTCTGACCCAGGTTTACAAGACGGGACAGGTGGCCCCGTATGTAAGGTGGGATACGGGCTATCGGCTGCCGACGGAGGCGGAGCGGGAGAAAGCGGCGCGGGGCGGGTCGAGCGGGCATCGTTTTCCGTGGTCGGATGCCGACACGATCACGCACAGTCGGGCAACCTATTGGAGCGCTTCGGGATCTGCCTACGACGTCAGCCCTACGCATGGATACCATCCCGCTTACCAGGTTGGCGGCTCTCCTTATACGAGTCCTGTGGGTTCGTTTGCACCGAACGGGTATGGGCTTTATGACATGGCAGGGAACGTATGGGAGTGGTGCTGGGATTGGCACGGTGCCTATTCGGCTGGATATCAAGCTGACCCCCATGGTCCATCTGCGGGCTCGTATCGCGTGTTTCGGGGCGGCGGTTGGGACTACTTTGCGTTCCGCTGCCGGGCGGCCTACCGCGGGAGCAACTTTACGCCGGACGAGTGGGTCAACGTCAGCGGCTTCAGGTCGGCCATGCCCACAGGTCGATGAGGGGGCCAGCGGGCTGAACCACTCAAGGAGATCAGAGGGAGTGGGGGGGATGTTCGCAGCGGGATCACCCAATCTTCAGTGTGTTGAACAAGGGGTCACATCTTAACATTTAACATTTAACATTTGATTTTGAAATTGGCCACGTCACGGTCGTGTTCGTGTCCAGACCCCTGCGCATCGAGCGGGCGGGCGGTTGGTATCATGTCACCGCGCGCGGCAACGAACGGAGGTTTTTCATTCCGACCGCAAACACTGCCCCGAAACCCTCGTCAACAATGTTGAGTTAAAACCCCTCACGGAGGCCGCTGGCACTGAAAAAACGCGCTCAACTCAACATTTTTGGTCACTCAACATTAGACCACGGGTTTATTGGAAAGTGCCGCCGCCCTGGATGTGCTCGTGGCCAAAGGCCGATGTTCTGGGGAGGAAGTTCTGTCAGGAAAAGACCGCCTGTGGAGCGTCGTTTCGATGCTAATCGCCTTGATAAAGGCAAATTCCGATTACCGGTTGCACGAGGGAAACCCGGGATAGGATTACGATTACGAGAAGATCTGGAAAAATCTGTGATGCGCACTGTTTTATTCCACTCTTCTCTTCTCCGATGACTGATGTTAGACTATCCGTAAGTATGGGACTCGTTTACGCGGATATTCAGTTGACGAACGCCGATGACATGGCGCTTGCGCGACGCAAGCTATTGGACCCTTCCAAAGTGAGGTCCATGACGGTGAAAGCGAATGTTGACAGTGGAGCTTATATGCTTTGCCTCAATGAACACGTGGCCACGCAGATGGAACTGCCGGTTCTCGGAAAACAATCGGCGCAGATGGCTGACGGCAGCGTGTGTGAACTGGAGGTAGTGGGTCCCGTCGAAGTTCGTTTCGAAAATCGGTACACTCATTGCAACGCCCTGGTCCTGCCCGGCGACAATCAGGTTTTGCTCGGCGCCGTTCCGATGGAGGACATGGATGTGTTGATACATCCGCGCGAGCAGCGTCTCATCGTCAACCCGGATCACCCAATCATGGCGTCGAAGCCTGTCAGGTAAGAGACCTTCTGGCGCAATGGTGGCTGGCACCACCTCTACCCTCACGCTAAACCTCCAATTCACACCAACAACTAACCAACAACTAACCTCTCTGCCTCGTCGCTCGCTCAACCTTCGGAAAAATCTGAGCTGCGCACCTCCTCTTATCCACCCTTCAAGATTCAGTGGGGGGAGAGGCAAAGCTTTGCTAGGGCGCTCAACAGTCCAGTATGCATGGACCGTGACGGCGGCGATTGTGCGGCCGACTTCGATGACCTATTGAACGGAGCGGGAGGATTGGCCAAGCGTGTCAGTTCTGTTTGTGCGAAGCAGTCCGGGCTGCGCCTTTTGGGCCTTGCACCTCGCGGCGGCATCGAAGGAAATCCTTGATGAGGGTAATGTGGAGCTTGTCCTTGTCACGGCCCACCGCTTTCTTGCTTTTCAAAATCCGAGTGAGCGGCATAACCGGAAGTAGTTTTCCGTGAATCCTGGCGAACGTAACGTAACGTGTTTCGCGAGCGAAGGTTCCGACCCCCGTAACTTTGTAGACGAAGTTCACGGGGGTTCCGTCTTGCAAGAAAACCACGGTGTTCGCGGCCACCGTTGCTCCCAACCGTCGGGCAAGATTTTGAACCCTCATGTAATTCCGCGGAGGCAAATCGACCCAGATGTCGATGTCCAAGGTGTTCGCCATAACACCTTGAGCGGCTGCCGCAGCCATCCCGATGATCATGTACGGGAGTTTTTCCGCTTCAAGGGCACCCAGTAACCGAAGGAGCGGACGCTTTTTTCCCACAGATCCCAACGCTCTTGCGGAGTGGCTGCGAGACCGAGGGCATGCACTGATTTTTCCGGGTCGCTCAACCCCTTCACTCCTCTTAACCGCGCGAGCATCCGAGCGGCGCGGACGGGGAGTGGCGGAATCTTTCCTGGTTTGCTTTTCATTCGGCGGCATTAGAGCGATTCGAGTCCAAGAACGTTGGCAAGCACACGTGTAATTTCTTGCAGTTTCATTGCAGGAAACGGTGCGATTCGTTTTACCACTCTAGCGTTGTCCACACCGGTAACGCCTAAAACATTGACCACCGATTCGCTTTTCAACCACGTTGGTTTGGGAAAAGAAACTTCACACTCGCCGCCCCGAATTTCCGTTGTCATGGGGACGACGACGGACATGTTGCGTTGCCGGTCTGGGTTGCAAATTGAAACGACCACGCAAGGGCGGACCTTTTGAGCCATGCCCAGGTCCACGATCACCACGTCGCCGCGGTTAAAGCTTGTCATAATCAACTTCCGGCGCCGGACCGAGCTTCTCCCATGTGTCTGAAATTACGGAGTGCATATCAGGTATGGGTGGCAACGCTGGCAAACCGTAGCTGATGGAATCACGGAAAATGTCCGCCAAACTTTTCTTCCTTTTTGCGGCCTCCATCTCCACTCGCTCAAAAACGTCCGCTTCAACGCGCAAGGTGTAACTGACCGTCTTCATGCAATCAAATTGGTTACAGAGTTGAGACTTGTCAAGCCAGAGCCACAAAGAACGCGGGAAAAAGGCCCGGTGTCGAAGTAGTTCTCGTTCCTTAGTTCCAGGTTTTTTTTTGATTGATCAACGCCTCGGGACAAAATCCCGGGGACAGACAAATTATTAAAGAAGGATCTTGGGGCGGGAGGAGGGGCAGGAGTTCTGAGCCTCTTTGAATCCTCTTGCGCAGGGCATCCAAAAGAGACAAAAAAGGCCCACGACTCCGATGCAAAACGCGAAAGATCGACGCGGATTTCTCAAATCACTGGGGATGGGTTCGGCCCTGGCGGTTGTGTCTTGTCGCTCGGGGCGATCCGGGGTTGCGGCCAGACTAGGGGGCGGCGGGCGTTTCTTTTTCGTGTCCCAGGGCAAAACGGCGCTGATGAACGCGGACGGTACGGGCGTTCGTTATCTCGATTTCAAAGAGCCCAATCAGGTGACGTGGCAGCCCACAGGTTTTTTTTCCGATGGCCGACGCGTGTTGTTGCTGAGCATGGAAGCGCGGCGCGATGGGCCTGGCCGATCTTTTGAAGAATATTACACGCAAACCCTAACGCACATCTGGATCCACGACCTCGACCGCAACACCTTGGTGGAAGTGGTGACGCGCGAACGGCTCGCCCCTTTCTGCACACCCGAGCTGCTGATCAACGAAGAACGTCTTTTGGTGCAGGTGGTGCGCAATAAAGTCGGCCAGATATTCAACATGAAGCTCGACGGCACGGATGCGCGCGAGTTCACGCGTGCAGGCGAAGGACTGCCCTACGGATCGAGCCTTAGCCCAGACGGGCACCGCGTGGCCTTCCATCTGGCGAGTCCCTCAGGCTACCAGATCTGGACCAGCGATCTCGAAGGCCAGAACCGCACCTTGATCGCGGCGCATCCCGATTATCTTTACTTCGGCCCGCGATGGTCGCCCGACGGCACGCTGTTGGTCTACCAGGCGTGCCGTTATCGAGAGGACCCAGGGCACGACTGGTCGGATGTCTGCGTCAGCCGGTTCGATGGCTCCGAGCAACGAGTTCTGACCCAGGGCCAGCCGCAGTGGTTTGCGGCTACGTACGGGCGTCCTGGTCAACGAGGGGGTGGTTCGAACATGCTCTCGTGGACGCGGGATGGCTCGATTCTTATGAGCCTAAAACTGCCGGGATCCAAAGTGCCGTGGGAATTTCAGCCCGAGCGGCCTGACACCGACCATTTCAACCGTGATTATAAGCCCGAGCTCTCGCGAGGCGGCACCGAGATTTGTCGGCTGGACCCAAGGGACGGCCGCATTGAACGGCTGACCCACGGTGGACCCGGCGTGTGGGACTGCCGGGCCAGCGAGTCGCCCGACGGACGACGGATACTTTTCTGCCGCGCGGAAACCGGTCGGATGCCGGGGGTCTGGATGATGGGTTCGGGAGGAAATAGGCCGCACTTGCTCAGCGCAGGGCTTGAGGGTCAGGGCGCTGACCATCCGCGCTGGCTGCCGAGGGCGGACTGAGGCTCTAGTGGGCGCTCAAGATGGGAGGCCTCAGTAAAATCGGTTAAAATCGTGATCTGGAGGCGCAACTTCGATTCCTCCATCTGAGATGCGCACGATGATGAGGGATGAGGATCAAGAGGAAAAAAGGTCCTTGACCCTAAATCCGGCAGTTGATTTAGCCACGAAGGAACGCAAAGAACGCAGAGAGAATGAGTTCTGAAAGGAATCTCTCGGCTTCATCATTCACTCGCTGGGTGAGCAACTCTTCGTTGACCTTGACCCCGGAAGCCCTTCTCTTTGCGATCTTTGTGCTCTTTTGTGGCCATTTCAATCGCAATTTTTAGGTTGACCAATCGTCGATCTCCTCCAGTATGGGATTGACCCAAAAGAAAAATCCAAGAACAAGAAGTCGCCTCTTTGAGACCCTGCAATCCTATGAAAACCAAGTCTGTATATTTCCTTTTCTGCCTGCTCTTTGCCGGGGGCTGCATGCTCCCCCTCCACGCCGCCACTGCGCCGGTGGTTTCGGGGGTCAGCTTTTTACAGGATGTCGTGATCAACCCTGGAGCACGGAGGGTGACCATCACTTACACGCTGGCCCACCCAGACAGCCTGCCTTGCACGGTGTTCTTGGAGGCTGATCCCGATGGGTCGGGTGCCTACCTGAGGCTGACCGCCGTGAGCGGTGCAGTGGGTGAGGGTGTGACAAGCAATCCCGGAGGGTTGGTCAAGACGGCGGTGTGGGATGTGGGCGCGAGCCCAGGGTGGGCCAAGGTCCTCTACCCAGCGGTCAGGATTCGGGTGACCGCCACCACTGGCTCGGTGCCGCCCCCCTCTGGAACCCCTTTTGTGACGGTAGGGGACCCAGGGAACGCGGCGGACCCGGCGACGACGTATGGGGCGGTGGGTTATACGTTCCAGATACAGAAGTTCGAGTTCACAAATGCTGAGTATGTGGAATTCCTGAACGTGGTGGGGGGAAGCAATCCGAACGGGATTTATTCGCCGTCGATGAGTGCTGATCCGCGAGGAGGGATCACGCAGTCGGGGGCGAGCCCGAATTTCACGTATGCAGTGAAGACGAACATGGGAGACAAGCCGGTGATTTATGTGAGTTGGTTTGAAGCGGCGCGAGTGGCGAACTGGCTGCACAACGGGCGATTGGCCAATCCGGCGCTGCTGGAGAGTGGGGCGTACACGCTGAACAACGCGACGACCGGAGTAGGATTCATCAAGAACGCGGGGGCGACGTATTGGGTGCCGAGCGAGGATGAGTGGTATAAGGCGGCGTATTACAAGGGCGGGGGCGTGTCGGCCGGCTATTGGATCTATCCGACGAAGAGCGACAGTGATCCGACGTTTGTGACGGCGAGCTCGACCGGCGTCGGCTCGGCGGGATTAGGCAGCACGGCCAACTCGATCAATGGTGCCCAGGTTGCTGACTGGAACGGCCAGGTTGGCAACGTGACGACGGTGGGGAGCAACGGAGGCCCCTCGGCGTATGGGACCTATGACATGGGCGGCAATGTGTGGGAATGGGATGATGGGGTGTTTGCGGGCTCTTTCCGGGTGATCCGCGGGGGCGGTTGGGTCAACGGCGCCATCAGCGCCCGTTCGGCCGGCCGCAACACCTACTTCCCGGGCATCCGGAACTTCAGCTTGGGGTTCCGCTTGGTTCGCAGTTCAGTCCCGTGAGCTCTGGAAAGCTAGCCGGAGGCGGGGAAGGGGCAAGGGGAGAGTGGAGAGTGGAGAGCGGTCCGGGAGCCGGAGTCGGAGCGAGGGGAGCGAGCGGAGACGGAGGCTCCGGGACTGCGGGACTGCGGAGCGGCGGGCGCGGTATTGTTTTGTGATGGCGTTTGAGTTCATACAGATTCCGGCCCACGGGCAGGGAGCGGCGAAGGAGGAGCTGAACCGGCTGCTCCGTGGGCGGCGGGTCGTGTCGTTACGCAAAGAGTTCGTGGCGCAGGGCCAAGAGTCGTTCTGGGCTTTTTGCCTGGAGTTTATCGAGGGTGGTGGCGGGGAGCGTGGGCAGGGGGAACGGGGAGTGGCAGAGCGGGTGGATTACAAGGCCATCCTTTCGGAGGGCGACTTCCAGATCTACAACCGGCTGCGGTTGCTGCGTAAAGAATTGGCGGAAAAGGAGGCGGTGCCCCCCTACACGCTTTTCACGAACGAACAGCTGGCGGAAATGGTAAGGCGTAAGGCGGTCTCGGTGGCGCAGTTGGGGGAAATCGCCGGGGTCGGAGGCGCGCGGATGGAGAAGTACGGGGCGGCGTTCCTGAAGGTATTGGGGGCAACCGAGGGAGGGGCGTCATGAGGCGGGCGGGCAATTTGTGGTCTGGGGTGTTGGATCGGGATAACCTGCTCCTGGCCTTCTGGAAGGCTGCGCGGGGGAAGCGTGGGACGCTGGAGGTGCGGCGCTTTGCGAGTTCGTTGGACCAGAACCTCGAACGGCTGCGTGAGGAGGTAGCGGGCGGCATCTTCGAGCTGGGGCGGCACCGGGTGTTCAAAGTGTATGAGCCCAAGGAGCGGACCATCCACGCGGCCCGCTTTGTGGAGCGGGTGTTTCATCACGCGTTGATGGCGGTGTGTGAGCCGGTGTTCGAGCGTCAGGCGGTTTTCCATAGCTATGCGTGCCGGGTGGGCAAGGGGCGTCTGCGGGCAATCGGGGCGGCGGAGCGGGCGGCCGGGCGGGCCGAGTGGTATCTGAAGCTGGATATAAGCCGGTACTTTGAATCGGTGCCGCATGACCGGCTGCTGAAGCAAGTGCGGCGGGCGATCAAAGATGCGACGGTGCTGGATTGGATTGAGCGGGTGGTCCGCAGCCACGAATCCGGACCCGGGAGGGGGTTGCCGATCGGGAATCTGACGAGCCAACACTTGGCCAATTTTTATTTGAACCGGCTCGACGAGCACTGCCAGGGCCTGCCAGGGGTGATGGCTTATGCTCGCTACATGGATGATTTCGTGTGCTGGAGCCAGGATAAAGCGTCCATGGTGGCGGCGGGCCGGAGCATCGAGGCGTGGCTCGGCGGGGAGTTGGGGCTGGCGCTGAAGCATCCGCCGGCCCCGCAGCGCACATCCGTTGGAATGGATTTTCTCGGCTACCGGATCCACCGCAGCCACACCACCTTGAGCCGGCGGAGCAAGGTGCGATACCGGCGGAAGCTGGAGACCTTGGCGAAGCTCGCCGCGGAGGGTGAGATCACGGAGCGGGGTTTACAGGAGCGCTGCGAAGCGCTGACAGCGTTCTGTCGGCCGGTGCGTTCGTGGCGGTTTCGGCAGCAGATCTTGCAACGATTTGGGTCGGCGGCCATAGGGCTCGAACCGGGTGATCCGCGGGGGCAGTTGGAACAACAACGCCAACAACGCCCGTTCGGACAACCGCAACAACAACAACCCGGACAACCGGAACAACAACTTGGGGTTCCGCTTGGTTCGCAGCTCAGCCTGGTGGAGGCCGAGTGCCTCCGCTTGACCGGGACTGAACCGGCCGTCGTCCCGACCGATCGCCTCTTGGATCGGCAAAAGCCAGTCGGCCCCCCGGGGGTTGGTAGGTCCGGAGTACCGGGCCGAAGACTCCCGGCGGTCCTTGGCGTCGGTCCCGAACTTTTTCCCATCGGTGTGCGGGTGTCGTCCGAATCGATTTACAGATCATGAAAAAACTGAGTTTTTTTCCTAGCTCAGGCGCCTATGCGGCCCTGCTGGCGGTTTTGCTCGGACTGGCAGCGTCCCCCGTGTTCGCCCAGACCCATAATGCCCTGTCCGACCCGGGTCCTGTGGACAACCGGACGGTCCCCAACGCGCCGGCGGGAGTGTCGGCAGCAGGCGGGATCTTACAAGCGGTGGTCACCTTTTCGGCCCCGTCCGATGACGGAGGGGCGGAGGTCACCGGCTACGTCGTGACCGCGAACCCAGGGGGCGCGACGGGAAGCGGGGCCACCTCGCCGATCACCCTGTCCGGGCTCGCCCCTGGCCCTTACACATTCACCGTCACGGCGAGCAACGCTCTTGGAGTTGGCCCGGCATCGAGCCCCTCCTCGGAGGCAA
>CAMBEJ010000065.1 GCA_945865375.1 Akkermansia muciniphila | reverse complement strand
TCTCCACCGGCCCCACCTGGGTCACCGACTCCTCCTCGCTCAACACCGCATCGACCTGCGAAAGAGCGGCCTCGATCTGGATGGCAACAGCCGGATCGAGCCCGGCACCGAACTCTCCCATGCCTTTCCGGGTGGCATCCCGAGTTTCTGCCGCTTTGAGCTTGGCTTCCACCCAATGGCGCGCCCGCAAATCGTCGAATGCATGCACGACTGAATCCTCCACCATCTGCTGCACAGCCGCGTCATCGACATCGACGGCTGATAGAATGTCGACCACTTTTTCGAGACCCGTTTTAGTATCGCGCGCGAGGACATGGAGGATCCCATTGGCATCAATTTCGAACTGTATCCCCACCCTGGCGGTTCCACGAGGGCTGCTCAGAAACTCGAGTTCGAATTTTCCTAAACTCCAATTGTCGCAAACCCGCTCACGCTCACCCTGAAACACGTGAATCAGCATGCTGGATTGATGGTCCATGGCATTGGTGAACATTTCACCGGCCTTCACGGGGATCGTGGTGTTGCGTGGAACCAGCACGTTCATGAGTCCCCCGAACGTTTCGATGCCGAGTGAGAGGGGTGTCACATCCAACAGCAGGACGTCCCGGAAACCGCCCGACAGAATCTCGGCCTGGATCGCCGCGCCCAAAGCCACCGCTTCATCCGGATTTTGGGAGGTGTTTAACAGGGGTCCTTTGGATTTGTGGAACCCGGCTCCCAAACGAACACCGCCGCGCTCCTCACCAAACTCGGCACAGTCAAAAAGTTCGGAGACGAACCGCCTTACCAGCGGCATCCGCGTTTGCCCTCCAACAAGGATCACCTGATCAAGATCCTCGCTTTCGAGCTTGGCATCGGACAAAGCGCGCAAACAATGTTCCTTGGTCCGGGAAATCAGACCCAGGCACAATTCTTCCACATGAGCTCGGCTGAGCGACTGGCTGAAGTTGAATTGGGGCGTCAGAAAAGGCAGAAGAACTTCGATTTCGATCTCGGAGGAAAGTCTGATTTTTGCGGATTCCGCGGCCTCGAGCACGCGCGCTGAGAGGACCGGGTCGCTCGCCACGTCGGGGCCGCCGGATCGCTGGATCGCCTGCGCCAGAAAGGTGCCGATGGCACGGTCCAGGTCATCCCCTCCGAGCCGGGTGTCACCGTGAGTGGAGAGCACTTGAAAAACCCCATCATTCAGCTCCAGGATGGACAAATCAAAGGTGCCTCCACCCAGGTCATAAACCGCAATTTTGGAACGTTCACGCAAACGATTCAGCCCGTAGGCAAGGGCCGCTGCCGTGGGCTCATTCAACAGACGTTCGACCACGAACCCGGCCATCTCCCCTGCCCTCTTGGTGGCCTGGCGCTGCGCCTCGTTGAAATAAGCGGGAACAGTGATCACAGCGCGGTCGATGGGCTCCCCCAAAGCGTGCTCGGCATCAGCTTTCAATTTCTTCAACACCTCAGCCGCTATCATTTCGGGTTTCAGCCGCCTTCCTGAACACTCCATTGCCGCCCAACCATCGTCCCCTTTCACCACTCGGAAGGGCATGAGTCTTTCCTCAAAACTGAGTTCGGCATGACGCCGTCCCATGAACCGTTTCACAGAAAACAAAGTGTTGACCGGATCGGCAACCCTCAATCGGCGAGCCGCATCTCCGACCAGAACCGAACCCTTTGATGAAAAATGCGCGACGGATGGCGTCAACCGATGCCCCTCAGCATCCGCGATAACATACGGAATCCCGCTGTCAACCGCAGCCACCAGAGAGTTCGTCGTCCCTAGATCAATGCCAATAATTTTTTTCACTTCGTCCTTTTGCGACCCATTTTGAGTGGCGTGGAGTGGTTGGTTGGATAGACCCCGAGCCGCTTAGGAATCGAAATCGAATGTATTGCGCTCAGCGCCGCCGGCTGGCGGGAGCGGATGAGGATCGATCTCGACTTCAGACGCATTGGACTCGATGCCTTCGGCTATCACACGCGCGGTCACTTGAGCGAGAAACTCCGCGAGCGTTCGGTTCAACTCCTCAAATTCGGGCCAGAGGGTCTCGTCAACAAACCGCTTCGGCACCCGCGCCATCACCGTGGTGTAGCGTTGCCCTCGATACCGATAGGGACGAATTTGGTAGCGCCGCAGGAGTGCGACGAACAGTTTGTGCGACCACCGATCGCGAAGTTTAAACGAATACTCGAGGATTGGGTCGGTTTGCTTCTGCTCGCGCAGACGAGCCCGGATACGCTCACGCGCATACCCGGCTGCATCCCGCTCGCCTGGCGTCGCCGCCCCGGAAAACAACGCTTCAATGCGCTGCAGTTTTTCGATAAGTCTCTGCTCTTCGGTCACGCATCCCAACGTAACTTCTCCCCGTGAAATTGTCACCCCTTTACGACGCCCTTTACGAGACCGCTTGCATGCTATAGGTCCCAGAAATCCTCCGGCTTGAGCGCCCCCGTTGCCGAGAGGGCCCCGGGACGTCGTCATCGGATGGTCCGAGCGCCAAAAAGTCACCCCATCCGCCCGAAGCCTGTTCCAGATGCTCAGAACGTTCAAACTTCCACTTTAAAGAAAACAAAAACTCCCTATCCTTCTCACCATGCATTCCAAACCCAAAGTGGTGGTGGCAGATTTTATCAAGGAACCGCTCGACTGCGAACGCCGCGTCCTCGACGACGTCGCCGATGTCGTCACTCTCAACGCTTTTTCAGAGGATGATTTGATCGGCAAGATCGAGGACGCCGATGCGATCATGCTCTATCACTTCATCTCGATCACACGCAACACCATCGAGCGCCTGAGACGCTGCAAGCTGATCGTCCGGTGCGGTGTGGGCTACGATAACGTCGATCACGTCGCAGCCCGGGAACGAAACATCCCGGTCGCGAATGTGCCTGATTACGGCACCGAGGACGTGGCGGACACGGCAATAGGCATGGCGCTGTCCCTCGCGCGCGGAATCCATTATCTCAACAGCCGGCTGCAGCACAAACAGGGAGCCTGGATTTACACCCAGATCGAGCCCACACACCGTTTGCGCGGACGGGTATTCGGCATCGCAGGGATCGGGCGGATCGGCACGGCAACCGCCTTGCGAGCGAAGGCCCTGGGCATGGATGTGGCCTACTACGACCCTCATGCGCCACAAGGACGTGACAAGTCTTTGGGAATTAGGCACCTGGAATCCATGGATGATCTGCTTGCGCAATCTCACATCCTCAGCATGCACTGCCCGCTCACAGAGGAAACCCGGCATCTGATCAACCGCAAGACAGTCGCGAGAATGCGACCCGGCGCGTTTCTTGTGAACACGGCGCGCGGGGGAGTGGTGGATGTGCAGGCGGTGCTCGAAGCCATCGAACAACACCATCTGGGCGGAGCTGCCATCGATGTCCTGGAAGAGGAACCCCCGCGCGACGATCATCCGTTCATCACAGCGTGGCGGGATCCAAACCACCCGGCGCATGATCGGATTATTGTGAACCCGCACGCGGCGTTTTATTCGGAGGAGGGTTTGGTGGACATGCGCGTCAAAGGAAGCCAAAACTGCCGCCGCGTCCTGCTCGGCCAACCTCCTTACAATATCGTGAACTAGGCGCGAGCCAGAAGCTCTTCCCATGAACCCATGGCCGAACCACAAAGGGACAGACAAAGTATTGGAGCATTCGGAAGCTCCGTATCACGCAGACAGTCCGCCGCTCAAGTCAGCGTTTGCGTCCAACTTGGATTCACTGGTCGAACAGAGCCGTGTTCCTCCGTGGATTCACGGGCACACGCACTAAAATGCGGACTACGTGATGGGCTCAATTCGAGTCCCGGCGAATCAGCGGGGCTACCCCGGTGAACTCTGCAAAGGTTTTACCACCCCAATGATCGTTGAACTGTGGTTTTCAAATCCCGTTGGCCGAGCAGTTCAGGCGGCGGCCTGCAAAGCCGGAGAGGCTGGTGAGTTGTTACAAGGTCGCCGGTGCGACAAACACGACTTTCATACCTTCGGCCTTGGCAAGTTGTGCTTGGCGCGCATCCGTGGTCAGGAACAGCTCGCTTTCAAGCGTGAGGGCGCTGGCTACATGGAGGAGATCAATCGCTCGTGCTCCCAGTCGTTCGGTGTGAGTCGTGGAAAGATTCGTGGCGCACGTGATGGCCGCTTCCAGGTCAAGCGCCACGTCGAGCAAGGCACGACGAGCCACGAGGTGTTCAAGTCGAGCCAGTGCGGCGTCGCGTTCGCGCGCGACGTGTTGGCGGTCGCCGGAAGAGATCGAACGGCGCTGATGAAAGGCGCGTTGCAGGATGGCGTTTCGCACTTCCAACGCGTGCAGCGGCAAGAAAAAGAGCTTGGGCGAGCCAAGCCGGCGATACGCAGCAATGGCTTGGGGCGAATCTGCCTCGCCGGTCACCAGGCGAAGGATGAAGCTGCTGTCGGCGTAGGCTCTCACCGGCGCGAATCTCCAAGAAGTTTGGCCGCGCTGATTTTTGACGGCTTCTCGCGCAGCACTTCGTCGAGAATTTCGTCAATCGCCAGACGGCGTTCCGCCTCGTCGGTGTCGGTGCCGTTGGCAGGTTGGAGAACCCAGAGCGGGTGACCGTTGTCAGTGACCTGCACGGGTTTGCCGGCGCGGGTCATACGTTTCACCTTGAGCGGTTCGCGGACCAGCGTGCGGAGTGAGATTGTTTTCATGCCGTCAGACACTGGCGGCTGACAGTGGTGGTGTCAATCCCGTTGGCCGAAGAGCGCCAGAGGGGTCAGTCCCGAATGGCGCTTATCTAAGCGGCAATCGGGACTGACAGATTGGCTCTTGTTTCAGGCCTGAAAGGCCGGGATATGCCAGCCCAGGGCAAAGCGCAGCGACGCCCTGGGCGCCCTGGGACAGCCATTCCGCCCATTGCCTCCAGCCCTGAAGGGGCGTGACACCCTTTCGCATCGGCCTCAGCCAGAGTAGCACGAGCGCCGATTTCTAATCGGCTTGGATGCGCGACCGACGGATCCTCTAACCAAACCCGGCTGGAAGCCATGCACCGCTTTCTTGAGTCAGCCCTGCCGAGCGACATGATCCCAAAACTTCAGCCTTTCCACCTGCGACCTTTTGGACGAATCTTCACGGCATGGATCTGGCAGCACACATGAAAAAGTTGGCTCAGCAGGCCAGGGCAGCCTCGCGCCAACTCGCGGCACTCAGCGGGGATCAGAAAAATCTGTGTCTGCAAGCCATGGCCACCGCCCTTGAACAGTCGGTGCCAGAACTCCTGGCAGAGAATGAAAAGGATCTGGAGTTCGGTCGCAGCGAAGGCCTCTCAAACGCCATGCTCGATCGCCTCCAGCTCAACGAATCTCGCATCCAATCCATGGCCAGAGGACTTCGTGAAGTGGTCGCGCTCCTTGATCCAGTGGGTCGATTGCTAGAAGAAAGGGTGCGACCCAACGGTCTGAGGCTTCAGAAGGTCTCGGTGCCAATCGGGGTCATTGTGATCATTTATGAATCGCGACCCAACGTCACCGCCGACGCGGCCAGTCTTTGTTTCAAGTCCGGAAACGCGGTGATTCTTCGCGGGGGAAAGGAAGCGATGCATTCGAACAAGCTCATCGCCGAATTGATGGTTGGTGCAGCCCAAAATGCCCTGCCCCACTTTCCAATCCACGCGATCCAAGTGGTCCCCACCACCGACCGCGAAGCGATCCGCGAGCTGCTCTGTCTCACCGACCTTGTCGATCTTTGCATGCCACGCGGGGGCGAGGGCCTCATCCGGGCTGTGGTGGAATGCTCAAAGGTTCCGGTGATCAAACATTACAAGGGGGTTTGCCACGTCTATGTGGACGGTGAAGCCGACCTCGATATGGCTTCGAGCGTGGTGCTGAACGCAAAAACCCAAAGGCCGGCTGTTTGTAACGCGGCCGAAACCCTCCTCGTCGATGCTTCCATCGCCAATACTTTCCTTCCTTTGGTGGCCCAACTCCTGGCCTCGAAGCATGTGGAGCTGAGAGCGGATCCCAAGGCCTTCGAGATTTTGGGAAATGGGCAATCAGGAACCTCAATCCCTGCGCTCAAACTGCGCGCCGCATCGGAGCAGGACTATTTCACTGAGTACAACGACTCCATCCTGAACGTCCGGGTTGTGGACGGCGTCGAGCAAGCCATCGAACACATCGCCCACTACGGATCGTCCCATTCGGAGAGCATCATCACGCGGAACGAATCGGCCGCGGGCACATTTATGCAACGAGTGGATTCGGCAGCCGTCTATTGGAACGCTTCGACACGATTCACCGATGGCGGAGAATTTGGGATGGGAGCCGAAATCGGGATCAGCACTGACAAGGTCGGTGCCCGTGGTCCGATGGGCCTTGAGGAGTTGACGTCCTACAAGTGGCTGGGCTTCGGCAATGGTCAAATCCGGTCTTGATTAGCGAAGGCTAGATTCTTAAATCTCAAACCTCGATGAAGAAACTCTCAGAATTTGAACGACAGAGGCACACAGACATGGAGGTTTGCGACGCAAGGCAAATAGAACCATGGAAATGGAATGAAATGGAGCTGAAACCAATACTTCCTTTCCCCTCTGTACCTCTGTACCTCGGTGGTTCACATTTCAAATCTTTTTGGCTAACGTCAATGAGTGGTTCAAAGCAGGCTTGAACACCAAGAACCAGGAGGGATCGGAGGACGCGCGATTCGTGCGGTCGCAATTGCCTTCGAACGGCTTGTTCGAAGGGCACACCTGGCGTATCGCAACTCGTCCGTTCACGATTTCCCAAGAGCTGCTCGACGAATTGCAAACCTTGGGCCGAGTCCTTTTGCAGTTTAATCGCGCGGCCAACCTGCTCTACAGACTCAGCCTCGCCGGGAAACAGCCGGGCTGGGTGAGCCGCTGGCTCGACCTTGGAAAACCTGAAGAACTGCTCGCACTCCAGCGGCATCCAAGCTTCAAAAACGACATGCCACGGGTGATTCGACCCGACATCCTGCTCACGGACAGCGGCTTTTCAATCACGGAACTCGACAGCATCCCAGGCGGGATCGGTCTCACGGGATGGCTGAGCGAAACCTACTCCAAATTGCCGCTCCGCAGCCCTGGGTCACTCACTCCTTCCGCGACTCATGAAGTAGTCGGTGGCGCCTCCGGCATGAAGGAGGGGTTCAGAGGCATCTTCGGCCCCGCGCCCCAAGTTCACATCGTCATCTCCCAGGAGTCGGCCACTTACCGCCCTGAGATGGAATGGATCGCCTCGCAGCTTGGCGAGGAACGTTTCAAGGTGCGCGACTCGAGTGAACACGGATTCAACCGAGGCGATGCGGTTTACCGATTTTTTGAGCTTTACGACGCCCCGAACGTTGCAAATGCCCGGGCTATTTTCGAACAGGCGCGGGATCATGAGATCGTTCTGACACCTCCTCCAAAGCCGCTGTTCGAAGAAAAGATGCTGTTCGCTTTGTTGTGGAACAAAAACTTGAGGGGTTTCTGGCGCCAGGAGCTGGGAGAAGGGTTTTTGAATCGGCTGCAGAAACGAGTTCCTTATTCGTGGATCATCGATCCCCAAAGCTTGCCTCCGCACGCCGCCATTCCCATTCTCAACATCACCGATTGGCAGCAGCTCAAGTCGATGTCCCAAAAAGAACGCGAGCTCATTCTGAAGATCTCGGGATTCTCGGCGGATGCGTGGGGTTCCAGGGGTGTTTTCCTCGGGAGCGACCTCTCTTCGGCCGATTGGGCGAATGCGGTTGACCGAGCCATCGCGAGTGCTGAGTCATCCCCTTTCATTTTGCAACAGTTCCACAAGCCGGGAGTGGTTGAAATCCCGTGGTGGGACCCTGTCTCGGGGGCTCTGCAAACCATGCGCGGCCGCGCCCGGCTTTGTCCCTATTACTTCGTTCATGGCGACGCGGAAAACGCTCGTGCTTCGTTGAGCGGCATCCTGGCGACGGTCTGTCCTGCGGACAAAAAGATCATTCATGGTATGAGCGACGCCGTGCTGGGCCCTTGCGCCGTCGATCCCGGAATTGTAGCACGCTAAGTTCCACCCCTCATGGACACCTCGGAATTCACACTTCTTGCGCTCACATCTCTGTTCGTGATCGTGAACCCGATAGCCGTCGTTCCGGCATTCCTGGCCATGACACCGCATGACACGCCTGCTCAGAGGATACGAACGGCTCGAATCGCCTGCTTTGTCGCGGCGATCGTCCTTCTCGCGTTTGCTCTCACAGGCGGGTCGATGCTCAAATTCTTGGGAGTGACCATTCCCGCCTTTCAGATAGCGGGCAGCATCGTGCTCCTGCTGATCGCGTTGGACATGTTGAAAGCACGCCGCTCGGCGGTGCAGGAAACCACCGAAGAAACCGATGCGGGCACCGCGAAGGAGGACATCGCCACGACGCCTCTTGCGGTGCCGATGCTCGCGGGGCCGGGGGCGATTTCCAACGTGATACTTCTCCACGGCAAGGCATCAGGCTGGGAGCAACAGGTTCTGCTGGCCTGCTGCATCATTGGTGTCTGTGCCGCCAGTTACTTCGTGTTCGCACTCTCCGCTCACGGTGCCAAATGGCTGAGCCCCATCATTCTGCGTCTCACAACACGCCTCATGGGTCTTCTCCTAGCCGCTGTCGCTATGCAGTTCTTGGTCAACGCCTTGCGCGATCTTGGCCTCATCACGCGCTGATCTTCTGGTGTCGCTTGCCCCTTACCCTACCTCTTTTTTATGATACCACTCGAACAGGCCCTGGGAGACCTCAAACAACAGGTGATCAGAGCCCTTCTCGACACCCCGAGCCAAGGAGCCGGACCTGTGCTTGAGGCGGAACGAGTCACGCTCACCCTTGAACTGGAAGCGCGACAAACCTCGGGTCCTGCTGGGACACCGATGACATCCTTCTTTGTTTCTGAGTCTTCCCGATCATCGCCCACTCCCAACTCCAACGGCAGCCTTCCTCATTCGCAAGGCAGCCCCGGAAAACACACCCTGACCATCGAATTTAGGGCTGCCCGATCCGCATCACAACAGACACGCCAGATAGGCGAGTCGCATCCGCTGATGTCAGCATCCACGAGCCACTCGGGGTTGGCTCAAATCAATCAAGACGACCTCACGCTGCTGGCGACGCTCTCGGCGGTGCTGGGTGCTCCTGGTTTTGACAGCTCTGCGCGTGCCACCCTCCTCCGAGAAGTGCTACAGGGTCTTCCGGAGAAGCAAACGAGCGAATTAATCGACTCGCTCAAGCAGCCACCCGGCACCCCCATCGGTGAAGACATCCGCCAAGCCTGCCACCTCGTGCGTGGGATTCTTTTCAGCGGCCCTACCAAATCAGTCAGCAAAGGCACTGAAATCTTTGAACAGATTTTCGCACGCTACCCGATGCAGTCCATCCTGGGTTGTTTGGAAACGACATGGAAAAGTCAGGACGATTGGATGTGATCTCACTCCGGCACTTTCATGCCGCTCGGGGAGGTTCGTGAGTAGGGCTCGACCTCAGTAAAAGCGCTTGAAACCCGGAAGGAGCGGTTTGAATTAACCGCAGAAAACTCGAAGGCAAGAACTTGCGGAGTTCCGAAAGAGGGATGATCCTCACCGTGAGGTGATTCTTGGGTGCAACTCACGGTTTCCGGGAGTGGTCGTTCGGAGGACAATACCTACCGCAGAATGGGAAGAGTTCCTAACCACGGATAACAGGGATAAATTACCCTTCTCAGCTCCCTTTCCTCATCCGTGTTATCCGTGTCATCCGTGGTGTGGCTTCAGCGTGGTGAAGCGGCGGGATACTCGCGTCAGGGAGGCGACCTCGGATAACGTGAGTTGCACCCTTGATTCTTTGCGCTCGAAATCAAGGCTTGACCGGGGGTTTGCTCGCGGTCTCAAAAAATGCCAGCAAATCAAGCACCTGGTCTAGTGTGAGCACGCTCAGCAACCCCTCGGGCATTGAGGAGATGTTCGAAATCTTTCGCTCCCGCACTGAGATCAGCAGAATCGCCTGAGTCTGCTCGCTCAATAAATTCTGACGAACGACCACCGCCCCACCCTCTTCACGCTCCACCACGCCCGTGATCTCGCTCCCATCCTGCACCACGAACGTTGTTTGCCGGTACTTTTCATCGATCACTTTCGAAGGATTCCAGATATGTTCCAACAAATCCCGACGCCCGAACCGAGCCGAGATCTGGCTGAGATCCGGCCCTTGTATCCCGGACGCAACCGTCGAATCCGTGCTGACACGATGGCATGCGGTACACTGCGCCTTCAACAAGGCGGCCTTGCCTCCTGCCTCGGAACGGCCCGCGCTCACCTTATCCAAATGCGGGATTAATTCTTCCAGCGTCCAGGCATGCACTTTGGCGGCGACGGGTGGGGGGGGTGCCTTCATGGCGAGATTGTTCGTCACGGTCCTGAGCACTTTTGCAAGCTCGGTAGGATCCATCGCTTTCTCCATCTCAGTCCGGATCGATTGGATGGCGCGAAAATAGTTCTGGGCACCAGCCAGCTTGCCAGCGCGTCCCAGGGCGTCGAAGCAAACCCGGCGCGCCTCGATGTCCCAGCCTTCTTTCAAATAACGCAACACCAGTGGATACTCCACCAAGTCCTCGGATCGCGTCGCTGCCGCGATCAAAGGCAGGGTTTGCGCCAGCACCTTCGATGATTTGAGAAACACCAACAGACGGCACAAGTCCGGGTTCAGAACAGCAATGGGAGAAGGATAGACCGCTTCAAGTTGTGACAGCACGGCGGAGCTCAGGTTGGATGAAGGTGCGCCCCCTCGCGCGAAAGCGACACTCAATGCCCGCACCAAACCCACGGCATCGTCCTCGGCAAGATCGCGCCAGTTCACTCGCGTCAGACGCTCCAGAATCGCCGAGGCGCGCTCCGGCGCTTCCATCCGGGCTACAGCGAGGGCCGCCGCGATCAACCGTGAATTGTTTTTTTCCTCAGCCGCCCGCGGCATCCATTGGGTGGCGGCCACACGCTCCAAGGCTCCTCGTGCCGCGTAACGGATCCATCGGTCGGAATGGGCCAAGGACTCCCACACCTCTTCGAACAACTTGGATCCTGCGACCCCTCCGGAAGGCATCTCAAAGGCCTCCAAACGACGGCGCAACTCCCGGGCCTCTGCGGCACCACTCCTCGGCGGAGTCGGCGTCACATTCAAAGGCGCACTCGGCTCAGAACCGCCGTAAGTCACCCGGTACAATCCCGATTGCGTGGCGCGCCCTCCGGTAATGAACCACAGCGCGCCGTCGGGGCCCACACAAATGTCTGTCACATTGAGCGGACGGCCGCTCAAAAACACTTCGCTACGCCCCTGAAAACTCGCCCCTGTTTCTCCGCAATGAACCGCGAGGATCCGGCCGTAAGCCCAATCGCAGATAAACATGGCTCGCTGATACTTCTCCGTAAACTTGGCGCCCGTCCCAAAGATCACGGCCGTCGGCGACGCCAATCCGATGTCCGTCACGCTCGCCAGGGTGTCCGTAAAATGCTGCCGGAACCTGCCCGTTCCGCGGCGAAAACCATAATCCGCTCCGGCCACGATGTGCAGAACGCGATTGGGCATGTACCACGGGGTGCCCACGTCCCACTCCATGTCCGCGTCAAAAGTGAACAGCTCGCCATCGGCGTTGAACGCCATGTCCATGGGGTTGCGGAACCCCCCTGCAAACATCTGGACCTCGGCTGGGTTTGCCGGGTTCAAACGCAGCACGTGGCCTGCGGGCGCAAGCACATCCCCGTCGAACATCGAAGCATCCCATGGGTTGGGAATCAGTTGGTCTTCAGCAACCCGTTGCAAGGGTGAACGAGGCGAAATCTGTGACGCCGGTTTCACGTTGTTGCCGTGCGCTATGTAGAGCCACCCGTCGGGCCCGCGTTTGATGTGATTGCGACCGTGCCCAACTCCTCCCTCAGTTTTCAGCAGCTCCTCGGTCTTTTCAAAAACACCGTCGTCATCATCGTCGGTCAACCTTACCAGGGCCTTGCTGTTGTTGGCATTGGCGTAGAGCGACGTCCCGATGTAAAGCAAACCGCGGCATTCGAGCAGGTTGTGATCGAGAACTTCGATCTTCGAAGTCTGATTTTTATCAAACGTGAGTCTCAGGAATCCGCGTTTCTCTCGGGCTAGGGTGAGCCGACCCTTCGAATCGAAAGCCATCGAAATCCATGAATCCTCCGCGGGTAAAGCCGACCTGATAAGCTCCGCCTTGAACCCCGCCGGGAGCGTCAAGCCAGACGGATCCGTTGCCACGCCAGACCCCAGCGCGAGCTTCCAGCTATTGTAGGCATCCAGGAGGTTGCGGGGTTCAAAAGGGTTTTTTTCGCCCGTCGCATCCACCCGACCCGAAGGCACCGCAGGCTCCCAGCCCTCAGGTGCGGTCACGACCTTGCTCCAGCCATCCTGCTGCGTCGTCCGGGCCAGCCACCGCCCGCTCGTCGCCACCCATCGCTCCTGTGCATAATCGGCGTTCAATTCGATTAAGGCGCTCACACGCGCCGGTCCTGCGGGGTTCAAAACACGAAGAGCGATCACATTCTTTCCCGGATCCATCGAGGAGGTCAAATCCATGCTGACGGCGCGGCTCCCACCACTCCCCCCTCCTATTGCGCGCCCGTTGACAAACACCTCCATGTTTCCCTCCGAAGCTCCAAGAAAAATGACCTTGAGCATTTTCGGTGGCAATTCCACTCCCACACGGAAAAAAGCGGCCTCGTTTGTCTTGTTGCCTGGGGCCTGAATCCAATCCGGCACCGGCGGCGTGTTCACCACTTGGCCGCGGGCGACGTCCCGGAAGATGAGCCAGACACCGATCACGACCCCGCACCAGATAGCTGGACGAACCGTGTTCCGCATTCGGACGGCAGGAGACAGCCCGCGAACGGTGTGAAAACAAGTTGTCACAATCTTTATAAACCCGCAGCAAACGCCTGCGAAAAAGAAACCGCAACCGATTTCAGGGGTTCGGATTCTTCCTGGACCTTTTCCCTGCCAACGCCTTTCTCAGATCGCCCAACGCCAGGACATTGACGACATCCCCTTTGGTCAAGCCCCCTTTGCGAGCGATTCCCGCGCCAAGCCTCAGGTAGCCCGCATGCTCAAACCGGTGCGCATCGCAGTTAATCACGCAACGAACCCCCTTGGACCGAGCGTAAGCCCACTGCCGCCAATCCATGTCGAACCTGTGGGGGTTTGCATTCAGCTCAATCCAGGTTCCCGTCTCAGCACACGCATCGATCACCGCCTCCTGATTCACCTTGTAGGCGTCCCTCTCCAGCAGAAGCCGCCCCGTGAGATGGCCCAGCATATGCACATAAGGGTTCTCTGCCGCCCGGATCAGCCTCGTGGTGAGCTCCGTCTCAGTCTGGGAAAATCCGCTATGAATGCTGGCGACGACCACATCCAGTTCGGCGAGCAACTCGTCGTCGTAATCAAGCCGACCCTCATTAAGAATGTCGACCTCCGAGCCCGTCAGCAAACGAAAGTCACACCCCTCTGCGGCGAGTTTTTCGTTCACTCGCCGGACCTCGATGATCTGCGCACGCAACCGTGCTGGATCCAGCCCATTGGCTTGGAAGGAGGATTTTGAATGATCAGTGATGGCCCAATAGGCGCAGCCGATCTCCAGCATTTGATGGGCGATCTCCTCCAACGATCCCCGTCCATCACTCCACACGGAGTGGTTGTGCAACGACCCTCGGAGGTCTGTCCACTCGATCAAGCGCGGAAGCGGCTCTTTCTCGGCGATGGCGAATTCACCCCGGTCCTCGCGCAGTTCAGGGGGAACATAATGCAGCCCTAGTTGCTGAAAAATCTCCAGCTCGGTCGAACATCCCACGCGCAACGCCGGATCACGGGTTTCTTCGGTGGAACGGAACAACCCGTATTCGTTGAGCCGTAGCCCGCGCTCGATCGCACGTTGGCGCATGACGATATTGTGCTCCTTGCTCCCCGTGAAATAAGCCAGCGCGAAAGCAAATTCAGCGTCGGCCACCACGCGCAGATCGGCCTGCAAACCACCCGCCAAAATGACGCTGGTTTTGGTCTCTCCCTTGGCCAGCACTTTCTCCACACTCGGCAGTGACGCAAAGAAATCGAGGACATTCGAGGGCGCCTTGGACGAGACCACGAAATCGATGTCACCAATCACCTCCTTGTGCCGCCGAGAGCTGCCCGCCAACGCGCACCGGATGACGTCAGGATGTCCTCGAAGGGCCTCCATGACCGGCTCAGCAGCCTCCAGCGCATCGATGTAGAGATGCCTCGAAGCATGCGTTTTTTGAAACGCAATCCCCTCAAGGATCCGGATTTGCGTCTTGTCACCAAACCCCGCGACGTCTGCGACCAACCCCTCCCGACAAGCCTTCTCCAAAGCCTCCACGGATTCCAGCCCGAGATGATCGTGCAGGGCCTTCACCTTCTTGGGCCCGAGGCCGGGGATCTTCAACATCTCGAGCAACCCCGGGGGCACGGAGGCTTTGAGATCCTCGTAATACCCGAGCCGGCCTGTTCTGACGAGCTCGCCAATTTTCTGCTGCAAGGCGGCGCCAAGCCCCTTGACCTCCCCCAGACGGTCCTCAGCGACCAGTTGACCCAACGGTGCCGAAAGCATCTCGATCGCGCGTGCCCCGTTGATGTAGGCCCGGCTCTTGAATGGATTTTCACCCTTTAACTCAAGCAGCACAGCGATCTCTGCCAGAACCTCTCCAACCTGCTCCTTGTCCATAAGGCATTACAGAAAAACCGACGCGTCCAACGATCGAACGGCCCGTTCCTTGGGCCTATCTGAAGAGTTATTTTTTCTCTTTAGCCTGCTTCTTATCTCCGTCGATCTTGGTCTGCATGACGCGAATAAAATCCTTATATCGGTTCTGGTCCTCCTCCTCTTTGCTGGCGCTCAACGCGGACTTGGCCATCGCCAATCCTTCTTCTTGTTTGCCGCTCTCGAACCGGGCTACGGACCGGATCCCAATCACGCGGTGATCGCTCTTGCCGCCCACTTTCTCAGCCTTGTCCAAAGCCGACTCTGCCAGGGCGAAATCACGGTTCTTGTTGTCGGGGTTAGCGACCATCATAAACGCCACTTCGCAGAGTCGATCCACATCCTCGCCAGCCGTCTCAATCAACCTCTTGGCGATCTCTTTAGCCCGGTCATCTCCCTGCGTGGAATACTTCTGATAATCCTCCATCAACGCGCGCGCCTCGTCCTTCTTGACTGCCGCCACAAGATCATATTTTCCGTTCACAACGTCCTCAACGACCTTGTCCAACCCATCCATGGGGTGACCGAACCAAAGAACCTTTCCATTCTTGCCCACCACAAACGCTGTCGGGATGCCACCCTGACCGTACGCTTCCATGTAGGCGGCGCTGGTCTTTTGCTCTTTGTCGCACGCCACCAGATACTCCATCTTCTCGCCCATCTTGGTCACGAACGGTTTTACCTTCGAAGCCTCCTCATCGGTCACGCCGACCACGACAACTCCTTTGTCTTTGAATTTGTTCTGCAGCTCGCTCAGGTGCGGAATGCTCACTTTGCAAGGCCCACACCAAGTGGCCCAAAATTCCACGACATAGACGGATTTCCCGTCCTTGACATCCACCGGCTTGCCCTTGACCCAGTCTTTGATCTGCAACGCCCCCGCTGGATCTCCCAGCTTCGCGGCTGTCAGTTGGGACAAGAACGCCGCGGTGGTACACAAAAATATTAAACGCTTAGCAATGTTCATTTTGGAAATCTCATTCAAAAGCACGCCGACCGCAACCGAAAACCTCCGCCGACCCTCCATGCCGGTGTCTCCCGAAGTTCTGAACTCAGTAAAACGACCCTGTTTAACCTGATCCTCGAGCAACTCCAATTCCCTGCTCATAATCGTAATCGTAATCCACCCCTCTGTTCCAAGGGCAACACCCGAGGATTAGGATTACGATTCAGAGCAGGAAAATCGGAGGAATTGAAGTGGTTGGTCCAGATTGCGGTTTCAACCGCTTTTGCTGAGGTCTGAAGTGGTCGGTTGCGGAGCACGATGTGAGACAGACCCAGCGTGACGCAATCGCGGCAGCAACTCGAGACCGCCATAAAAGAACCAAAACGCGAGCCAATCCATCAACTTTCCCAGCGCTTTTGCCACAGCAGCATCAACTCCAGATTCGAACGGTTCACGTAGGATCGTGGAACCCATTCCTCGCGAAGTAAAAAAGATGATGAGAACCGTTCCAGTAATTCGGATCGACACGTCCCAAATGGCGGACCGTCCACATCGGGGATGATATAATTCACCGCAAGGTAGTGGCCTCCTGGTTTCAACCACCGAAGGACCGCCCGGATGTAATCGGTTCTTTGGGCGGGTTGGATGGCGCAGAAACAGGTGTGTTCGAACACCCAATCGAATTGAATTGGCGGCTCGTCCTCCAAAAAGTCCCCGCACACGAACTCGGCACCGTTTCCTTCAGACCGGGCGCGCGTCGAAGCCCACTCGACGGCAGCGGGTGCAATGTCCACGCCCAACACCCGAAAGCCCTTCTCTGCCCACGCGCGTGCGTCGTGACCGAAACCACAGCCCGGCACGCACACAGACCCCGTCTCCACCCTGCGCGAACCTAAAAAATCAATCAATCCCGGCGACGCCTCCCCCTTGTCCCAGGGTGTGGTTTTTGCCAGATAGTGATCCTGCCACACGTTGACGACGCTCATGGCCTGCATTCAAGGACTTCGCGATCTCGCAAGCAAGCTCGGCGGACACCGGACAATGGGGAATCTGGGATCGACATCGACGCCGAGGACTGATAGGAATCGTGAACCAACTATGGCCCCTAGCACGCCAGGCTCCGCCCAACGCAAACAGCCGGTCACGATCGGGAAATTCTACACGGATCATGCCGGGCAGTTGGGGCTCAGGCTCGTCGCCGGAGCTGAGGGTCTCAACCGCCCGATCCAGGAACCCACAGTCAACCGCCCGGGGCTCGTTCTCGCGGGGTTTACAAAGTATTACGCCTTCCGTCGAATCCAAGTGATCGGCAACGCCGAGTTTTGTTTCTTGAAGTCGATCGAAGCGGAAGAGCGCGTCAAACGTTACCACCACCTCCTGAAGGTTCGAATTCCAGGCATCATTTTCTCTCGTAATCTATCGCCGGATCGTCTGCTCCTGAAAGCCGCTGATCGCTACCATGTCCCCATCTTCAGATCCCCGCAGATCACCATGAAATTGATCAACCTGGCCACGATGGCCATGGAAACGATGTTTGCGCCAAGCGGCAGCGAATATGGCAGCATGGTCGATATCCTCGGCGTGGGTGTGATCGTGCGCGGCGAAAGCGGCATCGGCAAAAGCGAATGCGTCCTCGCGCTGATCGAGCGCGGCTACAGTCTGGTGTCAGACGACATCACCCGCGTCACGTTGCTGGACGGACGCGACATCATAGGGACAAGTCCCGAGATCACCAAACATTTCATGGAGGTCCGCGGCATCGGTTTGATCAATGTCGCCGAAATGTTCGGCGTCCGCGCGATCCGCCATGAACAACGGGTCGATCTTGTTGTCACACTGAAGCTCTGGGATCACGTGCCCGATGTGGACCGCGTGGGGATGGAAGATCAGCACGTGAAAATCCTCGGCACCGAAGTGCCGCACATTGTCATCCCCGTGCGCCCAGGTCGTGACATTGCGCGATTGGTCGAAGTCGCGGCGTTGCAAACAAAACTGAAACAGTCCGGCCGTAATTCCGCCAGGGAATTCAACGAACGTCTCATCGCAAAAATGACGGGCAAACAGTCACTTTAGAGGCGCAAGTCAGCCCCCTCAGGCCCCTCAGGCGGGTTCTTGCTGCGAGATGCAGTGGAACGAACCGAGTCCCCAGATCAGATCCGTGGAATCGATCCCCACCACACGCCGGTCCGGAAAACAGGTCTGCAAAATGGTCATGGCACGCGCGTCGTTTGGTTGCCGAAACGTCGGCGCAACCACCACGTCGTTCGCTATGTAAAAGTTCGCGTAGCTCGCCGGAAGTCGTTGCCCTTCACGCTCCAACCGCCCAGGCATGGGCAGTTCGATGATGCGGAACGGCTTCCCAGACAGATCCCTAAACCCTTTCAACCGATCAAGATTGTCCCGCAATAGCCCATAGTTCTCATCGGCGGGATCGTCCTCCACCACGGTGACCACAGTGTCGGCGGAAACAAATCGCGAGAGATCATCCACATGCCCGTCAGTGTCATCCCCCACGATGCCGTCCCCGAGCCATAAAATCTGCGAAACTCCGAGGTAATCGCTGAGGACGATTTCAATTTGCTTCTTGGATAGCGACGGATTCCTATTGGAATTCAGAAGGCACGACTCCGTCGTCAGGACGGTGCCACATCCGTTCACATCGAGCGACCCTCCTTCCATCACAATGCCGGGACTGAATAGAGGGAGCCCGCGCAAGCCGGCGACGTGCCGCGGCACCGCGTCGTCCAGGTCGAAAGGGGGATACTTGCCGCCCCACGCGTTGTAACCCCAGTCCACCACTGCGCGCTCGCGGCGGCCCCCGGCATCTCGCACCACAAAAATAGGCCCATGATCACGGCACCAGGGTTCATAGGAGGGGAAGTGATGAAAAAAGACCCGAGCCATCGGAACCCGCGCCCTCGCCAGTGAACGACGAACCTCCGTCTCCATCGCGGAATCCCAGACGTTGATTCGAACCTCCTCGTGTTCGATCAGCACGCGGATGAATTCAGCGTAGACCGGCGGCACGGCGTCGTAGGAGCCCGGGAAGCTGATTCCATCACGCCTAGGCCATGTCAGCCATGTCGCCCTGTGCGGCTCCCATTCGGCGGGCATGCGAAAGCCCAATCGGCGCGGCGTCTCCAAACAACTCGCTCCCGTCCCCATGTTCGCTTCCCTCATGGGATTTCGTTCGGACTCTCTCCGCGGTTCATGGGAGGTGTTGTCCATAGGCTGCCTCCATGAGCTCATACCATTCCTCGCGGGACAGAGTGAGTCCGGCGCCTTCGGCAGCCTGTTTGATATGCTCAGGCTGGGTGGCTCCCACAATCGGCACGATCCCTGATGGATGTTTCAACAACCACGCGAGCAGCACAGCGCTCCGCGACACCCCATGCGCCCGGGCAATGTGATCCGCCTTGTCACGGATCCGGCCGCGGTGGCCATGATCCGTTGCATTCAAACTGATGGCCTCCTGGCCCGCCAATTTACCCCCTCCCAGAGGACTCCAGGCCATGGGCGTGATCTCTTCAATCATGCATTGATCCAATGTTCCATCCTTGATCGCAGCCAGGTGCATCAAGCTGATTTCAACCTGGTTGACAACCACTGGGAACGCCAACGCTTTCTTAAGAAGATTCATCTGGCTGCAATGAAAATTGCTGGCTCCAAATTCACGAATCTTGCCCTGATCCCGCAGTTGAGACACGGCTTTCGCGATTTCCATTGGATCACCCAGGAAGTCGGGCCTGTGTATCAGATACAGATCGATCGTTTCGACCCCCAGACGTCGTAGCGAGGCCTCGCAGCTTTCGATGATATGCGAGGCCGAGGAGTCGTAACGGTAAGGGCACTGGGCGTCCGGCACACCCCCACGTACGATGCCACACTTGGACGCGATCAAAATCTGGCTGCGCATCCCGCCCACCTCCTTCAGTATGTGCCCGAACAACTCCTCCCCGAGACCGTGGGCGTAAATGTCGGCATGGTCAAAAAGGGAGTAGCCGTGCTCATACGCCGCGAAAACTGATCGCCGGGCGTTTTCGAGACGCTCGGGGGTAAACTCTAAGACCTCGCCATGGCCAGCCATCCGCCAGCACCCGTAAGCCAGGCTGCTCGATACCAGGGAGCTTCGTCCAAGAGTTCTTGTCTGCATAAAAGGAGATGTTCATCCATCCCACGCCCGGCAATCGCCCTAAAATGGGCGGGCGCAAGGATAAATAATGCTGTTGGAAGCCATCCTAGCGGCCCTGTCCCCTCTCGGCAAAATAAATGTCTTGATCGCGGTTTGGAAAACCCTAAATAATTCGATTCTCTTTTGAAAGTTGACTGCTACGCTAAGCGAACTCGAATAGGCGCACCCGCCACGGACCCCATTCTAGAGTCGGGTTCGCTGCTGTTTCGGCCCAGGAAGCGAGGCCGCACCAGACATGGCTTGGTCGGCGACAAAAACCAAGAATACCAGAAAAGACGTTGTGGACACAGAATCGAAACAAGTAGCGGCTGAGGCACCTTATATCCCGGTGATTCCAGGTGAGCAACCCTATGTTCACTTCTGGGGAACCCGCGGCTCCATCCCTGTTTCAGGCCCACGTTTCGTCCGTCATGGTGGCAACACTTCTTGCGTCGCAATCGGAGTCGGTGACGAATGTTTTGTCATCGACGCCGGATCAGGTATCCGTGACCTCGGGTTGCGCCTTTTGAGCCGGGGCCCGTGCAGGATCCACTTGTTCATCACCCACACGCACTGGGACCATATCCAAGGTTTCCCTTTCTTTGCACCACTTTTCATACCCGGTTACGAGGTTGTGATCTACGGGGGACCCGGCTTCGGCAAGGATCTCAAGTCCATCTTTCGAGGGCAGTTGGATCGTGATTATTTCCCAGTTCAATTCGAGGACATGTGCGCCAACATTGACTTCCAGATCCTCGAGGGGGAAAGCCTCACCCTCGATAATTTCAAGATCGAATGGGAATCAACCCATCATCCAGCGGCGACCCTGGGATTTAAAACCACGTGGAAGGGACGAACCGTGGGTTACGTCAGCGATAACGAATTCTTGCCCGGCTTCCAGGGAGCCCCACACGCGCTCAACGAGAACTCGGAGATCGTCGCCGCGCACTCCAAGCTGATTGGGTTTCTGAAGGACGTGGATCTGCTCATCCACGAGGCCCAGTACACGAACGAGGAATACGTCACCAAAATCGGCTGGGGCCATTCCAGCCTTACCAACGCTTGTCTGCTCGCCAAACTCACACGGGCGAAACGGTGGATCATCCCCCATCACGATCCCCTGCACGACGACATCGCGCTCGCTTCGAAACTGAATCTAACCCGGGAAATTCTGCGCTCCTTGGACTATCCCATCGAAGTGTCCCACGCATTCGATGAACTCATCGCCTACTTCTGACGCGCCCGATTGAATGCCGCCCCTATGCCCCGGCACAAGCCGTCAGGTTCCGCTCGCGCACCCCTTGCTCATGCCCCCTGATTGATCGAACCCCCTGTCTAGGAGTTCTGAACTCGATCCGCTAAAATCTGAACTCAGTAAAACGAGCCCGTTTAGCCCGATGCCCGAGCCACTCCAATTCTCCGCTCTGACACGTAATCGTAATCGTAATCGTAATCCACCGCTCTGTTTCAAGGGCAACACCCGAGGATTACGATTAGATTCTTAAATCCTAAATCTCGATGAATTATCTCTCAGATTTTGAACCACAGAGGCACAGAGGGGGAAAAGAGAGGGGGAAAAGTTTGGTTTCATGGTTTGTTCTTCTCTGTACCTCTGTGCCTCTGTGCCTCTGTGGTTCAAATTTCAAATCTGTTTGGCTAGGATTACGATTACGATTACAAAGAATGGAGAAATCAAAGTGGCTCGCCGGGATCCCGATTTCAACCTCTTCTACTGAGGTCTGAAAATGAGACCTGCTGCCCAGCTTCTCCGGGGTCTGCCGCTTGGCCCCATTCTCGCGGGAATCCTTTGGGCGTCGGCGTTTCCAAAAGTGGAGATGCCGGTCCTAGCCTGGCTGGTGCCGGCAACCTTGTTGCTCGCCTCCGCGAGCGCCTCCGCGAAGGGTCATTTCAGACGCGGCTACGTCGCAGGCGTTGTTCACTTTCTCATCTCGCTTCACTGGCTGCTTTTTATTCCTTTCCCGCTTGGGGCCCTCGCCGGTTGGCTCGCGCTTGGGACCTACCTCGCCTTGTTCCCCGCTGCCTGGTGCTGGATTTGCTGGAGATTCGCCCCGGTTGCCTCCTCCATGGTGCCCCGATACGGTTCACTTCCGCTCCCAGAAAGCCTGGCCTCAACGCGTTCCCCAAGCCTCATTGCCTGCCTCAACCTGGCAAACTCTGCCTGGTATCAACGAACCGTGTGGGGGGTCTTTTGCGCCGCCGCCTGGGTCGCTTCTGAGCTCGCGATGGCACGGCTGTTGACCGGATTTCCATGGAACCTCCTGGGGAGTTCCCATTACCAATACCCGCCGCTAATTCAGATCGCCTCCGTCACGGGCGTCTACGGCGTCTCGTTCCAAATCGCCTGGGTCTCCCTGGGGATCCTCTGCGCGGGATCCACGGTTATCAGAATGGCCACGCGATCGACTGCCACCGCCAACCCACGAGGTCAGCCTGGCTCAAACCAACACTGGCTCCCGCTCGCTGAGGTGACCTTGCCCCTCCTCGGATTAGCCTTTTGCCTCGCGTTCGGCTTTTCCAGGATAACTCGCGAAGAGAAACCCGGCCTCGACAATATCCGCTTGGCCCTTGTCCAACCCAGCATTCCTCAAACTCTCATTTTCGACGCTCGAGAATCCACAAATCGATTCAATAAATTGATCGACCTTTCCTCTCTCGCGATGGCCGCCAAGCCGGACCTGCTCATCTGGCCCGAGGCTGCCACCCCCGGCTTGCTGCGGTTCGAGTCCACGGCTTCCAGCGCCATCGCCAAGCTCTTGAAAGGTTCCAGAACGTCCATGATCCTCGGAGCCGACGATGCCGAACTCATCCCCGAAACAGCCGATCCAAATGACGCCAATTACTATAATAGCGCCTTCCTCTTAAATCCGAAAGGGGAGATCGAGGGAACGTATCGCAAACAGCGACTCGTCATTTTCGGGGAGTACGTGCCGCTGAGTCGCTGGCTCCCATTTCTGAAGCTGCTGACCCCAATCGGAGGAGGGTTCGAAGCAGGAACAACCCCCGTGTGGTTCACCATCCGCGAACCGCAGGCCCGCCTAGGAGTTCTGATCTGCTTCGAAGACGCGTTTCCGCACAGTGTCCGAAGGACCGTCGATGACGAAACTGATTTCTTGCTGAACCTGACAAATGACGGCTGGTTTGGTGAGAGCGCCGCGCAGTGGCAACACGCGGTTTGCTCCGTGTTCCGGGCGGTTGAAAATCAACTGCCAGTAGTCCGATGCACCAACAACGGCGTGACGTGCTGGATCGATGCCTTGGGTCACATGCATGAAGTGTATTTTGGGAATTCCGCCGATGTCTATGGCGCAGGCATTAAAACAGCCCGTCTGCCCTTGCTCGGAAGGACGCGCAAAAGGAGCCTCTCGTTCTACACCCGGCATGGAGACGTTTTCGCATGGACCTGCCTCGCGGTCACAGGCGCCACCTTAGCGCTATCCCTTTCCTCGAACCAACGCAGTAGGCGAGTCCGTCCCGGCGAGGCTACAAACGGATGAGCGCATGGCGTTTTGCCCGGCTCAGCGCTTCGCCCTACCGATCTTTCGCTTCATTCAATGGCAGCGCGACCCGAGAGGTGGCCTCATAGAGGAGCACACATGCGCAGTAAAGTGCCGCTGTCTCAGATCGAAGCGTGTTGTCCCCCAGTGAAACGGGAAGAGCTCCATGCGAGAGCAAGAGGGCCATCTCATCCCCAGAAAAGTCGCCTTCAGGCCCGATCCAAACCTCGATGCTCTGGGGGAAGCGGTCGGTCTCACGAATCATTCGATCGAGCCATTCCCGAGGGTGCTTTGGGCTGCCAGTCAATGCCGCAACCCATCTTGACTCCGTGCGCTCAGCCCTTTCCAGACAAGCCGCCATGGATGAAAACACATCGATCCGTGGTAGCCAGAAACCACCGCATTGCTTCAATGTCTCGATCGCGGCAGCACGCCATTTTTCCGCTTTCTCAGCCAGCTCCTGAACATCCGATTGCGACACGCTTCTTTCGCAGCAAACAACGCACACATGGCTCACGCCCAGCTCGGCGCCTTTCTGGATGACTAGATCCATCGCCCTGGGTTTTGGGAGGCCCACCACCAGGGTGATCTCCAGAGGACCTCGTGGGCGAGCTCGGATGCCGTTTATCACCGCGCTCACCTGACGCCCCTCAACATCCCCCAAGACCGCCTCGCCGAGTTCCCCGCGCCCGTTCAAAAGCTGGACAGGATCCCCCGGGCGAAGCCTCAGCACTCGAAGCGCGTGATGCGACTCCTGCGCGCCAAGGCTGACGCGTTGACCTACCGCCCATTTCCCGGGAACGTAAAACCGATGCATGCAGCCCAGTTACTTGAAAAAATCCCTAGCCTTGTCGAAGAACCCTTTGTGATGCGGGTTCACATTGGCGTCGCAAAGCCCTGCGAATTCCTGAAGCTTCGACCGTTGTGCTCCGTTGAGGTGGGTCGGCACTTCCACCACGACCTTGACCAGGAGATCCCCAACACCATGGCCCTGAACGTTCCGAACACCTCTCCCCTTCAAACGAAACACCGTGCCGTTATGCGTGCCTGCGGGAACTTTGATATTAGCCGACCCCGTCAGCGTGGGCACCTCGATCTCCGCCCCAAGCGCCATCTGCACAAAGCTGGTGGGCAGCTCGCAGATGAGATCGTCGGCATCACGCCGAAACAGCTCGTGATCCTTGACATGCAGCACCACATAAAGATCCCCCGAAGGCCCTCCGCGCAACCCTGCTTCGCCGTTTCCAGAAGAGCGCAATCGAGCCCCCGTATCCACGCCGGCGGGAATCTTGAGCTTGATCTTGGAGGTCTTCTCCACACGCCCTCCCCCTCGACATTGTGGGCACGGCTTTTCGATCACTCGCCCCGCGCCCTCGCAACGTGAGCAGGGTTGGGCTATGGAAAAAATCCCACGCGAGCTCACCACCTGGCCTCGTCCACCACACGTCGCGCACGCTTTTGTGGACGAACCCGGCGTAGCCCCCGTTCCTCGACACGAGTCGCAATTCTCCGGCTTAAACAACGAAACTTCCCTCTCGCAGCCCAGCACTGCCTCCTTGAATGAAATCTCCAGATCGTAGCGCAGATCCGATCCACGCTGAGGCCCTGTAGGGTCGGCGCGCTCTCCGAACAGGTCCCCAAAAATTCCGCCACCGCCGCCGCCGGTGCTGAAAACCTCCCGGAAAACTTCGAAAGGATCGTGGAATCCCCCTGCGCCGCGCCCTCCCGCGCCAGGGACTCTCGATCGCGCATCGAACGCCGCGTGCCCATGCAGATCGTAAGCCGCCCGTTTCTGGTGGTCACTCAACACCTCATAAGCCTCCCCCAGCTCTTTGAAACTTTCCTCGGCAGCCTTGTCGCCCGGGTTCTTGTCAGGATGAAATTTCACCGCCAACTTACGGTAGGTCTTCTTGATCTCCTCGTCGGTGGCCTGCTTGGCCACCCCCAACACTTCGTAATAATCTCGTTTCGCCATACTTAAAACTCAGCAGATTCCTCCATCAACTAACAAAGACAAAGCCTCGTTCTGCACTTATTCGACGGATTTCCTGGCCACAATAACCTTCGCGGGCCTCAGCAAACGGTCCTTCAAACGAAAGCCCTTCCGAAGCTGCTGAACCACGTGACCCTCGGGCACATCTTGGCTGTCCACCTGCGACACCGCCTCCTGCCAGTTGGGATCAAACGCGCCCTCCGAGGCGTCCAGCGTTTCAAGACCCGCATCCGCCATCACCGACTTCAAATGCTGATAAACCATGTTCACACCGGTTTTAATGGCCTCGTTCGAGGTCCCTTCAGAACCCTGGGAAGCAGCCAGCGCCATCTCGAAATTGTCGAGCGCAGGAATCAATTTCTCGAGCAATGACTCGTTCGCGTAACGAATCGCGTCCAACCGGTCGCGAGCGGCGCGCTTCTTGAAGTTGTCAAATTCCGCAGACATCCGGAGCAGGCGGTCCCAATGCTCTTCAGCCTTCCCGGCCTGGGCAATCAACTCCATGATGTCCGCCTCCGTCATCAAGGATATCGGCTTCGATGCCTGGAAGCTTGAGGTGTCCAAAGTCTGCCCCAACGTCTCCCCTCCAGGGTTTGTTCCAAGGTTTTTACTGGTCCCACAAGTGTCTGTTTCGTTATTCATGTCTGAATCTATACAATCGTGATCTGAATCAAGTCGCGAGAAAATACACAACACCCTGTCCAAGATCAACTGATGCTATCAAGGGCCAGCAGTTCTCATTTTGGCCGCACCGGGGTGGCGACGGCTCGTCCCCAAATCCTCTCCCCTCTTAAGGGCAACGTCCTCCACAGGCAAGACATTCTCCTGGGGTGGGGACGGCTCGTCCCCAGGTCCTCTCCCCTCTTAAGGGCAACGCGCCTTGAGGTACGCAGATAAGAATCCATTTCTGGGTGAAAACCTTCGAATGCACAAGCCCTTGCGAGTCCGCGTCCATTCGTGGTTAAACCGGCTCTTCCCATGACCCGGCAAAGTGGCGCAAGCGACTCGCTTGGAAGGTTCTCCCTCTCCATGAACCTCCACCCTGTAGCCGCCGACGTGAGGAGGCGGAGCGGGCAGTTGACGTGAGGAGGCGGAGCGGGCAGTTGACGGCATCATCCGCCTCCTGACGTCGGCTCCTACAAGTTCAGGATTCCGATGCCCTCTTTTGGCAACTCCCTCTTCCCGCCGTCGTCCTTGCTGTTCCATCCGATAGAGGAGTGTGCCCGCGAATGACGCGAATGGACCCGAATCTGAATGGGGAAACGGGGGAAGGGTTTTCAAGAAATATCATTCGCGTCCATTCGCGCTATTCGCGGGCAATCCGTTCTTTGGGTCGATCGCACCGCAATGGTTCCGGCTACGAGGCCAATACCTTGAGCAAGTGCCGCATCTCCTCCTTCAGTTGGGACGGACTGCTGACCGTCTGGGCGATCTCAGCGCGGAACAGCGCGCCGTAATGTTGGCGAAATCCAAGCCAAAAAGAGGACAGACAAGAATGGCGCTTACAAATTCATCGCGCAACTGATGAGTCACTGAATCGATGATCGTTTCAACCCAGCGGCGTTCGTACACTTTATCGGGCATCAATTGATCCGCCGGTTCCAACGAATACCGTTCCTCGGCGTGCAGCTCGTCGAGGGATATGACCGTCACTCCCCCCCCCGCTTTTGGACCTGGCTCCTGTTCCATTCATTGACCAGGAGATGCTTCACGGAGGCCAGCAAGAAGGATCGGAACTTGCCTTTGCTCCGGTCCACGACTGCCAGTGTGTTTTTCTCGAGCAAGCGCGAGAAAAATTCCTGGGTCAGGTCCTGTGCCTCTTCCCGCGAGTGACCCCGCCGCCGCACGAAAGCATAAAGCGGATACCAATAGGCACGGCAGAGCTTGTCCAAGGCGGCGGTGGATTCACCCGATGGGCCTGACCCGTCGGCGCGGGAAACCAGTTAACATCCTATCATCAATGCTTCTGAAACTCGATCTCATTCCCATCGGAGCGCGCCCGCTCCGGCGAAGTTATTCACGGGTGGCTGAGGCGAGAGGGTCGCTTCGCTCTCCTCGCCACCCATGAATAACTTCGGATTACCTATATTTGCGCGCTTGCTCCGGGAAATGACCATGATAATCTCACTCGGCAACCAATGTCATGCCAGAACTCTCACGCTTTTACGGCATCATCATTCGGATGTTCTCCGAGCCTGCGGAGCGCCATCACGTCCCGCATTTCCACGCCTACTATGGCGAGCATGTTGCCGTCTTTTCGATTTCTCCTGTGGCGCTCATCATCGCCTTCATTCCAGAGAGGCAGCTGCGTCTTGTCGAGGCTTGGGCCGAGCTTCACGGGCAAGAGTTGCTTTCTTGCTGGCAACTTCTTGAGCAGGGCCGCAAGCCTTCCCCAATCGCGCCATTGCAGTAAATCAGCACCATGAATCATCCGATTTACCGCATCACATCTGTCGAGTGCATCCAGCCCTATTCGCTGCGCTTGGGTTTCAACGATGGCTTGAGCCGGACCATTGATTTGGGGTCTATTCTTGAAGGCGAGCTTTATGGCCCCCTGCGCGACCCGGTTGCTTTTGCTCAGGTCACGCTCGATCCGGAGATACATACGGTCGTATGGCCGTGCGGAGCTGACTTCGACCCCGCCACACTCCACGATTGGCCAGAACACGAGGCCTCCTTTCGAGCTGCAGCCAAGCGTTGGAGACACTCCGATGCAAACGCCGAACAATCGGGTCGAGTCTCCTAACCGCTGCCAGTCGTCCCGATTGCGGAGTTGGCCGATGATTGGGGACGTTTTCTGTGTTTGTCAGAGTGCGCGGTCGGCAGCGGTCGCTCACCCGTGCCGTTAGCCCACTGGGTTACCAGCTCCAGTAACGGCTCCAGTAACTGTCGTTGCCAACTCGCCTTGAGAACGTATACTGCCACAATGATTCTTGAGCGATTTCCAGACGTGCAACGACTCTCACCTTCCGAGAAAATCCTTTTTGTGTCTGAGCTCTGGAACGAACTTGAGGCTCATCCTTCGGAGTTGCCTGTCTCGAGGGAGGTCATTGCCGATCTCGATCTGCGTATGGACCATTTTCGGCAGCATCCGGAGGAGTTCACGACCTGGGAGACCGTCAAGGAGCGGATTCTTGGCCGACATCCATGATCGAGCTTATACTGCTCCTCCAGGCTGACTTGGACATTCAAGCCGCATTCAATCGGTATGAGGATTACCAAAGCGGAAGGGGCGAGGTTTCCATGCGCCAATTGGACGCGGCATGGGTGCGCGCATGAAACGATGTTCTTATTGCGGTCGTGAAAACGACGATGCCGCCGTTCGATGTGTTGAATGCGGAACCGACTATCCAATTGAGAGGGAACAAGAAGAACAGACCAGCCCGTTAGCACTGAGAGACTGGATGCTCACGCTATTGGTCATGGCTATTCCATTTGTGAACGTGATCATGTACGCTGTATAGGCCTTCAGCCGCTCAGGGAATGTCAACCGTAGAAACTTTTGTATGGCGTCCCTAATTTGGATTTTGATCATATTAGTCATCGGCCTGATCGTAGGTGGTGTCCCGGCGGTTTTGAACTGATCTGTAGATGCCGAACAAGATCACTGGAACAAACCGGCTCCAGCGCGAGAGCGTCTCTGGTCAAGCCGGGCGTCTCTGGCGCGGGGTCGCTGATCCGGATCGTTCGGCAAGAATGTGCAAGTCGCGCCAAGCGGGCTCGACTTTTCCGTTTGGTATGATGATGATTTGAGGATGACTGCAGAACAAGTCAGGAGGACGCGAGAGAAGGCCCCTTTCAAGGCATTTACAATTCATCTGTCTGACCAGAGGCGATTTGAGATTCCTCATCCGGATTTTCTGTGGGTCATGCCGGGCGGAAGGACCATCGGCATCGCAGATGAGACCGGGGCCGCAGAAATAGTCGATCTCGTGCATGTCACGAGCCTCAAACTCAGCGGCATTGATGAGACTTGAAGCCGAACAAGTCGCTCCACACGAACCGCCGCCCGACGCCGTGGTTCGCGCCATCCCGAACCACATCAAAGCTGATTTGCAGGGCGGAACACCGGTTCACGGCGGCGGTCGGCGAGCTGATGCGTTAGGGGGAATGGTGCGTTCCGGGCATGGAGCACTTGTCAGGAGGTTCGGTCGTTTCTCTGTGCCTCTGTATCTCTGTGGTAAAAAAAGAGATTCATTTGAACCACAGAGGCACAGAGACACAGAGGGGACGATGGGGTCGAAATAAGTCCGGTTCCAATCCATTTCCATCCGCGTCTTTGTGTGAGGAATTCCTTCGCAATGACATGCCGAATACGCCGCGCTTTTGGGTGGGGTGTTCAGCCTAAAAACTGCGATTGAAATGGCCACAAAAGAGCACAAAGATCGCAAAGAGAAGGGCTTCAGGGGTCAAGGTCAACGAAGAGTTGCTCACCCAGCGAGTGAATGATGAAGCCGAGAGATTCCTTTCAGAACTCATTCTCTCTGCGTTCTTTGAGTTCTTTCGTGGCTAAATCAACTGCCGGATTTAGGATTATGGAATTCTTTCGCTTCCTCCGCCGCGAATCCGAAGAGAACATCCGGCGGACGGATCTGATTCACTTTAAAAAGGTTGGCCGAACTTCGGTGTATTCGACGGTGGTCCAGCATACCGAATGCATTCCGGCCGAAATGAGGATTTGTTTCAGAATTACCTCATTCAATGGGCCTCGAAAAGCGAGACACTGAAAATATCCGGTTTCGCTATGAACGACAAACGTCGTCCAAGGCCCAAACAGTATTTCGTTAATCCACGCCATTCACGATCACGTAAAGATGACAGGGCTCAGCTCACCGCGACTTCGCGGACACAATTGGCGCTGCCAAAGGGGTTGTTGATCCGGGAATGGGCCTGCGGGTCGTCTGCCCACGCGCCGTCCACCATGAACCTATAATGGTAGATGCCGGGGGCTAGGCTGACACGAACTCTC
>CAMBEJ010000064.1 GCA_945865375.1 Akkermansia muciniphila | reverse complement strand
CTCCGCATCATTCCGAACGATTGACGGATTTGTCACGAGACCATTCCAGAAGTTCTGCGTTAATTTGCAACGAGTTACGCTCGAAAACCACACTTGTGGTCTCAGGAAAGGTTCAGCGCAGTTTCCGAGGGATCAGGAACTCTGAAGCTTGCTTTTCAGACGCCGGGGTTCATCTTTCCGTTATCTGCACGCCTGAGCAATTCTTTACCGATGACAACAACGACTCCGAAAACCAAAATCCCGAGTATGCCTGATTCTGTCATCGCCGAGGTGCGTCGCACAAAAGTCAAGCTGCTGGAGCGCTACAACTACGACTTGGACGCGATGGCCCGTGACGCCCGCTCGCGTCAAAGCCAGTCTGGGCATGAAGTGGTTGACAGATCAACCGTGGCTTAACTTGCGCTGCATCTAACCCGGCCATCGCGTCGCGGTTGCAATCGCACGCCCTCGTGGGCCGGGTCGGTGAGCTATATTGGGTCGTTAGTCGTTTCCTCGCGCCCCTTGTAACCGATGCAAAAGAAGTCCCAAGCCGAGTTTATCCAGTGGATGCCATATATCCTTGATGCACTCCGCGAGCATGGCGGATCGGCCACTCCACGAGAGGTCTATGACACCGTTGCACGGCTGGCTAAAGTTCCCGACGACAAGCGTTTCGCCAAGCTCGACGGAGGGAGCCTCCGCTATCCCAACCAAGTCGCTTGGGCGCGGCAGTATCTCGTGTGGGAGGATTATTTGGCATCCCCAAAACGCGGCCTGTGGATGCTAACCCCATCCGCCCAAGCCAAGAAACTTTCACACGACGACGCCCGAAAGATTTTCCAGAAATGGGTGGCCATTCATGCCAACCGCCGCCAGAACACCAAGCCAAGCGAGCCAGCCGAGGCACCAACACCGGACGCGGAGCCAGCACCCGAGAGCTACAAGGAGGAGATTCTGTCCCACCTGCAATCCATCCCGCCCGAAGAATTTGAGCGATTCTGTGCCGACCTTCTACGACACCTTGGCATGGAGCGCGTCCAGGTTACTGGCGGCAGGGGCGACAAGGGCATTGACGGCGAAGGCTATCTCCGTGTCGGCCCACTCGTCACCACCAAGGTTGCCTTCCAGTGCAAACGCTACAGTGGCCCAGTCGCCGCCAAGGAGGTCAGGGAGTTTCAGGGTTCTATTGGGTCGCGTGCCGAGAAGGGCATTTTCTTCACGACCGGTTACTTCACTGACGGTGCCCGCGAGGCGGCACGCGATAACATGTCCAAGCCAATCGAACTGATTGACGGTGACCGCTTGGTCGAGCTTCTTGAACAGCACGAGTTTGGCTTGCGCGAGACAAAGACTTATGAAGTGGATTACACCTTCATCTCCAACTATGCAGGCAAAGCAAAAACCCCAAACGCCGGAAACGCCTAACCATCGGGTCGAGACGAGCCGCTGCCAGGCGTCCCGGTTATGGAGTGTGCGGGAAATTGGTCGCAGTTTCTGCGTTTGCCACGGTGCGCCCTCGGCAGCACCTCGTGCATACACACCTGAAGAAAGGCTACGAACATGAAAACAAAAATCCTGCTGTTGTCACTGTCTTTGCTATTTGCCTGTGCCGCCTCCGCCGATGAGAACCTCGACGGACTCAAACGCGAGATCGAGGCATTGAAGAGAAGAGTCACGGCGTTGGAGGAGGACAACAGCAAACTCAAAAAACAAATCGATGTTGAGCGGCTGATCGTGAGGAAGGAATTAATCGTGTCCGACACCGGCCAGCCGTGGGAGAAGGGATTTGAAGCTCATCAAATCCCACGCGGCATCTATGCGCGGTCGGTGGGGGACGGCGTCGGCGGGCTTTGGGTCCGCAGCCGGCTCATCAAAGGGGAAATTGACGATCCGTTCGACGACCGGTTTCATGCCCTCGAGAAGGACGGCAGCAGGCGCGGCTCCCCGGGACATATTTCTTGGAACATTTGGCTCGATGGCGCATGGCGGCAAATGGCCATCATCCAGGGCGAGGCCCTGGAGCTGTCCGAATTACCCGTCGAGCAGTGGACGGGGGGAAGCCACCCCGGCCGGCTCCGCTTCCAAACCTTCCGGCCGCAGCACGACGAGCCGCTGACCGATGCGCTGATAGGCCAGGGGATGATGTCCCTGGGTGGAGGTGGATTTGGCAGCGAAGGATTACCTTATCCCAAAGAAGTCCTCCAACTTTGGGGAGGCGAAATGCGTCAAGCGACGATAGCAACTCCCGCAGCGCCGACGGTGGTCAGCGACGATGGCTCCCGCGAACATGAGTATGCGATCATTGCCGTGGGCGTCCAGGGTCGTCGCACGGCTACTTCGCGCACCACGAAGGCCAAAGGGCTGGCGCGGCTCCACTGGGACAGCGTTGACGGCGCCGATGCCTACGTCGTCGTCCGCGACGGGAAAGAAGTCACTGGCCCATTGCGGATCGAGGGCAGGCAGAAGGAATGGGCGGACAAGGGTGTGAAATGAGCCATCGGGGACGCCGACAAGGCGCTCGAGCGAACCACCGCTGAGCGTCTCGGTTTTGACATGGCTGGATTTATGAACATCATCAGACCCAGCTTGAGTGCGCGGTCGGCGGCGGTCGCTCAGCTCGTTAGCCAAAAAAGCCGTTGACGAGCCTGAACTTGGAGCGCACGTTCGCGGGTATGGCGCTAGCACAATTTCCTGAACTTCAGAAACTGCCTAAACGCCAGAAGCTTGCTCTGGCTGAAGAGCTTTGGTGCGCAGCAGTTGACGACGCAGCCCCTGTCAGCATCAAGCACCGGACGATACTGGATTCGCGATGGAAGGCGTACCGATTGGGAAAGATTGATCGAATCTCGCTTGATCAGCTTGAGCGCCGTCTCGCGCACAAGTGAGAAGCCAGCCAGTAGAGTTTCTCGCGGCTATCGAGGATGATCTTCGTTATGCCTACGGTTACTAAGACTCGTGGTTGATTGATGGTAGTTTCAGGTTTCGGGAGCGTTTTCATGAAACCGTATCGTGGATTGAGTGGAATCCTGAAATGTTTCCCAAAAAGCACCGGTTCTTTCGGAGAGCGATTATCCGTCGTAGCTACTTCGGAATCTTCTTTGCCATTGAGCCGACAGTGACCACCGTAGTTGCAGTTATCGACATGAGACAAGACCCGCTACAGATCCAACGGATGTTGGCAGATCGAAAAGGACGAAGAGGCTAACAAACCGTATCCAGCGAACCCCGCGAGAGCGTCTCTGTTCCAAGCGGGCTTCACTGGCGCGGGGTCGCTGATTCGTTCGCCCGGGTATTGCCTACTTTGAGCATCGTCGAAGCAAATAGGAGCGAACTCGAAAAGGTTGGTGAATACGTAATTCGTGCAAACGCGTCCACGGGCTGGTTCGCGGTATTCCCGAAGAAACTCGAGGCGTGCCGCTCACGGGCTCGAGCCCAGACACGGACCGACTTTCATCTTGTCGTCTATCGCACTGTTGAAGGGGACGAGCGCGACCACTGGGTCATTCCATTTTCCCTGGTGGCACAGGAGTTCACCGAAGCCTCTCTGACGCACTCGGCCGTCAACGGTGTCGATCGATGGAACTGCACCCTTCGCAATGGGGTGATGCACGTCACTCACACAAAACGCGATCTCGATTGTTCGCAATTTCACTGGCAGCCATTGATTATTGAAGCTCGCCGGTCAGATGCGGCGCTGCCTGAGGAGGTAGCCGAGCACGAAGCGTTCGCGGAAGGAAACGTCACCAGCATCTCAGTCAATCGGTACGAGCGCGACGCTGGCGCGCGAACCCAATGCATCGCCATCCACGGTCCGGTGTGTGCGGTTTGCAGGTTCGACGTTGCCGCTCATCGAAACGACCCCGGGTCTGCTCAAGGGAAAGACCTCAGGTGATGGGAGGGGCTGGAGAGAGATTTCTTTTCCAAGTAGGGATTTTGGGCGAATTGGGAGTGGAGAGGAAGGAGGGGTTGGTGGAGGAAGGAGGATCAGGGGCCGAGTCTGAGGAAGTCGTTCCAGTCAATAGGAGGAGGGCGGAGGCGACGGACCGCAGGGTGACGAGAGATGAGGGCTGAGGCCATGGCCTCGCCGGTTGGGTCGAGGTCAAAGCCGCAGAGGATGGGAGGGGGTTGGTCCAAGAGTTGGGTCAACCATGGGGCATCTGGGCGCGCGCCAGAGGTGGAGATGCATCGATAGGGTGGATGGAGGGCGTGCCAACTGATGGCATCGATGGCGGATTCGCAGAGGACGCAGGCTTGGCTGGGTTGCTCAGGGATGGAGAAGAAGCCGAGGTCTTTGCGGGAGCCCGGAGCCATCCCGCGCCATGAGGAGGTGTGGGTGGTGCCGCGCAGTTCGGCACCGACGGGTTGGCCGCGTTCTCCACGCAAGAGAAAGACGGCGTTGGCCCTGGCGTCGGCATAAAGGGTGCCGGAGCGCAGGAGGGGTTGGAGCAAGGGCGGAGGCAAGCGGCGCTCCTGGATCAAGTAGGCCAGGACCCGGTCGAGGTTTTTTGGGACGGGAGTGGGGAGTAAGAGGTTTGAGGGTGGCTGGAAGGGAGGCGCAGGCCCTTGGACATCGACGGGGCCTAGGTGAAGCTCCAGCCAGTCCAGAGCGCCTCCAAAGCCCAGCGGGTAGAGGTGCATGACCAGGTCGATGGCACCCCCGCCCCCGGCCCCCCGGGTCCAGTTCATGAACTTGGGACCGTTGAGGGAGAGGACGCCCTGGGCTGTGTGCCATTTGTGAGGGTCCTGGGGATCGGGCTGGGCGTTGGTGCAGCGGAGGACCTCAACCAGGGCGCGGAGGCGCTTCTCCTCCAGGTCGCTGCGCCGCTGGCGATGGCGGGGCTGGTGCTGCGGGGATCGGCCTTCGGGCAACGGGCAGGCTTGTTGCCTGAGCCCGTCGCGCACCAGGGGGTAATCGACGAGGCATTGGCCGGATTGATGGATCTGAAGGTGAGTTTCGTAGAGCAGCACCTGAACGGTGCCTCGGCCGGTGCCGGGCATTTCGTAATGGTTGGCCAGGACGGCGACATAGCCGTACTCGTCAACGCTGCGCTCCAGGATCATGTAGGGGGCTGGCATGTGGGGTGGAAGCGCTTGCAGGAAGAGCCGCTCGTGCTCGAAGGCCTGGGCGGGAATGAGCCCGGCCCGGCCTTGGGGCCGTTGTTCCAAGCGCACGGTCGACCACTCCAACGCCTGCCGGTTCAAGTCCTCCATGTCCTGGAAGGAACGTCCCGGCAGGAAGTTGGTTTCCAGGGTCCAAAAGCTGCGCTCCTCGCCCGCCTTGCGGTCGGGATGTTTCGGGGCATGGCAAAGGAAACGAAAACCACGGGCCTTGGCAAAGGCTTCCATCTCCGGAACCATCACGGCGTTGGAACCCAGGCCGCGCCACCGGGCCAGGTTGGTGTTGTCGATGACGCAGATCCCGGCCGCATAACCCCAGTGAAGAAGGGCTCCGTGGAGGAAACACTTCATCTTGAAACGGTCAAAGACGCGGTAAAAGACCAGGTAGCGGCGCTTGGAGTAACGCAGGTAGAGGAGGCTGGCCTGGAGCTTGGTGGGGACGCCATTCAAGAGGATGACATAGGGGCTGGTGTCATGCTGCATCTCGGCGCCGGGTTGATCGGGCACGTGCTCGCAACGGGTCGATGCGGGGGGCGCGTTGATGCCCAGCTTGCGAAGCCACCGGGTGAGGGTGGAGTATTTGACGCTGTGGCCGTGCTCCTCCAGGAGCTTCTCGTGGACGCGCTGCACGTAGCCGTCGCATTGCTCAAAGAGCCGTCGCAAGAGGCCCGCATCAACCGGTGGAACCGTGGCGCAGGCCACGGGCATCTGGCCGGCCAGGGCGATGATCCGGCACACGGTCTTGGTGCCCATGCCCAGGCGTCGGGCGATCTCCCGCTTGGACATGCCTTCCTGGTGGAGGAGGAAAATGGCTTTACGCTTGTCCGCTTCGATCATAAAGGATTCGTAGGTTGTTGAGAAAAGCCGTGTTCCGGCTGAGGATGGCGGCGCTCAGAAGGTTGACCTGAGCCATGAAGGCGCGGCTTTGGAGCCGCTGATCCTGGCTTTTGGAGAGGATCCGGAGCACGCCCTTCTGGAGGCTTTCCAGATCCTGGATGAAGATCCGCTCAAACTCGCTGCAACCCTCCGGATCCGGCGGCATCTGGTCCATCAGTTGGAGGGCCAGCTTCAGGTTGCCCTGGAGGATCTCCTGGCGAAAGGAGTCCGGTCCGCGAAAGAATCCGTGGGCCAGGCCGTCGATCTCGCGCACGCTGTGGAGTTCATCGACGAAACGCGCCTCCTCAAGCGGGCTCAAGCCGTGCCGCGGGCCGCCACTGCGCAGCAGTTGGACAATGGCCTCGGGCTCGTCCTCACCCAGCGCCCTGAAGGATGCGATGGCGATCCCCAGCTTCAACGCGCACCTCAGGCGCTTGAAGCCGTCCAGGAGGATGGCTGGCTCCCGAGGCGTCCAGAACGCCCCCAAGCGGCTCCCGGATGTCCTCCTGCGCAATCGAGCACAAAAGCCTCTCCTCCAGGCGCGGCACTCGGAGCCGATGGCCTTGAAAACGCAGGTCCAACTGGGCCAGTTCGAGGTTCCAACTCGTTGGCCGAAGGTCCTGTGGCTCTTTAGGGAGGTTTTCCATGCAACCGATCCACACTCTGATCGATCCGGCGGCGGCCAGCCATGCCCTGTTGTCCCATCCCCCGGGCGATCACCTCCAAAATCTCGGCCAAACCCACCGCGCGCCTCTCAATGAGCCCCATCACCACCCTCAGATACGCCAGGAGCCTGCACCACAGGTCCAGATCGAGGTTGCGACCAGCCGGGCGATCACGAACGCCGGCTGGCTTCACACCCTCAACGGCGGCCACGAGGACCGACATCCGCTTCCGCAGCCCGAGGAGGCACGTTTCGCGATCTATCAGCCAGCGATCTATCTCGACGAACTGAAGCTCACCGAGTGGGACGTGCTCACTTACTATGCCATGGCAAGCACCGAGAAGTCATCTGACACTTCGGGGGTTTTCTTCATCGAAGTGCGACCCATGCAGGAAGAATTATCGAAAATGCCGGGTGGTCCGGGCGGCAAAGCTCGAACCGGGATGAGTGAACTCACATCCTTGATTGAGCGGCAGCAGCAGAGCATCCGGGAGACACATCGCACTCAGCAGTCGCCGCACGCCGTCGCGAAGTTGCAAGAGGAGGATCGACGCAAGCTCGCGCAAGGCGAATCCGATCTCGGCGGTGCCACGGAACATCTCGCTGCCCAACTGGCTTCCGAAATGGACAAAGCCCCGGTGAGTGAGCTTTTGGATGAGCTCAGGTCCGCACAAAAGACACTGGAGAAGGCCAGCCGCGCGCTAAAAGACGATTTGATTCCCGAGGCTCAGCAGCGGGAGCGCGAGGCTCTAAACCAGCTCGTTGCGGCGCGGAAATATTTTCAGAAATGCATCTCGCGAAATCCTGGCGAGTTCAGCGGAGAACCCGACCCTGAGCAATCGGGGAGCGCCGACGCGAAAGGGAAGCTGGAGCAGATGGCGGAATTCCGAAACGAGAACCAAGCCGCGCAAGAATTTGTGAAGAAGACGATCGAGAAAAAAAGGAGCCTTGCCGAGCGCGCGAACCGGCAACGGCCGGTAACCTTTAACCAGCTTGCACCGGAGCAGAAGGCGCTAGAGAAAGCGCTCGAAGATTTCCGGGCAGCGCACCCGAGGTCGTTTAGGAACGCGGATGCGGAGCTGAACGCCTCAACTGAGGCCATGCAGGCTGCGGCGCAGAATCTGGAGAAACGCAGCCAGGCCGCAAAGAAGGATTCGCAGCAGGCCGCCGAGAAGCTGGAGCTGCTTCAGCAGGCGATGCAGAAACAGGAAGCCGCGAGAGATCTCACCGATGCCTACAAGCTCAAGGAGATGCTCGAGAAGCAGATCAAGAGCCTAGGCCAGTGCCAGAATCCGGGAAGCAGCGTGTCCGACGCGCAGTTAGAGCAGACTGCGTCAGCGGCCAAAGCCACGATCACCGAGCTCAAGAAGCTTGCTGATCAGGCACACACAAGCGAGGCGTTTGGGCCTAAACTTGGTGAATCCCTGAGCGATGCCAAAAAGCAATCGCTCGATCAAAAACTCGACGGTGCCTGCCAGGCGAAGGGTGACGGCGCGAAACGGCAGGCCGCCGGGCAGGCGAAAAGCGCTTTGGAGGAGGTCGCCCAGGCGTTCAACGCAAGCCAGCCGCGGGTCGCGGACCTGGCTCGAATCATTCCAGACCACCGAAAGCGTCCAAGGCATGCACCGCTACGAGGTCCAGCTCGTACCACCGTCCCTCGCCGGTTTGAAGACCGTGAACACATCCTCCATGGCGATGGTCCGTATTGTGGACGAGAAGGAGTTGCGGGTGCTCTATGTGCAGGGCGGGCTGACATGGGACTACAAGTTTGTCATGCTGGCGCTGCGGGGCGACCCGACAATCAAACTCACCGGCCTCACCCGCACGTCGGCAAAATCGGTCTTCCGCCAGAACATCGAGGGATCGGGCGAGCTGCTCAACGGATTCCCGACGACCCTCGACGAACTCGCGCCATTCCGGGTCGTGGTGCTGTCGAACCTGAACCCTGGCGAATTGAACCGAGCACAAGAGGAGTTGCTGGCGCGCTTCTGTGGCGAGCTGGGCGGCGGCGTGCTGATGATGGGGGGCGAGGCCACGTTCGACGCGTCGTGGCACGGAAGCCGTTTGGAGCAGTTGCTGCCTGTCGTGTTTGCGGCGAGCCCGGGCGTGAGCGGCCTGAATCGCCTCTTTTTCATCCAGTTGACCGACGATGGGTTGAAGCACCCGGTCTTCCAGGTGGACAGCGGCTCGATGCGCGAGACCTGGAGCAAGCTGCCGGCGTTCACACAGTATGGCCGCGTGGACTCCGCGAAGCCTGGCGCTCAAGTCTGGGCAGTGCATGGGCAGGACCAGGGACCGAAGGGCCGGCGCATCCTCATGGCCGCGCAGCGCTTCGGAGCGGGGTTGACTGCGGTGATCTGCGTGCAGAACTTCTGGCGTTGGCGTCTGGCCAAGGACTCGGAGCCGGAGCAGTTCGACCGTTTTTGGCGGCAAATGTTTCGGTACCTTGCCGATTCGAGTCGGCAGGAAGTAACGATCCACATCGGCGACCAGGACTTAAGCCCGCCGCTCGATGTGCGGCTTTCGATCGAAAGGGAGCCTTCGCCCGAGGCGATGAACGTGGGAATTGCGAAATACATTGTTCGAGTAGAGAACAGCAGGAAGCAGGTGGTGAAGGAGCAGGCGGTCGAACTGCACGCGAAGCGGCCGCTGGAGTTTTTCTTTCACGCGGAGGAAGGAGAGCTATTTACCGTGAGCGTGGTGGATGCGAACAAGAACGCCGTGGGGACGCGACCCGTGGAGATCAAGCAGATCAATGTCGAATATCTGAACACAGCGCGCGACATGGACAACTTGCGCCAGTGGGCCGGGTTAAGCGGTCGGTTGGCGGTGAAAATCGAAGATTGTCGCGAGCCCGGTGAACTCGTGGGGCGCATTCAGGAAAGGGTCGAGGAAGCCCGGCGCAACACCTTGGTGCGTCTGCCCGCGGGGATCAACGGCTGGATGCTTGCCCGGGTGCTCGGCAGCCTCGCTGCGGAGTGGCTTCTGCGAAAGAAATGGGGGCTGGTGTAATACTGGATAACGACCCGACAACCGAAAGAGAAGACCCAATGAAAATATCTATTTTGATCATCGCCATCGTGACTGCAGCCTCGACACTGGTCGCCCAGCAGAAGGACGACAAGCTCGTCACGTTCTTCATGGGCCGCGTCAAATACAGTGCCAACGACGGCAAGGACTGCAACAGTGTTGGCAAAGATTTGATGAAGCTCGTCTCCAAGGCGTCCACATTGAAAATGCAAGACGAACGCCGAGTCGAACTGACTGATCCTGCCCTCTATGAGACGCCCTTCCTGTTCTTGAACGGGCACAACGAGTTCAAGCTGACCGCTCCCGAGATCGAAAATCTGCGCCAGTACTTTTCCCGGGACGGATTCTTCTTCGCATCGGGCTGCTGCACGAATCCGAAGTTTCCACAGGCGTGGCGGGCTGAGTTCGGGCGGATTCTCCCCGGCGAGACCGTGAAGCCCATCGATTACGACCACCTGGTCTACCGTGCGTTTTACAAAATTGACCGCGTGCGCTGCCTGAACGAGAACCGCGATATCAAACTGGAAGGACTATTTTTCAAGGCCACCTCGTCGCTGTCATGTGCGAGGACGGCTTGTGCTGGGCATTCAGCGCGAACAACCAGTGCAATGTCGGCAAAGGGATCGACCCCGAGGATGGGCGCAAGCTGATGCTGAACATCGCGGTGTATGCGCTGACTCACTGAGGGTTGTGAGCCCCTGTTCACCACTCCTGTCCTGGAGATTGCCACAAGGCTCATGTTTAGGCAGAGTAGGGTGAATGCGAGAAACACTACGGACCTGGACGGAAGAGACCGAGACTTTTGTCTTGGAAGTGATCTTCGGCCAGCGCCGCGGCAAGCTAGCGGCCACGGTTCGGGGCTTGCTCTATGTGCTTTCGTTTCTATTTCATCAGATCATTAAGGTTCGCCGGTTTCTTTACAATGTGCGCATTCTCAGGGATTCGACCCTGGGAGTCCAGGTTATCGCCGTGGGCAATTTGACAGCAGGGGGCACAGGCAAGACACCGGTTGTGGAAAAGTTTGCGCGTGCTCTTCAGGACGCAGGCCGCACGGTGGCGATCTTGTCGCGAGGTTATCGTTCTAAGCCACCGCCGCTCCATACTCGATTGATCAACAAGTTGCTCTTGCGCGAAGATACCACGCCACCCCGTGTCGTCTCGGACGGAAAATCCCTCCTCCTGGACTCGGAAACCGCCGGTGACGAGCCCTACATGCTCGCCTCAAATCTCAAGGATGTGATCGTGTTGGTGGACAAGGACCGGGTCAAGAGCGGGCGCTACGCGATCGAGAAATTCGGCTGCGACACGCTCCTGCTCGACGACGGATTTCAGTATTGGAAATTGCGCGGGCGACGACGGGACATTGTTTTGATAGACTTTCAACAGCCGTTTGGGAATGGGTACATGCTGCCCCGTGGAACCTTGAGAGAACCTCCGTCACATCTGGCGCGGGCGAACACCATTTTCATCACCAAAAGCGATGGCAAGAGCGATGAGTTGCGGAAGCGAATCGCCGCGCTGAACCCCAACGCGGGCATCATCGAGTGCATGCATAACCCGCTCTATTTTGAGGACGTGTTCACCGGAGAGCGATTTGGCCTGGACCTGGTGAATAAGAAAAAAATCGCTTCGTTAAGCGGCATCGCTCAGCCGGAGAGTTTCGAACACAGCCTCGTTGGCCTTGGGGCTCAACTGGTGTATTCCAAGCGGTTTGCCGACCATCACCGATTTACGCAACAGGAAGTTTTGAATGCCATCAACCGGGGCAAGAAGCGCCAGGCTGAAGCCATCGTGACCACTCAAAAGGATGCGGTTCGGTTTCCCAAACTGGACCGTCGCGATGTGGCCATCTACTTCATGCGAGTGGAGATCAAGATCATGCGTGGGGCCAAGGATTTTGATGACTGCATGAGGCAGATTTGTTTTCGCTAGGGACCAGGAAAGCCGACCTCCTATGGACAGCTTGCTTTATTGGATCGCGCGCGGAGCCCTTGGTTTCCTGCAACTGTGGCCACTAGCCTGGGTGGCGCGCCTCGGACGTGGCTGCGGGGGGGGTGCCTACTTTCTGGATGCCCGGCATCGCCGCGTGGCGATCGCGAATCTGTCCCGGTGTTTCGGAGACACTCTTTCGCCTGACGCCGTCAGAGCCATCGCTCGCGAGAACTTCAAGCGTCTCGGTGAGAACTACGCCTGCGCCGTCAAGACTTCCGGGATGACCGATGCCGAGTTGCAGCCCCATCTCGAGTGGGCCGGGTTGCATCACCTGTCCGACTTCGTGACGAGTTCCGTGGGGCCTCAAAGGCCAGGCTCTCCACCCAAGTCGCGCGTGTTTGCCGTCGGGCACTTTGGAAATTTTGAACTTTACGCACGTCCCTGGCACGACCTCGGAAAGTGCCGGATTGCCTCCACTTACCGCGGGCTCCGGCAGCCAGGGCTTGACCGTTTGATGCAGTCGTTGAGGAGCCGATCTGGATCCCTCCTTTTCGAACGCCGGCGCGACGCCTCGGCCCTCAAGCAGGCGATGGCGTCGGGGGGCATTTTCCTGGGGCTCTTCACGGATCAACATGCGGGAGACAACGGACTTTGGCTCCCGTTCCTGGGGATGGCCTGTTCCACAAGCGCGGCTCCAGCCGTGCTGGCGCAGCGCTACGGATGTCCGCTGTACACGGCCATCTGTTATCGGATCGGACTGGCGAAATGGCGCGTGGAAATGGGGGCGGAGATACCCACGCTGACATCGGAAGGGGAAAGGCGTTCACCAGCCGAAGTCATGTTGGAAGTGAACGTGGCGTTTGAGAAAGCGATCCGCCGCGATCCCGCCAATTGGTTCTGGGTTCACAAACGCTGGAAGCCGCGTAAACCCCGTCCCGTGAGCAACCCGGTTACAACGCCGGCTGGGTGAAGTTCGCGGAGTATCCTACTCAGTGCGGGGCCAGAGGCCCCCGCGGCTGGCTTCGAGTGGGCAGCGAATGACGGTGGATTACCATTCCGTGTCCCCGTTTTGGTCGCCAACACCGCCGAAAGTGTGCGCTAGGCTCGCGACTACGGATCACCCAACGCCAATCGCTGCTCAGCGTGAATCTCCATCAACAGCTTTCCATGTTGATGTTCGCAGAACCCGCATCCGAAGAGATTCATTGTGTGGGATCACCCTGGTGGCTCGCCGACCTTTTTAGTCCGTCAACTTGCTGGCTTCCTGGATGAGCGGATGCTCGAAGGCGCTGGTGTAGGCGGCAACGGAACCGGCTGACATCCCTAGTTGCCGCGCGGTCTTCCGCCAGTCCACCACGGCCTTCAAGACTTCACGGAGGATGCCCTTGGCTTCAGATCCACGCAAGCCGAAGCGTGGCGCGGCATCCAATGCCACCGCGACACTCGGGGACTCCTGTTCTTCCGTGACAGCAGTCTTGGGAGTTTGGGCGCGGTCGATTTCTGGCACCGGATTGAGGTCGTAAGCGGGTGACAGCGACCAGTGCCCTGCCGTTCGCATTAGGAAACCATGGTTGCGCAAATGATCGTCGTAGTTGTTCGCCAGCAGCGAAAAGACGAGCCGTCGCCAGAGTTCGCGCAGATCACCGCGCACGTCATCGCCGAACTGGCGGATGCCTTCGGCGAGCATGGTGTAGGCGCCTAGTTCGCCTTGGGAGAGCCCCAAAAGGCTGGTGGCCGAAAGGAAGGGAATCCGGTTCGGACCGTCCCGGTCGAACCGGGTGATGACGGAGACACCCCGGCCCTTCGAATTTACGAGCCGATGTTCGGCGACCTGGATTCCGGCCTTCTCCGCCAAGGTCAGCGCCAGGATCTCGCCGGCGGCGATGTCCCGTGTATCGTCGGGTTTGGGAAACTTGGCGATCGCCAGCCGTCCATCGGGAAGCGCCACCACCGACTTGGGCCGGGCACCACCCAGGGGTGACCCCGCCCCCAGCAGGAAGCGAAGGTCTTGGGCGGTCTCGGTTTCGCCATGCACGGCATCCGCCGCATTCATCAGGGCGGCCAATTGCACGACCGGCGGAATCCTTCCGCCGCTGGCCGCTAGAAAGGGGCCGTCGGCATTGGCTCGAAAACGGAGCGCACCGATGCGCGACGAGTCTTCGAGCGCCAGGACATAGTCCAAATCTCGGTAGGGCTTGGATTCAAGAACATGGCGGCGGACCGCCCGCTCGATGAGGACCCGACCCCAGCGATCCGGGCCGCAATCCTGAAGCGCCCCGAAAAGCGCCGTCCCATGATGAGACCCCGGACGCAAAGGCAGGTTCGTGGGATCAATGGCGAAGGCTTTCGGACACGCGAGCCATTCGGCCACATACTCGAACGTCACGGACGAGCCGCGAGTTGCCGAATGGAGCACTCCCACGGGATGGGTCGATCCCTCCCATTCCAGATGAACTTCGATGCTCATGATTGCCTCCGCCGGATCCGGCGGGGAAGACGCTCCTCGTCGAGCTTGAGGGCTAGAGTGTCTTTGGACGGCGCGGCAAGACCAGCGAGGCGGTCGTGCAACTGGAGAACAAAAGCAGCGCTGGCGAGCGTTCCCAGCGCGACGGTCGGATCACCCTTTTCCAAACGCCAGAGCGTGCTCCGTCCGACGAACAGCCGTGCCGCCATGTCTTCGGTGGAGATGCCACGCCGCCGTCGCGCCAGTGCCAGGTCACGACCCAGCTCCCGCAGGGCCCGTGCGGCCGGCAAGGGTAATGATTGTTTTTCAGACATGCGCCTTAACGTATCCCAAACGAGACGTTAAAAGCAATACCGTTTCACATATCATACGCAACATTTGTAGCGACGAGACTGTTGTGGGGGGACAGAGGCAATTCCCGGGGACAATGACGCGGCCGGACTTCGCGCCGCCGTCGCCTCCTCGCAACTGGATGCACTGATTCTCCTGGCGCCGGGAACATTCGAGTTTGCCCGCAATTGGTGGTATTGCCTGGATGAGCCTGCCCGAAGCCGCCCTGCCTTGCCGGTGTCCTTCTCCGGGCGGGGCCGGAGGCCTCCGCGACCGGCAGACCGGGAGGTCGGCCCCACTTTGGCGATCAAAACTAGAACTGCTGGGAAGCTGCGCGGATGCTGGACAGGGTGACGGATTTCAAATAGTGTTTTTGGCAGGTTCGGGAGGGTGGGGATATGGCAGATCGAAAGGTGGCACGGAATGGGCGTAACGGAGGTTCCTTGCGTTTCGCCATTATGGCACACGGTCCGTGACGATCTTCAGTCGTTCTTATGTTCCTTCGCCTCCGAATGTGACGGTTATTTGACGAATGCTTATGGGATTGATGCCCCACAGGATCCTTGTGAGGGGAAACAACTGGCTCGGGGACGCTGTGATGACGACGCCCGCCCTGGAGAGGCTGAGGGCGCGATTTTCTGCTTCCCACATCACTTTGTTGACGCCTCAAAAACTGGCCGGCTTGTGGGAGGACCAGCCGGTTGTGGATGCGGTGATGAGCTTTGAGTCGGGAGATGCCTTGTTGAAAACGGCAAACCGCTTGCGGCGTGGAGCGTTCGATCTGGCTCTGTTGTTTCCCAACTCCCCGCGCGCCGCTTTGGAGTCGTGGCTCGCGGGAATTCCGGTGCGCGTGGGCAGATCTTCGTTGTGGAGGCGGTGGTTGTTGACACATCCCGTCCCCATTTCCTCCTCCGCCTTCGCCATGCCAAAACGATTGCCTCGGGATGTTCGAAGGATCATGAGAGGAACCACGCCAAACGACGGTTCCGATGCCGGTCGCCCCAGCCAGGGATCCCAGCGAACGGAGGGGACAGCGGCCCCTTTTGCGGGTGTGGGAGAAAAGCGCCATCATCTGCATCAATACCTTGAGCTGACCCGTGCATTGGGTTGCGGCCACGAGGTCACGGCTCCCAGGCTGGTGGTCGATGCGGCTTCGGAATCGGCTGCTTCCGAGAAGTTCGGCCTGGACCGGTCCGTCCGATGGGTCGGAATCAATGCGGGGGCGGAATACGGACCCGCGAAGAGATGGCCTGGTGAATCGTTTGCAAAGTGCGCTGCCTCCTTGCTGTTGGAAAGTAGTTGCGGACTGGTTTTGCTCGGGAGCTGCGTGGATGTGGAGACGGCTTCGTTTATTGCAGATCACGCGGTCGCGGTCGCCGGTGGTCCGCAAAGGATCCGGATCCTCGCGGGCAAAACATCCCTTAAGGAACTTTGCGCGGTGTTGAAAAGCTGCGCCGTGGTGCTCACCAACGATACCGGTCCGATGCACGTGGCGGCTGCCGTGGGAACGCCTGTGGTGGCGCTGTTTGGCAGCACAGCGCCTGAAATGACGGGACCGGGTCTGCCCGATTCGCCGAAGGTGCGGATCGTCAGGAATCCCCCGCGATGCGCGCCCTGTTTCCTGCGGGAATGCCCGATCGATCTCCGATGCCTGACCGGGATCGATCCGGTCGTTGTCACGCGCGCGGTGTTGAGTTTGCTGTGAGCCTTCCCAAACCTCTGTGTTCGTCGTGCAGAAACATTTTATTTGAACCACTCAGGCGCGCAGGTGCAGAGAGGAAAAAAACGTTGAAATCGGAGCTTGGCAATCTTCGATTACTGGATTGAAATGGGGACGTTCAGTCAACTCAAACGCTTAGGTGCGGCTGCCTGCCGCCATATTGACCATTCATGCCATGAAGACCGTATCCAAAACCATTCAATCGAACCATTCCCGCCGGGAATTTATTTCGCGGTCCGCCCTTGCATTGGGGGCTTCCACGCTCGCCTTTCCTTACGTGGGCCGTGTTCTGGGCGCGAACGACCGGATTAACGTCGCTTGCATCGGTGTGGGAGGGAAGGGCGACAGCGACAGCCGCGATGCCGCCTCGAACGGGGGGACCTTAGTGGCGATCTGCGATGTGGACCTCAACACTTTGAACAAGAAGGGTGAGAAATTTCCTCAAGCCAAAAAGTATCAGGACTACCGAAAGCTCCTTGATGAGATGGGCAAGGACATCGACGCGGTCACGATCTCGACTCCGGACCACAATCATGGTGTGGCCGCGATTCGGGCCATGCAGATGGGCAAGCACTGCTTCTGTCAAAAGCCGCTGACCCAAACCGTGTCGGAGGCCCGGATGATGCGCCAGCTTGCGAACGAAAAGAAACTGGCGACCCAGATGGGCAATCAGGGCAGCGCCGAGACGGGGTTGCGTCGAGCCGTCGAGGTTATTCAGTCGGGGGTGATCGGAAACCCCCAGGAATTGCACGTCTGGTCGAACCGTCCGGTGTGGCCTCAAGGGTTGGATCGCCCGGAGGGCCGGGACGAGGTTCCGTCCACGTTAGATTGGGACCTGTGGCTGGGGCCGGCCGCGTTCAGGCCCTACAAAAAGGACGTTTACCATTCCTTTGCCTGGCGAGGTTGGTTGGATTTTGGAACAGGCGCTTTGGGCGACATGGCGTGCCACACCGTCAACATGCCTTTTCGGGCTCTAAAGCTAGGCTATCCTAGCGCTGTGGAATGTGAGCTGACGTCCCGGATGTATCCGGAGACGTTCCCGAAAACGTCGCGTCTACGGTTTGATTTTCCTGAACGCGAAGGGTTGCCCCCTTTGAAGTTCTGGTGGTATGACGGCAATCCAGGGGGGGATATCAAACCGCTGCGACCTGACGCCGACACCTCCAAGGAAATGGTTGCCACACTGGGCAAACTGCCAACGAGCGGGGCTTTGATTGTCGGTGACAAGGGCAAAGTTTTTTCGCCTGACGATTACGGTGCAAAATTCTTTGTGGCGATGAAGGGAGAGTCCACCTTTTTAGCGGGCGACAAGCATGAGGCTTGTGTCGCAGTGCCCGAAAGCATCCCGCGTTCTCCGGGTCACATGAAGGAATGGTTTCAGATGATGAAAGACGGGACGCCTGCGTTTTCGAATTTCGACACGGCTGCCTACCTCACTGAGATCATTCTTCTCGGGTGCATTGCGATGAGGGTAGGGGAGGGCCATCGCATGGAATGGGATGGACCGAACATGCGTTCAAAGAACATCCAGGAGGCGGCACGTTTTGTGAAACGCAATAACCGCTCCGGCTGGGAGGTTTAGGAACCGCTCAGCTCAGCCATTTTTGCCGCAGCAATGTTTGAATTTTTTTCCGCTGCCGCACGGGCAGGGATCATTTCGCCCGACTTTCGGGCCCACACGAATCGGTCGCGCCTTGGCGACGGCTTGGTTGACCTCGCTGACGATATCACTTGCCGGATTCGATCGGCCTTTCGCCTTTCCATCCTCTTCGGGGGTTCCCGATCCAAACGCCGCAGCCTCTTGATGCACGGTGTTCTGAGGCAGGTTGCGGAGGAATTGTTCAAAGGCCATCAAGCTGGAGGCGCTGCGGAAAATATTATGGCAGATCTCTGATTTGATACTCACCATCAACGCCTCGAATATCTTGAAAGCCTCGGCTTTGTATTCGATGAGAGGGTCGCGCTGGCCGTAGGCGCGCAGCCCGATGCTGTTGCGGAGGCTGTCCATGCCATAGAGGTGCTCCTGCCAAAGTTTGTCTATGGCGCTCAGAATGGTATACCGTTCGATGGACCGCAGGGCGTCGTGGTTTTCAAAACTGACCTTGAGATGGTAAGCGTCCCGGATGCTTTTTGAAATATACGTGACCGTGGCGAACTGGGCTGCGCTCAATCCATCGAACAACGACCCGGGCACGGGCTCCTCGTTTCCCTCCCTGGCCATCTTATTGATCTGGTCCTCGGGAATTCCCAGTGGGAACGTCAGATTGACCCAGTCCGCAAGACCCCGCACGTTCCATTCTGCGTGGTCGACGTCGGGCGTGCTGAACTCGTTCACCTTCTGGACCACCACCTCCTCCATGATGTCCATGAGTCGGTCCTGGACGTCCTCAGCGTTGATGATCTCATTGCGAAAGCCATAGATGACCTCGCGCTGTTTATTCATCACATCGTCGTATTCCAAGGTGCGTTTGCGGATCTGGAAATTGTGTTGTTCGACGCGCTTTTGAGCGGTCTCGATGGAGCGGTTTAACAGCGGGTGCTCGAGCTCCTGTCCTTCCTCGAGGCCCACCCTTTCCATGACCTTGACGATCCGGTCCGAGCCGAAAAGCCGCATCAGATCGTCCTCGAGCGAAATGAAGAAATGTGAAGAACCTGGGTCACCCTGGCGTGCGCAACGACCGCGCAACTGTCGGTCGATGCGTCGGGCCTCGTGGCGTTCGGTGGCAATCACGTGCAAGCCGCCCAGCGCGGGGACGTCGGCTCCCAATTTGATGTCTGTTCCGCGGCCCGCCATGTTTGTGGCGATGGTGACCGAACCGCGCTGCCCTGCGCGGGCGATGATGGTGGCCTCCTGCTCATGGTATTTGGCGTTGAGGACGGCATGGGGAATCCCCTCTTTCTTAAGCATTCTAGAGAGCAGTTCGCTGATCTCCACTGAGATGGTGCCCACCAGAATTGGGCGGCCCTGGCCGTGTGTGGTTTTGATCTCGTTGATGGCGGCGGCGTACTTTTCACGCCGGGTTTTGTACACCGTGTCGTGCATGTCCTTGCGCTGCACTTTTTTGTTTGTGGGAATGACCGTCACGCCGAGTTTGTAGATGTCAAAAAACTCCGTGGCCTCCGTTTCGGCGGTGCCCGTCATTCCTGAGAGCTTCTGGTAGAGACGAAAATAGTTCTGAATGGTGATGGTGGCGTAGGTCTGTGTTTCGCGCTCGATTTCAACATTTTCCTTCGCCTCCACCGCCTGATGCAATCCGTCGCTCCACCGGCGTCCTGTCATGAGCCGACCGGTGTTTTCGTCCACGATGATCACTTTGTCTTCCTGAATGACGTAGTGGACGTCACGCTTGTAAAGCGAGTAGGCCTTGAGGAGCTGGGAGATAATATGGATTTGGGAAGCCCTCGATTCGAAAAGCTCCTGGATCTTTGCCTTTTCTTTGAGCCGCTTCTGCATGTCCGACTCGGGGCCGGCGTCGATTTCATGAAAGGCTGTGATGAGATCGGGCAGGACAAAGGCCTCGGGATCTTTGGGACTGAGGAAAGCGCGGCCTTTTTCCGTGAGATCGGCTTCGTGGGACTTTTCCTCGATGGCGTAGAAAAGCTCTTCCTTTTGTTCGTAGAGGTTTTTTTTGGACTGGTCCGCGAGCAATTCCAGTTCGGCCTGGTTGAGGAGGCGCCCATTCTCAGGGTTCTCCAAGACCCTCATGAGGCCTTCGGAACGCGGGGATCCCAGTTTGACACGGTACAGCAGGATGCCGATTTGGTGCTCCAACTCCTTTGGATTGGCGGGGTTTGAGCCGTCCTCAGGATGCAGTTTGAGGATGAACTCAGAGGCTTCGGTAATGAACCTGGCGCAAAGTCGGTCCTGCGTCTGGACGAGGTTTTCGATCACAGGTTTAAAGCTGTGGTAGAGCTGGTTATCGGCGGTCACCACCGCCGGGCCACTGATGATCAGCGGTGTGCGGGCCTCGTCGATCAGGATGGAATCCACCTCATCGACGATGGCGAAGTAGTGGCCCCTTTGGACCTGCTCTTCCTTGCGGGTGGCCATCCCGTTGTCGCGGAGGTAATCGAATCCAAATTCCGCGTTGGTGCCGTAGGTGATGTCGCAGTAGTATTGATCCCGGCGTTCGTTGGGGGTTTGGTCGTGCAGGATGCAGCCTACGGTCAGGCCCAGGAATCGATAGACCGCGCCCATCCACTCACTGTCACGGGCGGCGAGATAGTCGTTGACGGTGACGACATGAACGCCTTTTCCGGTCAGGGCGTTGAGATAAACGGGCAACGTTCCCACCAAGGTTTTTCCTTCTCCGGTGGCCATTTCCGCGATCCTTCCGGTGTGCAGGCCGTAGCCACCGATCAATTGCACATCAAAGGGAACCATTTCCCAGCGGACAAGCTGACCTCGAACGATGACCTCTTTTCCACAGAGCCTGCGGCAGGCGCTTTTGACGACCGCAAAGGCGTCTGGAAGGATGGCGATAAGTTCTTTCGCGAGCTGATCCGGGTCTTGGATGGGAGCTAGACGCTCCTTCCAGCCGGCGGTTCGTTCGCGCAGGGCCTCGTCCGGCAGGTCTTGTAGAGATTGTTCGAGCTCGTTGATGCGCACGATCAACGGGCGCAATTTGACAATTTCGCGGTCGTTTTTCGACCCGAAAATCTTTTTAATGATCAGTCCTAACATGCCGGATGGTAATATTAATGGGCCAGAGGCAAGGCATCACCGTGGTAGAACACTGCTGTGAGGCCGTCCGTCGAGCGAGTGGAAACTAAGGGAAGGCCTGGAAGGCGTCAAAGGGAATTGAATCCTTCCAGATGGCCTTTTGGTGAAGGGATGCTAGAGTCTGGGCATGCGAACCGCTATTTACCCGGGCAGCTTTGACCCGTTGACCAACGGCCACCTGGACGTGATCCAACGTGCTGCCAAGCTTTTTGACCGTGTGATCGTCGCCGTGGCTGAGAACGAAGATAAGAGCCCTTTGTTTTCGCTTGAAGAAAGAAAACAGTTGGTCCGAGAGTCGGTGGCCCATATCCCGATCGTGGAGTCGGATTCTTTCGACGGGTTGCTCGTCAATTATGTGGATCGCCGAGGAGGTCACGCCATTCTCCGCGGTTTGCGGGCGGTATCGGATTTCGAGTTTGAATTTCAATTGGCCTTGATGAACAGGAAGTTAAACGAGCGCGTCGAAACGATTTTTATGATGCCCCGCGACACCTACACATTCCTGAGCTCCCGTATCGTCAAGGAGATCGCCCGGTTAGGGGGGGATATCACGAGCTTTGTTCCCGCAAACGTGGCCCGGGCTTTGATGGAACGTGTCGGAACCTCAACGAAGAAGCTATCGAAAGGAGTTGATTTATGAAATTCCACTTGAGTTTGAAGCATTTGGAAAAGAAGGACGTGGTCATGGAAGGCAATGCGACCGCTGAGGACCTGGACTTGGGGGACGTGCGGGACGATTTGGTCAAGATCAAGGAACCCATTCAATTTAAGCTGACGGCCACAAGGCTGCAAGAATCGATCTTGGTGGAGGGTCGTGTGGAGATGGTCTTAGACTGCTGCTGTGCGCGGTGTCTTGAACCGTTCACAAAGCGGATGGAATTGGACCCCTGGACTTCGCTCATCGTGATGGAGGGCGAGGAAGGAGCGGTAGTTCGCGACGATTCCGTGGACTTGACGCCCTACTTACGTGAGGATATTGTGTTGATGTTACCACAACATCCGTTGTGTAAGCCGGAATGTCGGGGGTTGCCTGTGGCAACAATCAAAACGACGGACTCGGCAGGGTTGGCGTGTCAGGACGAGAAACTAACAACAACGTCCGCATGGTTGGCCCTTGACCAATTAAAACTGCAGTAATCTGAGAATTTATGGGTGTTCCTAAGCGTAAACCGTCGCACAGTCGCCAGCGCATGCGCCGGGCTTACAACAGCGTTTTAAGTTTGCCACAAACGAGCACATGTCCTCAGTGTTCAGCTCCTTACATGCCTCACCGACTTTGTCCAGCGTGCGGCTTTTACAAGGGACGACAGGTCGTCACGATCAAGGCCTTGGTCTGAGCGGACCGAACACTGTCTTTGGGCTCCGCGAGATTCTGAAGCTTGTCTTGGCTCCAGGTGCCTGTGCTCTGTCCGCAGATTAAATCCTGTGCGCGTCGCTTTGGATGTCATGGGGGGAGACCGGGGTTGTCGCGCCATCATCCAAGGGGTGCGGGAGGCTCTGCTGCAAGATCCGCGCATCGTACAGGTCCATCTGGTTGGGCTCCGCGAGCAGATTGAGGCGGCATTGACAGCGGAGCATTTGGCGGACACACGAGTGCATGTAGTTCATGCCAGCGAAGTGCTGACCATGGACGACAAGCCCGTGGAGGGACTTCGTAAAAAACGCGATTGTTCCATACTAAGGGCTGTTGAGTTGGTTCGTGATCGGGTTGCCGACGCCGTGATCTCCGCTGGGAACACGGGCGGATTAGTGGCTTGCTCCACGATCCGGCTGCGCACTTTGGCGGGGGTTGATCGTCCAGCCCTTGCCACGATCATTCCGTCTCTGGAACGAGAATTTGTTTTGGTTGATTCAGGGGCGAACCCGGACTGTAAACCTCAGCATTTGCTGCAGTTTGCTATCATGGGATCCGTTTATTCCAGGGAAGTTTTGGGGCGCGAAAAGCCTCGCGTGGGGATCTTGAGCAACGGCTCCGAAGAGCTTAAAGGCACCGAGTTGACACGCGAAGCGATGAAACTGTGCCGCGCTGCTTCCATCCATTTTGTGGGCTACGTCGAAGGGCACGATTTGTTTGAGGACCGCGTCGAGGTGGTGGTGACGGATGGATTTGTCGGAAACATTGTGCTAAAGACCTGCGAGAGCATGGGGCGGGGAATTTTGTCACTCTTGAAGCGCGAGCTGAGCGCCACGCCCTGGAGAAAATTGGGCGCGATGCTCGCTCGGGGTGGGTTTCAAAATATCAAACGACGCATGGATCCCGAGGCTTACGGAGGGGCTCCTCTCCTGGGCTTGAACGGCCATGTGATCAAGGTGCATGGCTCGGCCGGGCCTGCCGCAGTGATGAACGCCCTAAAACAGTGCTGCGAGGCGGTGCATCACGGAGTGAACGAGCGGATTGTGCAAGAGCTCGCGCCTCCCCTGGCCGCCGGACTTCCAGCTTCTTCATGACCACAACTGATCCTGAAAAACTCATCACGAATCCCCGTGCAAAACATGGGTTTCGAGCCCGAACATGTTCTATCGCCGCTGTCGGCTCCTACGTTCCGGAACGAGTGCTCACTAATTCGGAGTTGGAAAAGATCGTCGACACGACTGACGAGTGGATTACCAGCCGGACCGGGATCAAGGAGCGGCGCGTTGCAGCCGACACGGAGTTCACATCGGACCTCGCCGCCGCCGCCGCGCTCCGAGCCATGGCGAAAGGGGGGATTCAGCCTGAACAGATTGACCTGATCATTGTGGCGACCATCACTCCCGACATGCCTTTTCCCGCCACGGCGTGTTTAGTGCAACAAAAAATCGGTGCCCGCAAAGCGGCGGCCTTTGACTTGGAAGCAGCTTGCTCCGGCTTTATTTTCGCCCTGGAGGTGGGACAACAGTTCATCATGTCCCACACCTACGACACGGTGCTTGTGATTGGAGCAGAAAAACTATCCTCCATTGTTGATTGGAAAGATCGCAACACCTGTGTCTTGTTTGGAGATGGCGCTGGAGCGGCCATTTTGCAAAATCGCCCTAATACTCACGGACTCCTGACAGTTTGCATGGGTGCCGATGGTTCGAAAGCGAACCTCCTCTCGATGCCGGGGGGGGGGAGTCGGTGCCCTGCGACGGCACAGTCCGTGGATGCGCGTCTGCATTATTTGCGAATGGACGGCAAAGAGACCTTCAAAAACGCGGTTCAGGCGATGTGCAACGCCGGGCGCGAGGTGATGCGGCGCTGCAATATTGAGATCACGCAAATCAAATGCATCATCCCACATCAGGCCAACCAGCGGATTTTGGATGCTGTGGGCGATCGTCTTGGAGCGCAGCCAGGCCAGGTTTTCATGAATTTGGACCGTTTTGGAAATACTTCGGCGGCATCGGTGGCAATTGCCCTTGATGAAGCGGTCGAGCAAGGGCGCATTGAGCGTGGAGATCTGGTTCTGCTGCTGGTGTTTGGGGCGGGGTTGACTTGGGGTGCGGCGGTGATTGAGTGGTGAACATTCTTTATTTATGTCGGCGCATTGACCTGCCTTGAATTGGTGATACGATGCTCCAACATTATGTCTTCAGGCAGGCTTGACAGATCCGGGACCTTTTCACTGCGTGTTTCTCAGGGCAGTGAGATCCGCTTTAGCCTCACCATGGATGCGGTGCAGGTGCGACGAAACGGCATCGAGTTTCGATCACCGAGTCCCGTCGTGGCATGGCGCGAGATGACGGTGGAGTTGGAAGTGGGCGAGGAGGGTGACCCTCTGGTTTGTCGGGGGATCGTGGTTTCATGCGTGGGCGACAAATACCTGGGATACCCGTTTCCATGTTGTTTATGAGCATGAACCCCCAGGTGGAGCAGCGATTATCCCAGATAGTCGATTCTCGGCTGGCTTAGTGTTGACGGGGCTGTTACTCTGCCCTCATGGAAATTTTCCATCGCATACTCAACACCGCCATTGAAGGCGGCGCATCCGATGTCCACATCAAGATCGGCCATGCTGTCATCTTCCGGATCAACCGCCAATTGATCGCCATCGAGTGTCCTTTCCCAACCTCGGAGTGGATGAACAAGATCGTCCGTGCCATCGTTCCGCCCCATGCGCTCACGCGCCTCGAGGAGGAAAGAGAGGTGGATTTTTCATTTTACGAGCCCGGGGTGGGACGTTTTCGCACAAACCTGTTCCAACAGAAGGGCGAGTTTTGCCTCGCGATGAGGTATGTGAAGACCAAGGTGCCCAGCTTTGAAGAATTGGGTCTGTTGCCCGTTCTGAGAAAAATTGCCGAGTCTCCACGCGGTATTGTGTTGCTATCGGGCTCCACGGGATGCGGTAAATCCACGACCCTAGCCGCGATGATTGAACACATCAACGCCGGTTTTAAAAAGCACATTGTCACCCTAGAAGACCCCATTGAGTTCGTGTTCGAAGACAACCAATCCATCGTCGAACAAAGGGAGGTGGGTTTGGACACGCTTTCGTTCGAGCATGGTCTCAAACACATTCTCCGGCAGGATCCCGACATCATCATGGTGGGTGAAATGCGGGATTCGGGCAGTTTTTCAGCCGCTATGAGCGCGGCGGACACGGGCCATCTTGTGTTGTCCACGCTCCACACCACCACGGCATCGCAATCCATCACACGCATTCTCGACTTCTTCAAAGCCGATGAGCGCGAACAAATCCGGCGTCAGTTGGCTGGGACTCTTCAAGCTGTGATTTGCCAGCGGATGGTGAACACCCTCAACGGAAGTCTGACGCCCGCCTTGGAGATCATGATCAACACCTCCACGGTCAAAAAACTGATTGAGGAGAACCGCCTGGACAAACTGGCCCTGGCCATCGAGATGGGAACGGACGATGCTATGCAGAACTTCAACCAGGCTTTGTTCCAGTTGGTTAAAGACAGGAAGGTGTCGGAGAAGGAAGCCCTCGCCAAGGCGAGCAACCCGCAGGCGTTGGAGATGAATTTCAAGGGCATCTTTCTGGATGAAGGCCGGCGTATTCTCGGCAGTTGACGGACTCAAAAGGCGCGCACTCTGTTCGGATTCTTGGAACGTCATGATTGAACCTGCGATCACCCCCGAGCTTGTCCAGAAGCACAATCTCACCGAAGCTGAGTATGGACGCATCCTGAGCATACTTGGCCGTGAACCTCGTTACACGGAACTGGGCATTTTTTCCGTGATGTGGAGTGAACACTGCTCGTATAAGAACACACGGCCCCTTCTCAAGACATTCCCCACGAAGTCACCCAAAATCCTCGTGGGCGCAGGGGAGGAGAATGCCGGGATCATCGATGTGGGGGACGGACTGGCGATTGCTTTCAAGATTGAGTCGCACAATCATCCGAGCGCGGTGGAACCTTTTCAGGGAGCCGCCACGGGCGTGGGTGGGATCATCAGGGATATTTTCACCATGGGCGCGCGTCCCGTCGCGGCTCTCAATTCGCTCCGGTTCGGGGAGTTGGCCAGTCTTGAGGTTCGCCGGTTGTTCAGCGGGGTGGTGAGCGGGATCGCTCATTACGGGAATTGTTTTGGCATTCCAATGATCGCGGGGGAAGTGTGTTTCGACAAATCCTACGAAGGCAACCCGCTGGTGAACGCCTTTTGCTTAGGGGTGTTGCGGCACGAACAGATCGTGCGCGGCGCGGCCCGAGGAGTGGGGAATCCTGTTTTCTATGTAGGGCCGGCCACTGGTAGGGACGGTTTGGCGGGCGCGGCGTTTGCTTCGCAGGATCTCACCGAAGAGTCGTCCCGACAGCAGCGTGGCGCGGTTCAGGTGGGCGATCCTTTCATGGAGAAGCTGGTTTGCGAGGCGTGTCTGGAATTGCTGGCGACGGGGGCCGTTGCGGGGATTCAGGATATGGGAGCGGCAGGGCTGACCTGCTCGACTTGCGAAACGGCCGCGCGTGCTGGTACCGGGATCGAAATCGAACTCGACAAGGTTCCGCAACGCGTGCCGGACATGACGTCTTACGAGATCATGCTCAGCGAGTCCCAGGAGCGCATGCTGATCATCGTCAAAAAAGGGCGTGAAACCGAGGTTCAACGGATTTTTGACAAATGGGATCTGCCTTGGTCGGAGATCGGCATAGTGACCGACACGGGGCGGATGGTGGTGCGCCATGGCGGTCGTGTGGTCGTGGATGTTCCGGCGAGCAAACTGGCCGATGAAGCGCCGGTGTACCACAGGGAGTCCCGCGAACCCGCTTATCTAAGCGGTGTGCGCGCGTTTTCCTTAGCAGGTATCAGTGATCCGACAGATCCCGTGAGCATTCTGCCCGCCCTTTTGAGCTGGCCAACCATCGCTTCAAAGAACTGGGTTTACAGGCAGTATGACCATATGGTTCGCAATGGATCCGTGGTGTGCCCGGGCAGCGATGCTGCGGTGATCCGAATCAAAGCGGACTCCCTGCCGCCGCTCCCGGGCGAAACTCTTAACGACGTCGGACTGGCCAAGATCCCTGACAAATACGTGGCCATGACCGTCGATTGCAACGGTGTGTACTGCTACTTGGATCCTTATGAGGGAGCCAAGGCGGCGGTCACGGAGGCTGTCAGGAACCTGGCTTGCTCCGGTGCCGTACCGTTGGGGGTGACGGATAATCTGAACTTCGGGAATCCGCACAACCCAGAGCTCTTTTTCCAATTGAAGGAATCCGTTCGCGGGTTGGCGGACGCGTGCCGCGCTTTCGAGACCCCGGTCACCGGAGGCAATTGTAGTCTCTACAACCAAAGCCCGGCGGGGCCGATCGACCCGACTCCAACCGTCGCGGTGGTGGGTTTGGTTGAGGAAGTTGAGCACATCACCACTCAATGGTTCAAGGATGAGGGCGATGTCATTTTGTTGTTGGGTGAGGCGGTTGATTTGACCGACCGGTTGCAGGGACTTGGGGGAAGCGCCTATTTGCAGGTGATTCATGGGCTCAAGACTGGAAGCCCGCCGCGTTGCGGTCTGGACCAGGCCAGAACGCTGCACGAGTTCCTTCTTGGTTTGATTCGAAACGGGCTGGTGAAGAGCGCCCACGACTGCAGCGAGGGCGGCTTGGCGGTGGCGGTGGCGGAGTCCTGCATCAGTCGAAACGATGGACGCGGCACTCCCGGATTGGTAGGCGCCGAGATCGATGTGTCAGGGGTCGCGGGCGAAACCCGGCTGGACGCGCTCCTTTTTGGTGAAACCCAAAACCGCGTGGTGATCTCCGTGCGACATGGGGATGTCGATGATGTGTTGACGCAGGCCTCCTCAAAAGGCGTGCCGGCGCTGGTGCTCGGTCGGGTTGGTGGCGGTCGTTTGCGCATGTCGGCGAAGCAGGTCTGCTGGGACTGGGACCTGGCAGGGTTGCACGACGGTTGGTGGAATTCCATCGCGCGGGCCATGCGCTGATTCCAACGTAAGCGTCAAGTGCTGGTGCATCCAAGGGAAGTCTTTACGGTAGCCATCGCAAAACGAGCTTCGTCCATCGTCCTTGCTCACAATCATCCTGGCGGGGACGCGACTCCGAGCGAAGCCGACATCAGGGTCACCAGGGATCTGATTCGCGCCGGCCAACTCCTGAAAATCGAGGTGGTTGACGACGTTATCCTCGGACGCAGCACCAACGAGCGACCCAAGGATTTTGTATCCTTACCGGAGTTGGGCTATTTTGCCGGGTAACGGATGATGCCAAGTTCTGAGGGGCAGTTCCACGAAATCCCTTGGAATCGCCCTTTTTTTGTCTCTTGCTCTCGGAATTCTCCGGGTGTCGATTCCTTTCTCAACCTCAAACCAAGAAAGGAATGACGTCCATGATCGTTCGTTTTGATCCACAACCCGAAGACCTGCAGGCTCTTCGCGTCGATCCATTGGGGCAGCACATCAACAGCTTTGCCGCCCTGATTTCTCAGCAAGGTTACAGCCGACCAAATGGTTGGCAGAAGATTGGACTGGTCACTGATTTGAACCGGTGGCTGAAACGAAAGAACCTCAAACACAAGCAACTGGGTGAGAGGCAAATCGAGATTTTCTTCAAAGCTCGATGGAAACGAGCTCCGAATCGTAATGGAGATCGGACAACAATGGGTGTCTTTCTCCGCCATCGGTTTGATGAATCACGGCGGGCTCGCTCGATTACAAGCGCCATGCACCACATCCTTTGGCCTTAACCGTACCAAAGTTGCATTTAAATGGTTGGAATTAAAATGTCAGAATAAGTCCTTCCAGTTTGCGTTTGGGATTTAACTCAATAAGCTCTGCTTCAAGCCATGCTCTCGATCGCCTCCACGGAAAAGATCGCCACCAGCTACACCCGCCGTGGCAGTGTGGGTGAACGGGTCGCCTCTGCCTGTATCTCTCCGCATAAGAACACTCCTCCATGGACCAAGCCCAACTCAACTGGATCACCAACTTCATCTGGGGCATCGCGGACGACACCCTCCGCGACGTCTTCGTGCGCGGCAAATACCGCGATGTGATCCTGCCGATGACCGTCCTCCGCCGCCTCGACGCCGTGCTGGAGCCCACCAAGGCCGCCGTGCTTGAAATGAAGGCCGCGCTCGACCGGGAGCAAATCACCAATCAGGACGACGCTCTGCGCTCCGCCTCCGGCCAGGCTTTCTACAACACCTCGCCCTCCTCCTGCGCGATCTCAAGTCCCGCAAGACCCAGCAGACGCTCAAGGACGATTTCATGGCCTACCTCGACGGCTTCTCGCCGAACGTGCAGGACATCCTCAAGAACTTCGAGTTTCGCAATCAAATCCCCCGGCTCTCCGAGTCCGACGGTCTGGGACAGCTCATCGAGAAGTTCCTCGACAACGACATCAACCTCAGCCCCCGCCCCGTGGGCGAGCTGCCCGGTCTCGATAATCATTCCATGGGCACGGTTTTCGAGGAACTCGTCCGCCGCTTCAACGAGGAGAACAACGAAGAAGCCGGTGAGCATTGGACCCCGCGCGATGCGGTGAAACTGATGGCCTGTCTCATTTTCCTGCCCATCGCCGACCGGATCGAATCGGCCACCTATCTCCTCTACGACGGCACCATCGGCACTGGTGGCATGGTGACCGTTGGCGAGGAGACGCTGAAAGAAATCGCCCAGGCTCACGGCAAACAGGTCGCCACCCACCTTTACGGCCAGGAAATCAACGCCGAGACCTACGCCATCTGCAAAGCGGACATGTTGCTCAAAGGCGACGGCGATGCGGCGGACAATATCGTCGGCGGCCCCGCTTTCTCCACCCTGTCGAACGACCAGTTCCGCTCCCGCACCTTCGACTTCATGCTCGCCAATCCGCCCTACGGCAAAAGCTGGAAGAGCGACCTGGAGCGCATGAGCGGCGATGGCGGAAAGAAGGATGTCAAAGACCCGCGCTTCCTCATCGAGCACGGCGGCGATCCCGAATACTCCCTCATCACCCGCAGCAGCGACGGCCAGATGCTCTTTCTGGCCAACATGCTCAGCAAGATGAAGCACGACACCCCGCTCGGCAGCCGCATCGCCGAGGTGCACAACGGCTCCTCCCTCTTCACCGGCGACGCCGGGCAG
>CAMBEJ010000063.1 GCA_945865375.1 Akkermansia muciniphila | reverse complement strand
AATGCGATGAATGGCCCTCGGAGAGCCGGATGCGGGAAAACCGCCTGTCCGGTTCGATGAGGGGCGAAGCGAGACGGTCATTGGCCTGTGCCTCTCAATCCGTCCGCTTCGCCTACTCTACTCATTTTCCAAAAGTGTCGCTGTAGTGTTAGAAACCAACCCGAGGAATACCGTGAGTTGTTGAATGGAAACCGTGTGATTGTTGATGTACCTGACTTTTGGTGAACCCTGCTCCAACACCCTTTCAGGGCGTGAATCCAATTCCAAAACCGACCAGGTGCCGCGCTCGCGGACTCGCTTGCGCCTGGCTAACATCTCCGACCCTTCCAGGGCAAAAGGCGCTTTCCAAGGCTCAAGAAAGCGGGTCATTCCACCGAAAACAGCGAAGAACCAAGGGTTCTGATGAGGCACCCGAACCTCACTCAGCCGCTTCTTTGAGGATCTTGAACTGGCTCACGCCCTGGCTGTTCAGGTTGAGCACCACGCCCTTTTTCGATGAACTGTTTTTCAGCGCTTCTCGGAATTCCCTGGGCGATGCCACGGGTTTCCGATTGACCTCTGTGATGATGTCCCCGGGGCGGATCCCGTTTTCCGCGGCGATGCTCTGACGTCCCACGTCTGTCACAACGACGCCATCGACTACCTCAATGCCATATTCCTTGGCCAGCTCTTTGGTGAGAGATTTGACGGTGACACCCAGGTCTTTGGACGTTTCCTCGGCCGCAGCCGCTGGGGTGCGGCGGCGGAGGGCCACCGGCACGGCATCATCCGGGGCTTCGCCTGTTTTAACTTTGATTCTGATTTTCTTCGGGCTGAGCTTGGCGTCCAGCCGAACGACATCGAGCGAGACGTTCGATCCGATATCCTTGGAGCGCACCTCGGTTTTGAGTTCCTGCGCTGTAGCCACAGGCTTGGAATCGACTGTCGTGATGATATCCCCAGGGAGGAGATCGGACTTCGCAGAGGGTCCGTCGTTCGCGATGGTTTCAACCACGACACCCGATCTCAGATCATCCAGGAGATCCTTGTATGCAGGGTGGTCGCTGAGCGCGCGAATGCCGATGCCCAGCCACGATCGGGCGAACTTGCCCGACTCGATCAACTTGTCTGCGACTTGTTTCGCGAGGTTTACAGGCACGGCGAACCCGATGCCGGAGTTCATTCCACGGATGAGGGTGTTAATGCCGATGACTTCGCCGTCGATGTTGACGAGCGGACCACCGCTATTGCCGGGGTTGATGCTGGCGTCCGTCTGGATGAAGTCCTGGTCCATGGCGGCTCCACCCATGTAAGAGGGGATGACTCCAGAACGACCTTTTGCACTGACGTGGCCGAAGGTGACGCTGTAATCGAGATTGAACGGCGCGCCGATCGCGATGGCGAATTCGCCAACCCTGGTTTTCGCCGAGTTTCCCAGCTTCGCGGTTTTCAAATCCTTGGCGTCGATCTTGATGACTGCGATGTCGGAATAGGAGTCCACGCCTTTGATTTCAGCATTGAATTCCTTTCCATCCTTGAATCGAACTTTAATCTTGCTCGCGCCCTCCACGACGTGACGGTTCGTCATGATATAACCGTCCTCGCGGATAACGACTCCGGAGCCCTGACCATCGAACACGTCAGGATGACGGTTTTTGCGCGGATCCGGTTTTCCCTGATCCTTCCGTTCCTTAAATTGTTCCTCGAACCAACGGCGCAACTGGGGGGGGATAGATTCCTGAAATCCACCCTCTTCATCGGGGTCTGCGTAGTCTTCCTTATGGGCTACGGCGATGACGACTACGGCAGGGGAAACCGTGTCTGCTACTTCAATGAAAGCATTGTTGAGCTGTCGTGCCATCTCGATGGAAGAGGGCGAGTCTTTGGCCTGGGATTCTGCCGTGGAAAGGGCGAACAACCCCGCGAGGCAGGCTGCGGAAAGTCCGTGGAATTTGGTTTTCATACTGTGGATGTAAAGTGAGTGCTGACTGTCGTTGTCATTCTGAATCATTCGATGCCTGGAGCGGCAGGACGTTCAAAATGAGTTCTGGTCGCCTCGCGAGGAGGGCGGGTGCTATCAAGTCGGAAACACGACATTGCGGCTCGCGAGAAGGACCGTAATCTTCTCCAGCAAGCGCGTGAACTCAACCGGCTTGGTGTCAAAGTCGTCGCAGCCCGCTTGGCGGGCTCGTTGTTCATCGGCCGGCATCGCATGCGCGGTCAGAGCGATGATCGGGATCTGATAGGTTTCAGGAGTGTTTTTTAACTGGCGCGTCGCCTCCCAGCCATCCATCACAGGCAAGCTCAGATCCATGAGGATCAGGTCGGGTTGATGTTCTTTGGCCTTGCTGAGGCCTTCAGCTCCGTCCACCGCGATCAAGATCGTCAATCCCCTCCGCTCCAACCGGCGAGACAGCATGTCGCGGTTCATTTCGTTGTCTTCGATGAGCAGAATAGTAGGCATAGTAGGTGCTGGTGCGAGCCTGGGTGGTCAATTGTCGCGCGTGATCCATCCGCCACCGACGACGAGGTCCTCCTGATAAAAGACACACGCTTGCCCTGGGGTGATGGCACGCTGGGGGGCGTGCAGCAGCACACGGGCGCGATCCTGTTCGCAGGGCGTGACGGTTGCAGCGGTCCCGGGGTGATTGTATCGAATTTTGGCCGAAACCTCCATAGCGCCATGCGGTGCGTGAAAAGGGATCCAATTGCATCGTTCCACCGTAAACTCACAGCGGTCCAGTTCGTGGTCGTCCCCGACAATCACACGGTTCGCGACTGGATCCAGTTCCAGCACATAGAAGGGGCTCTGGGAGCTAATTCCAAGGCCTTTCCTCTGGCCGATCGTATAAAATTCGATGCCGTTGTGGGAGCCAAGCACCTCTCCGCGGCGGTTCACGATCTCCCCTTTGTGCCGCTGAGCCAGATTGGATTTTTCCAGAAAACTCCCGTAATCCCGGTCCGGCACAAAACAGATCTCCATGCTCTCCTCCTTGTCCGCGGTGCGCAGTTGGCACTCGCGCGCCACCTCTCGGGTTTCCGTCTTGGTCATGTTGCCCAAGGGGAACATGGCTCGTGAAAGCTGCTCCTGACGAAGCGAGAATAAAAAATAACTCTGGTCCTTCTTGAGGTCGCACCCCTTTTTCAGCAGCATGCGACCCCCTGAATCCCGTTCCACTCGGGCAAAATGTCCGGTCGCGATGAAGTCCGCGCCCAACTGGTTGGCCCGGTCGATCAAGGTGCCGAATTTCAACTTCTGATTGCACATCACGCAAGGGTTGGGTGTGCGTCCGGCTTTGTATTCATCCGCAAAATACTGAATCACTTGCTTTTGGAATTCAGCCGCCTCGTCGATTAGGAAATAGGGGATCCCGAGTTTGTGGCACACGGACCGGGCATCCATGACCGCTTGGGGTCCGCAACATTTGTCCTCAGCCCTCGAGACGCAGTCCTGCGGCCAAAGCTTCAGCGTGACACCGACCACGTCGTATCCTTGCTCGATCAAGAGGGCGGCGGCTGCGGAAGAGTCCACTCCCCCGCTCATGCCCATCAACACTCTGGTGCGTTTGCTTTCCACGGGCGCGACCATAATGGCAGGGAGTCGGCCTGTAAAGCGGCGGAGTGCTGGGAGGCTCAGCCTCAAAACTCCTGACAGGGCACCTTGGATTCTTAAATCCTAAATCTCCATGATTTATCTCTCAGAATTGGAACCACGGAAGCAAAATCGAAAAGGGACCGAATAATTCCGCTTTGTATTCGTTGGGTTGCCCCCGTCGGTTCCATTTCGGTATCCTTTCCGTGGTTAATCCCCATGCCCGAGTCCGTGGTTCAAATTTCAAATATCTTTCGCTAGATTTAGGGTCGCCGTTTGTTCGGGCAGCCCACCTTGTTGAGTTGACGTGGCAATTCCGCCCGCTTCCGAGTTGGCGGGGACGACTCAGCGTCATGTTCCTGCCACCGTGTTCCCCTTCGTTTCTGCCAGCAACACCCGTGGATTACGATTATGATTACGAAAAATGGAGGGATTGTGGTTGCGCCTACAGATCTCGATTTCAACTGATTTTGCTGAGGTCTGAAAGTTCATGGCGGGAGTGTTGAACCTCCTTCAAACCGATGCCACACTAGCGGCGATTCGCTAGAAGTTCGAAGAAAGATGGAAGTCAAAATTGAAAAGAGCAAAACAGGGCAGGAAAGATCGTGCGCCGCTGAAAAAACCGTTGAACTGGTTGAAACCGGGATGCGCCCTGTTGCTTTTGCCATGCTGCTGGGCGGGCTTTTTTGTTCTGGCAAAGGTGCTCTCAGCCACGGGACCGGTCGATGTCGTGTGGGTGCCGTTGGTTGCCGGCGTGCTGTGCTGGACAGCCGTGTATGCGCTGCTGCCCGAACCTCTCTGGATTTATGTTTTGGGACATGAGATGACCCACGCCCTCTGGGCCTGGTTATTTGGCGGACGAGTGAAAAAGATCCGGGTTTCATCCCGTGGAGGTCATGTGGTGCTCACGAAAACCAACTTTCTCATCACGTTAGCTCCCTATTTCTTCCCATTTTATGCCGTGCTGGCGGCCGCCATTTTTGGGGCCGGCGACTCGCTCTGGGGTTGGCAGGCTTGCCGGCCTGTTTTTCTGATCTTGATGGGCGCTGCTTATGGTTTTCATGTCACGATGACCTGGAGCATCCTGCGGACGCGTCAGCCCGATCTTGTGAGCGAAGGCTGGTTTTTCTCGGGTGTTGTGATCGTTCTTGGCAATCAGTTGGTGTTGATCCTGTCGATCCCTCTGCTGACCGGCGGAGTTCCTGTGTTCGAACCAATGCTCTGGTGGGGCTCCGAGACCGGCAACCTGTGGCGTTGGTTGTTACGGATGTGAGTTTCCCGCAGACGCTCATAAGGCCACCGGTTGGCCCAATCGGATTGAAGCTTCCTCCGCTTCGCAGATCTCGACAGCGCTAAGGCCCTCCTCCCCTGTGACTATCGAAGGTGGCCGACCTCGTTCTATGGATTCAAAAAAATGCTTCAATTCGCCCACGTAACCATCCACCCCTTCGCACTTCATGAAACGGGGCTCTTTTCCCTTCTCAATGAGCTTGAGGGAGTCCGCGCCACGGGCGATATCGTAGTCGGCGGTGGCGTTCTCGAAGTTGACGGTGTAGGCCATGTTGAACCCGAACCCATCGGTCATCGCCCAGCTTCCTTCGGCCGAAACAGTGGGGCCACCTTCCACGTTGTAAAGCGTGACGATGTGATCGATGGCTCCGCTGATTTTGGTGTGCCCGGCCGAGAAAACCGACTTGGGACGTCCGAAACAGAACTGAACGAAATCGGTGTCGTGGATGTGCAGATCGAGCAGGGCACCGCCGGATTGATTGCCATCGTAGTAGTTCTTTTGTCCCCATCCAGGGGCTTGCGCCACGCGGCGGAATCGGGCGTCGAGGACTTTTCCAAATCGTCCGTCACGAATGGCGGCGTGGAGCCATGCCCATTCGGGCCAGAAACGAAGGCACATGGCGGGCATAAAGAATCCTTTGGATTGCTTTGCGACAGCCACTATCTCGCGTCCGAGTGTCGAGGTGCGGGCTAGGGGTTTTTCGCATAAAACGTGCTTTCCCGCCTTGAGTGCCGCGATGGCCAGGTCGGGATGAGTGGTTGTGGGAGTGCAGATATCGACAACGTCGATGTGTGGATCCTCAAGCATTTCGCTGAAATTGCGGTAGGCTTTCACCTGCGACATGTCGAGCCGGACCGGATCCGTTCCGCCGATGTTGCCGCTGACTTGGGAAAGGTCGCCGTCCAGATTTCTGCCGCTCGGATTGCAGATCGCAGCGACGCGGACATCCGGGATGTGTCTGAGAGCACGGAGGTGGGCGAGGGCCATGAATCCGAGCCCGGTGATCGCGATTTGAAGCATGTGATGTGGGGAAGAGTTGTGGAACCGAATGGAGGATCGAAAATGGAGAATGAGGGGCAGGGGAATAGGCTGCTGGAATCACTTCATATGAAAGCTGGGCAGGTCCCTCTACTCATGAGAGTGCTTCGATGAACTCGCGAGCGGACCGTATGTCCGCGATCCGTTGGTTGCCCGCCTCACGTTCAATTGCCAGAGGGCCCTGGTAGCCTTGTGACTTAAGGGTACGGAAGAATGCCTTCCAATCGACTTGGCCGGTTCCCACAACCACTTCCTCGCCCCAGGCTCCTGGGAGCTGGGTGCGATTGGCATCTTTGATGTGGCACTGTTTGAGCCAGGGCGCCAGATGTTCGAGCGCGGCGATCGGATCGCCTTTATCGTACAGGAGCAAGTTTGCGGGATCAAAGTTCACGCCCACGCCCGGCCTCTCTAATTGTGTGAGGAAAGCCCCTAAAGTTTCGGCGGTTTCCTGCCCTGTTTCGAAGCCCAGCTCGATGCCGGCGTCGGCAAACAATTCGCCGATCTGGCGGATCCGGCCCAGGAGTTTTGAAAAAGCGGGATCGGATTCCTCGTGGGGCAGGAATCCTGCGTGGAATGTCACCAGTTTGATGTGAAGCTTGCTGGCGAGCTGGACGGTTTGCCGAATTTGAATCCAGTTCTGGTCCCAAGTGTGGTCAGGGACAACCCCTCCACTTTGCTTGATCGTTTCCAGGGTGGAGTAGTCCTCGCCGACGGTGCCGAACATGCCGGAAACGATTTGGATACCATGATTCGCGAGCAGTTGAGCGGTGGGTTCCCAGATCGCCGGGTTTTCGCGAAGAGGATCGAGCGCAAGCTGTACCCTGGAAATCCCAATTTCGTTGAGATTGTCGACGAGTTGAGTCGGGTTGGAGGGTTGCAGCGACCAACTGCAAACCGCAAGACGGTGCAAAAATGGGTTCATACGATCAGACTGGATTGGTGATACTTTCGACAAGCATGCACAAGTGTTCGAGATTGATCAAGGGTGGGGCGCATTCGCGCAGCAGTTCTCATTGTGGTCGGCGAAGCGGGGGAGACCTCCAGGTCGGGCAGTCGCGGAGGCTTCTGGCCCCTGGGGTTTGGACATTTTTTCAGCGGTCCGGCCCGCCGTTTAGCTTCTTTGTCGGAAACTTTGTTGATCCGCAAGTTGGTTTGGCCCTCAGCAGCCCACTTCAAGGACAGGGAGGACGGAAATTAAGAAGACGGAAATTAAGTTGAATTCGGTTTGTGACCCCTTAGGATAACGGTGCGTTTGAACAGAGCGCAATGGTTCGGGACGTAGCGTAGCCTGGTAGCGCGTCTGAATGGGGTTCAGAAGGTCGTGAGTTCAATTCTCACCGTCCCGACCATCTTTTCTTCTTCTTGATCAGTCACTTTAAAAGGGGGCAAGCTATAACCAATTACACGGCATTTCGCCGGGGATGGGGATCTGACTGCGGCGACGTGAGTGAACGATTTTCGTAAACTTCAAGCAGCTAAATCCCCACCTTTTAGTGGAATGAAAGCTCCCACGAACAATTCTATTGGCCCTTCGCCGCGACGACTTGGCCGACACGCGTGGCAAGGACCATGAACTCAGACCGTGCAGAAGCTCCTCGCCTCACCTGAGGTGAGCCTGACCAACGCCCTCATCACCAGCGACTCCCTCCACTGCCAGGACAAACCCGCCGGTCAGGCGGCGGGTGACTTGATTCTGGCGAAAGCCTCCAGCGCCACTTCGCGCGCGATGGCATGGCTGACGATGGGTTCGGGATAATCAGGCCCAAGTTCCACACCAGCGTGAGCGAGGGTTTCACTTGGCGCCTGCCACGGCTTATGCAGCCACTCGCCGGGAAGTTTCGCGAGTTCAGGACACCAGCGGCGCACGTAGTCACCCTCCGGATCGAACTTTTCGCCCTGGCTGATCGGATTGAACACGCGGAAATAGGGCGCGGCATCCGCCCCGCAGCCGGCGGTCCATTGCCAGCCAAGTGTGTTCTGCGCGAGGTCGGCATCCACCAGCGTATCCCAAAACCAACGAGCGCCTTCCTGCCAATCAAGCAGCAAATCCTTCACCAGAAAACTCGCGACAATCATGCGCACGCGATTGTGCATCCAGCCGGTCGTCCACAACTCGCGCATCCCGGCATCGACGATCGGATAACCCGTCCGGCCTTTCTGCCAGGCCTCAAGCCACGGGGCGTCTTTGCGCCATGGGAATTTTTTGAAGTCCGCGCGCAACGGTTCGGTGGGCGTATGAGGGAAGTGAAAAAGCAAATGATGCGCGAACTCGCGCCAGCCGACTTCGGCGAGAAACTGCGAGGAGCGCCATTGGGCGAGCGAAAGGTTCCGCTTCTCTCCCATGCCGCGCAGACCATGCCATATCTGTCGCGGGCTGATTTCGCCGAAGTGCAAATGCGGAGAGAGTCGAGATGTGCCGGCGATGTCGGGACGATTGCGCTGCTCCGAGTAGCCGGTGAAGGCTTTCGAGAGGAAGCGGTCGAGTTGCGCACGGGCGCCCGATTCGCCCGGATGCCAGGCAGCGCGCATGCCCTCGGCCCATTTGATCTGCGGTTCGAGTGCGAGTGCGTCAAGCGGGAGGGACTTCGGCCACTTGTCCGGTGCGACAGTCTGCGTCGGCGCTGGCAACGACTGGTCGGGGTCTGGCTTGGTGAGGCAATGTTTCCAGAAGGGCGTGAAGACCTGGAACGGTTTCCCGCTCTGGTTTTGAATCGTCCACGGCTCGTGCAAGAGCGCGGCGTTGAAGCTCTCCGCTTCCAACCCGGCGCCCCGCAAGGACTCTTTGACCTGCGCGTCGCGCGCGATGACCGCGGGTTCGTAGCGGCGATTCCAGAAGACCGCGCCCGCGCCGGTTTCCTTGGCGAGCGCGCGCAGCGTTTCGAGCGCCGGGCCGCGTCGAATAATCAACCGCGAGCCGGCCTCGTGCAGGGAGGTTCCCAAGGCCCGCAATGACTGATGCAGCCACCATTGTGAAGCCCCACCCGGTGCCCACGGGGCTTCCTCCTCCGGCGAATGGATGAACACAGGCACGACCGGCCCGCCACGCTTGAAGGCAGCGCTCAAGGCCGGATTGTCCGCGAGGCGCAGGTCACACCGGAACCAGACGAGGGAAGGAGGACAAGTCATGATAGTTTGAGAATGCGCTCCAGTTGGCGCCGGTGAATCAAAATCACCGCTCAATGGGATCCTCCTTCACCCGCACCATCACCTCGTTGCGACGCAGGAATACGGGCGTGAACGGCGGGTCGTAATTCGCCATAACCGGCTCGTCGATGGGCTGGAGTTTTTCCGCTGCAATCCAGTCCGTCAGCCTGCCCCGCGCCGAGGCCGCGCGCTCGACACCCGAGCTTCCGCTGAATCGATAGACTGCGAAGCGCCCAGCAGCTCGTGTCTGCACCGAGATGTCGTCGCGCTTCGCCTTCGGGGCGCCCGTGGCCGCAACCTTCTTCGGGATGACGAAACTCATCTGCCGGTTTGTTCCGCCCTGATCGCTGAACACGGGCGTGGTCATGGCAATCTTTGCCTCCGCTTCGTTCGCGCCGCCGATGTAGCGAAACAACCGCAGGAAGCTGTTGTCATCCGTTGGTTGCGTCGCGGTCATCGGCGTCGAAACCAGCGTGAGCGCCGGGTAATCCCGGATTTCAAACGAACCGCTGCGGCGCACGACCTGGTAGCCCGCCGACTCGTAGCCGGCGCGAGTCAGCTTGCAACCGGCCAGGAAAACCAACGATAGCAGGGTTCCCGAGGCAATAAGACAAAGCTTCATGGTCACTGGTGAATCATGGTGTATGAAATCCTGTTGTCAAATCGACCGATTCCAGTGGGAAGACGGTCACGTCCACGCCGCGGGACATCAGGACGTGATCAGGGGGCCGACCCGTGGGGGTGAAGCCGTCCAGCGCCAGCAACTGTTCGTCCCACACTGTCACGTAGGCGCGGCACACCGGATACGGCGGATGAAAAACCGCGCCGCGCCGGAGTCCGTCCAGTGCGCTGGAGTAGAGCCGGTATCGCTCGATGAGAAAGAACTCCAGCGATTCGGGTGTCGACGGAGGCAACTCCGCGCCGGGGGCGTAGTCAAAAAGACAACTCGCGCCGTTTGCTCGCTTGCCGTTGCGAAGCGATTCGTAGCGGATGCGGCCTTCTGGCGTGCGGCTTGATGTCATCTCCGCGTGCTCATAGGGCAGATGGAAGAACCGTCGGGCAATCTCCACCGCCAGCCATTGATTTGCGTCCAGCGAGTAGAACCACACGCCCGGCCCGCCCGCCCGGTCATAAACGTAGGTGCGCAGGTTCAGCTCCATGAAGTTCGAGATTCCCGGCACGGCGGGCAGGAAGCGCGGGCGGATGTTTCGCATGAAGAACGGAACAATCCCGAGATAAGCCTTCCCGCCGAAAGTATCCACGAACAGACCCTCCGGCAGTGTCGCCTGAATCGCAGCCGCAGGATATTCCCAGTGCAGAAAAAGCAGATCGCGCCATTGCTGATACATGACAGGATTTCCCAGCGGTCGAGCCCGTGCTGCGAGGCGTTGGGCTTCGTCAGGGACGCGCGGAATTGTTTCGCTGCGATTCATGACGGGATCATAGCGAAAAGTCCGTTCACCGTAAACAACAGCAGGACGATGAAGATTTAGATGCCGATGCGGGTCATGCTTGGTTGGGTTTGGGCACGACCGTCGGGATGGTCACTTTCTTCGGCCACCCTCGCGACATCACGACCGACGTCGCGAGGGTGAGCACGATCAAGCCAAGCGAAACCAGCGTGTCAATCTTCCACGCCGTGTGCGCCAGCAGCATCTTCACCAACGAAAGTCAGCACCACCCCGAGACCGACCTTGATGAGGTAGCCGGTGGTGAATTCCAGCGCCTTCTGCGATTCGGCCTAATGCCAGATGCCGAGATTGAAGAGCATCGCCAGCGTGAACCACGTGATGGTCCAGCCGATGGCTTCACGGAACGACACGACGTGCGCCTTGCGAAGGAACACGCCGAGATCGAGCGCGAGCATGACCAGCACAAAGGCCTTGAAACCGACCCGGAGCCAGATTCATTCAGTCATAGGATGTTATGTTTCTGGGAACAGTTTCCAACGGAGGGCAGGAGTGCGCCGGACAAGCGTCGACAGCAAAAGCGCGAGCATCGCCAGCGAAGCGGTGCCCATCAGGGTGATCAGGATCGCGGCGGTGAGTTTCTCCGAGGCGCCGCCGGCGAACGTCATCCAACTCACACTCGCGCGCGACGCGAAGACGACGACCAGCAGCGCCGTCGTTGTGCCCGCGGCCCACCGGCTCCAACCGATCCCGCGCGACATCAGCCAACCCCACAGCATCGAGAGCGCGCCGAAGGTGCCACCGGACATCAAGGCGGTGGCGGCCTTCTCCGGGTTCGATAAGTAGCCCGCCGCGCCCATGGCGATGAGGAAGAGGCCGTAAGCGATCATCCATTTGCTGAGTTTTGTTTTCATGGGTGGGTGGCTTTCTTCGGTTCGGCTCTGATTACCGGCGGGCGCCGCGAGTTTTTGAGACCGGAGCCTGTAAATTAGTTTTCACATTTTGCACCTGTTTGGTAGCGCGGCGCGTGATGGTGGCGCGCAGGTCTTTCATCACTCTCTCGAACGCGGCTCGGACCGTGTGATCGCGGCTCTCCGCGAAGACATCCGGCCCCGGGGTGACGAGGTGTACTCGCGCCTGGTAAGCGGGACTGGCGTCCGCGTGGTGCGCCAGTTCGATGTTGGCCTCATCGATCTGCCGGGCTTCACCCAGGGTCAGGATCTGTTTGTCCACCCAGAAATCCAAGCCGTTCGTGGAACCGATGTTCACATGCTTCAAGTTCAGTTTCATAATTGTCGTCGCGCGCCTCCGGTTTATCCAGAGACTGTCGTTCACGACGACACCGTAGAGGGCGCACGGAACGCGGACTAATACGCCTTTCCGAATGGACGCTTCGGTTAATCCGAAGCATCCTCCGCGCACGATGGAATGCCTGAACTACCACCACCTGCGTTACTTCTGGACCGTGGCCACGGAAGGCAGCCTCGCGCGCGCCGCGGAGAAACTGCACGTTTTCCAGCCGTCCATCTCCGAACAGATTTGTGAACTGGAATCCGTCCTCGACGAAAAACTGTTCCGGCGCGAAGGCCCGAACAACAAGCTGACCGAGACCGGGCGAATCGTCTCGACCTTGTGCTCTCCGACGAACCGGCATCCGGCAGCACGAGCTTCAAAATGTTCACGCATGCGCTCGGCGAGAGCGGTGCGACCTTCTGTGCCGAGAAGAAGCTGGCCGCGCGCTTGAAGCGTAGTTTCCCCACGTCGCTGCACGGCGCGCCCGCGCTGTTGCCAGCGGAGAACACCGTGTTGCGGCACGCGTTGGAAACCTGGTTTTGCGAACACGGCATCCAGCCGCGCGTCGTCGTTGAGTTCGAAGACCTGGCGCTGATGAAAGTCATGGCTGCGGAAGGACGCGGATTTATCGCCGTGCCCACGGTGGCACTGGACGAAGCCGTCAAACGCTACGGCTTCCAGATGATCGGCCACGCAAAGGGCTGCCGGATGGGCTTCCACGCCATCACCGCCGAACGCCGCATCGCGCACCCGGCCGTCGCGCTCATCACGAACCAGGCGCAAGCAATGCTGAAGCGCTGATCATGAGATGCTTCCTCAACGCGGGCGGCCGGTCGCCTTGATCCAACTCATCTCCAACCGGAATGGGCCTGCTTGTTTGTCCGAGATGAGGAGGCCCACTGAAGTGACCTTCGCAGGATCCAGCGGCGGCACATCGGTCAGCACGCGCCCGCGAAACGTCGGCACGAAATCCTTGAACGAGAGGCGGTGCTCTTCCCATGCGCCGCGTTTCGTCGTGAACTCGCCCTGATAATTCGGCGCGTCGAAACCCGACTCGGTGCGCACGGTGAACTTGTAACGCCGTCCATCCCCGCGCACGCGGAGCACGAAGGCGTCGCAACCGTTGAGATTTTCCCGCACGGGCGAGGACCGCACCGAGGCGAAGCCACCGTTGTTCTCCAGCGAGACCACTCCGCTGAAGATCGCGCCGCCGTTGGTGAGGAGTTGGAACTGACTGGTGGACACGCCGCCCATCACGTCGTCGTTCACGACCTGCCACGCCGGGGAGTTCGTCGCGGTCTGGAAGTCGAAGATGATTGTTTCAGAGTTCGAGTCAGCATTCATGGTGATGGCAAGGCACGTCCACAGGAGCGCGGCGACGTGCCGGACGGACTTTACAGAGGGAATTTTCATTTGCATTTGGATAGTTCAGGAGTTCAGCCGCCACAAGGTGAAGTTCAGGAATGCCGCAAAGCTTACCCACGCCAGATACGGCGCAAGCAGCCACGCAGCGGTGCGGTTCACCGGACGGAAGGCGGCGAGTGCCGCGGCAATCGCCAGCCAGAGTATCACGATTTCCGCGAACGCAATGCCCGGCCGGTGGAGCCCGAAGAACAGCGGCGTCCACGCGGCGTTGAGCGCGAGTTGCACGAGGAATAGCTTCAGTGGCCAACGTTGCGCAGCGAATCCTCCGCGCTTCCAAACCAGCCATGCCGCGGTCGCCATCATCGTGTAGAGCGCCGACCACACCGGGCCAAAAATCCAGCCGGGCGGATTCCACGCCGGCTTCTTCAGCGTGGCATACCACTCGCCCGGCATGAAGAACGCGCCGAGCGACGCGGCGCTAAAACAAAGCGCCAACCATCCTACCAGGCCGAGAACCACCTTCAACCTCGACGGAGAAGTTGTTCCCGCCTCGGGGCGTTCCACGCCGCCTGCGGCCATTGGGGATGAGGTCATTATTGAGCGTTTCTCGTATTCCTTGAGGAAACCAATGAACTCGTGGCCTAATTGCGCGGCACCAACTCGATATGATTGATCTCCAGGCCCGCGTCGTCGTTGATCGTCAGCGCATACACGTCGGTCAGTTCTAATCCTTCCGGTGAAGCGGCCAAGTGTGGGTGCAGCGGCCGGAAGTGTGCCAACAGCAGTTCCACTTCCCACGTCCCGCCCGCCGGCCCGAGTGCGGCAGGCGGGATGTCCACTTCGAATTTCCCGGCGAACACGCCCCGGATCTTCTGCGTGCTGAATCCGAAACGCACCATCTGCGCCCGCTCCGTTCGTCCCCGAAAGCGGAGCTTCGAGTCGGAGTGCAGCACCACGGGATGCTCGCTGGATTTCCAGGCGGCAAGGGCCACCGCGTAGAGCATCATCGAATCGCGTTCTGAGATCGGCCAGAGCAATGGCTCGGCTCCGAGACGCGCGCGATGTTGGCCCGTGGGCGGCAGCCAGCGGCCGAGAATGACTTCCGGCACCTGCCACAGATCACAGGCCCAGTAATCGATCGGTGCAGGCTGGGTCGTCGCGGTGAACGGTTCCTTCCAGCCGAGCGCCGTGGCTACCTGCTGTCCCTTCGCCACCGCGACGACGGTGCCATCCAGATTGTTTTTGACCCGCGCAGAGCCTTCGTTGACCCGCACGATGGACTTTGTTGACGAGGTCTGGATGTTGAACTGTGCCCCTCGCACCTCTACCGCCACCGTGGGCGTTTGAATCAGCACGGGATCTCCGGTCGCTCCTGCGGCTGGGTTGGCCCAGAGACTTCCTTGCGAGAGTTCAAACCGCTTTCCGCCCGCCTCACCGTCGAGGAGGCGCAAGGTCGCATTCCCGGCGATGGTGAGCGTGGAACCATCGCGCAACTTCAACTCAATCCACGCATCACACGAGCGAGTCTGCAATGTGTCACCGGCTCCGAGGGATGTTCCGGCCGTCAGCGCGTTTTCGATTTTGCCTTTGGAGCCGAAGTATTGGCTGGCGCCGGTCACCTTGGTCACGCGAACGATTCCGGGCCGGGCGTTCGAGCGAAACTGAAAGGCCAACGCAGCCAGAACCAGCACAGCGGCCGCCGCCGCCACACGCCATGGCCACGCGCGAAAATTGACCGGCACAATCTTGCGCCTCTGCTCCGCCACGACTTGACGCGGATGAAGCGCCTTCTCGCGACCTGCCGCGATGCGCTCCAGGTCGGCCACCATCACCGCCTGCTCTGACACGGTGCGCAGGAACGCGCGAGCTTCCGGATCGATGCGCAACAACTCCACGGCGCGCAGCCGTTCCTCGGGCGTTACGCGACCATCGAGGTAGCGCAGCAGGAGTTCGTGCTGGGAATCGTTCGGGCTCATGGAACCTGTCCTGCTTTGCCGTCGGCGTTGCTGAGTTTGCCCTCGATGCATTCCTTCAAGCTCTCGTGCAGGCGGGAGACGCGCTTGTAAATGGCGTTCAATCCGATGCCCATCTGCTCCGCCACTTCCTCGCAACTGTAGCCGTCAAAGTAACGCAGCTTGAGCAGGCTCCGCGCGGACTCGGGCGCCGCCGCCAGACAATCTTGCAACGCCTCAATCTTCGCGCCCGCCGGATGCGCCGGCTCGGACTGCCACTCGTGTTCCAACAATTCGAGAAGCTCCGCATCGAGGCACAGCGTCTCGTGTTGGTGTCGCCGCAGCCAGTCGATGCCCTCGCGCCGCGCCGTGATGAAGGCCCACGACATCAGAGTCGCCTCGTTCTCGAAACTCACCTCCCGCGTCATCGCCTTGAGCGCGACGTTCTGGAAAATATCCTCCGCCGCGTGCCCGTCATGGACCACCACCCATGCCGCCGCCGAGACGCGGGTGCGCCATTTCATCAGGGATTGCAGAATGTCCTGTTCGGTGAGGTTCATGATGAGGCTCCGGCGGGCGTGTGAATCATTTTGGGTTCAGGTGGTGCTCCGCGAACGCCAGGAACTTCAGCCAATCGAACATCTCGATGGAATGGCCGCCGGGGCGGTTGTGGTAGCCAACGTCGGACTGGACGATGGCCTCACCGACAGGAGGCGACGCTTCCGAGGTCAGCCCCTTCTTTCCGAGCAACCGATAGACTTCGCTGGCGTGATACGCGGAAAGGTATTCGCCGCGGGGATCCGCCCAGGTGTCTTCCACCCCGCTGTGGACATAGACCGGCCGCGGCGCGATGCAGGCCAGCAACATGTGCTGGTCCACCGGCAGGTCGTCCTCGTTGCGCACGAACTTCCACGCATTGCGGCAGAGCCAGTAGGGAAAGCGCGTCACCATCTTCTCCATGTTCTCGCCGAAGTTCCGTTTCCAGAGTGCGGCCCCGGCACAGCCGGATTGCGCGGAGATGGCCAGCGCGAAACGCTGGTCCTGCGCCACGGTCCAAAGCGTCGCCTTGCCCATCTTGGAGTGGCCGATGGCCGCGATGCGGTTCGCGTCGATGTCGCGGTCGGTCTCCAGGTAATCCATGGCGCGTGACGCAGACCACGAGACCGCGGCGATGCAGCCCCACTCGTTGGCCTTCGGAAAACTCTGGCCGGTGCGATAGAAGAGCGGGTGAATGCCCTTGAGAAACTCGACTTCGTTGTGTGCGACCAAGGCACCCTGCGGCACCACGACGAAACCGAATCCGCGCTGGAGAAACTCGCCGAGCGGAATTCCGTTGCGGAGAAAACCCGGGCGATCCGGATGCGCGTCGTGGCCGTCATCCTTCGTGCCGGCGAAACTGTGCAACAGGAACGCCGGCGCCGGACCTTTCGCGTCGTTCGGTGTGAACACGAGGATCGTCATTTCGGCTGAACCCTTGGCGTTCTCGAAGCGGATGCGCACGTCTTTGCGCGTGGCCTTGCCGCCCATGAAGTTGCGGTCCGTCTTCACCACTTCGAAGGTCGTCTTGATCGGCGACTCCGGCTGCGGTACGACGCCGTAGATCAGGTTGCCAAAGAGCGACATGATCTGCGGCCTGCGGACGTTGAACCACTCTTCTGGCGTGGTGATCGGTTTGCCCTCCGACGACACGAGCAGCGGCGGTAGGTCGTAGGGCGGAACTTTCGCCTCGTCATAGACCACGTCCTTGTCGTGATTTTTGCGCTCGTCAGACCCCGCCGGGGCTACGGCGAGTTGGACGAGGCAACAGGCGAGGAACAGTCTCTTGATGCTCATTCGAGTGCTTGTCCTTGGCAGATTTGGTTCAATTTGGAATCTGTGTGCAGGACTTGCTGAAGCCGGATTCGCCTTCAAGCGCCGTTTGCGTCTCCGGCCTCAGTCTCAGCGAGTGGTCGCCACGGCGCTCCAATCACCGTCGATCATTGCCCGTGCTTTGATCGGCAGCCCTTTCCCGCCGGCCGAAACCGGAGCTGAATACTTCATCGCCTGGGGCGAAACTCCACCGCCGACCAACCGAGGGTCTGTTCCATCCGTCGTGTGGTAGATGGCCGCTTTGGCCGTCCCGTTCTTCAGCACGAAGCGGGACGAATCGACGGGGCCTTCGCGGGCGAACTTGGGTGGTTCCAAGTCCGGCAACAGGCCTTGCGCGAACAACTGGCCGACCACGATGCCGGAGCGTTGCGGCAGGTAATTCGTCAGCAGCCGGTTCACCTCGCGGCGCCAGTCATCCTCGCGATTGAACGGACCCGTCAGGGGTTTGCCGGCGTCATCCACGCGCGGCGGCGGGTCCATGGTATAGTGGTGCTTCACGTCACCCCACCGGGCGGACTCGGCGACAACGGCGGACTCGATCTCTTTGGCGCGTGCGTTGAACCGCTCTTTCAGAGTGTCGGGACTGAGTACGCCCCCTTTGGAGAAATGCTGGTGAACCCGGTCAGCCACGCGCAGGCGGAACTCGGCGTTGTCCACGCATTGTTGCCAGAGCCATTGCGGGCTGCTGGTCCCCACCTGCGTGCCGGTCTTGAATGGGCCGAGCCGGTCCTCGCCGAGTTTCAACATCGTGTGTTCGGCATCCCACACGAAGAATTTGAAACCATCGCCACCGTTCCGGCGATACAACGAATGGTAGTTGTTTGGGGTGCGATTTCCGCCAAAGGCGCTGATCGGCGCGTCGAGGTTTCCGCCCCAAAAGATGATCAACATGTAATCGATCAGGTTGTCCACATCGAGCAACCGTTCCAATGATGGGCTGCGCGTGCCGTCTGGATGGCAGCCCTGCAGAGCGAAGTAATCGGCGTTGTTGGTCAGGCCGGCGGCGGCGCGTTGGTAAAGGCGCGTCCAGGCTTCCAAGTTTCCATCGGTGGGAATCAAGTTGTAGGTGCTCCGTCGCGTGGTGAATCCGGAGTCCACTTTGACTGTATCGTAGTCGGCCTTCTTCCCGCCGAGATAGGTCGCGCCGAACGAGGCGTCAACGCGTTCGCAGGTATTGTAGAGGCCCCAGTATTGGCCGTTAATGTAGAGGTGGTAATATTCACCGCGGGCGGCTGGTTGGCCCATGGCAAGTTGCAGGTCGCGATTGAGCTGGTCGCGCAGCATGATTCCCCGTGGGTCACCGCCTAGGCTCCATGAGTAATTTTGAAACGTGCGCAGATCAAAGTTTTCGATTTCCTGCGCCCCGTCCCTGCCGAACAGCGGGTATCTCAACTTCCCCTGGCCGTACGCGTCGCGGAAGAACAGGCGGAATGCGTGCTTGGCGTTGAGAGGCATGCGGCTGAAGCCGCCCCGAATGCGGATTCCGCAATTGATCTGGAACTCCTGCCGGCCGTCCGGCTGCAGCAGTTCCAGCGAGCACGGTCGTTCTGATTCCCGGCCTTGCTCGCCGGCATTCGAGTAGACGCCGTTCGTCTCGCCAAACATGTTGTCCATGCTGGTGACGATTGAAAAACTGGGCAGCGACTTCAGGCTGGCGACGATTTCATCTCGGTAACGCGGGTCATTCACGATGAGGGGATCCATGCCGTAGTCCACCAGGTTCTTGCCCCACAGGTAGGGAAATCCTTCGGGCGGCAGACCATCCGGCGATTGATGGATCACGTCTTTCGGAAATAGGAACGTGTGCGTCTCCGCCCGGGTCGGGCGGTGACCCGGTTTGAAGGCCGCCACCCGCAAGACCGTGGTCTGGGAGATACTGAGCGGCGATTGATACGTTTTTCCTTGCGCCAGGCTGGGTTCGGATCCATTGGTGGTGTAGCGGATGACCGCGCCGTCCGTGCCCGTGGCGAGCTTGAGTTCGAACGGCTCATCACGAAACCCGCGCTTCTGGTTCAACATCACTGCGCCTACTTCGCCCAAAAGTTTATCGGAATTGACATTGCCCGGCGTCGGTTCCAGCAAGAACTGCTCGTGTTCCGCCAGCGGCGTTCCGGGACGCCACTCCCGGCCAATTCCGTAGCTGGTATTCGCCTTTTGGTCAGGATACTTGGGGCCGTATTCATGGATCACCGTCCGGCCGTCCGCCGCGATCAAGGCGAGATAAGCAGCCTTGGCGCCCAGTTTGAAGCTGGTGTGCAACGGCCGGCTGGGATCGTTGCGGCTCTTGGCGGAGGCGAAAACCAGGAGGTGCGCCCCCGGCTCGAGCGTCACCGCCGGCAGGGTCCACTTGCCTGTGTTCTTCCGGCTGTCGGTCAGGCGAAGCTCCGCGAGCTTGATCGCCTGCTCACCGTAATTGCGGAACTCAATCCAGTCCGAGTAGTCGCCGTCCTCGTCCTTCATGCCCGAATCGTTGGCCGCCATGAACTCGCTGATGATGACCGTGGGCGGGTTCGCCGCGGCCTGCGCGTAACCGCGGTGTGACCCGGTTGTAACAATGAGCGCAGTACAAAAAAAGGCGACCAGCGAGGAAAGCCGGGAACAAGTGAAAGGATTCATGAAATGTTGGCGGGAAGGGTGAGCGGCTTGAAATGGTTTCAGAGGTCTACTGGGCGGTCGGCTGATTCTGGCGAATAAGCCGCAACTCCTCGGCGCTGGCGAGGCCGTCGCCATCGGTGTCAAACGTCAGCAGCTTCTTTTGGGTCTCCAAGAAGTTTGATCTGCCGCCGCGCGCGCCCCGAATCGCATCCGCGACAAACCGCGCGTAGAAACCCTTGATGGTGCCGTTGCGGAGATCTGCCCCGGCCTTTGCTTTTTCCGCCTGGTCCAAGACGCCACTCCAGTCCGCATCGTAGGTTTGCAGGACCACTTGCGCCTCGGCCGCCTGGGCTGTGGCATACTCATCACCATCAAACTCTCCGTTCTCGTTCTTATCGTATTTCAGTATGTAGGCGAAGTAGTCCCTCGCATAGCGCATCGCCACCGTCCTGACCTCGGTCAGCATGGTGTTCGATTCCTGTTCATCAAGCGACCCGTCTTTGTTGGCATCAAATCGTTCGGTCAAAACCCGGGTCTCCCCCAGGCGCGCCGGACCCCACTCCGGTGCATCCATTTCACCATTCTTGTTCGTGTCATAATCTGCGAGGAAGTCCGCGGGCACATCAGATTCCGAACCCTTCTCGAGGCGTTGCTTTTTCAGGGTCAGGCGCATTTCCTCCCGCTCGGTCGCGTCGATCCTGCCGTCGCCATTTCGGTCGTGCTTTGCAGCGAGTTCCGCACGGCGTTGTTCAAGACTCAATTCTCCCTCCGCTGGCGTCGCGGCGGGCGAAACACAGGTCAGGCCCAAACTCAGAAACAAGACGCACCGGATGAACAACCCGGGATGCCGCGTGTGGGCGGGTCGTCCACTCATCGCCGGGGCGGGCGGGCGGCCATCAGAGGGCAGGGCGTGGTGTGTTTTTTTCATAAGTCGCCAGGGTTGCGAGGGGGATGCTGGTGAGTTCCTCCAGTTTCTTTTCAAGTTTTTTTCTGATGCGACAGATGCGGGTCTTGGCCAGGCCCACGGTCAGACCAGTCAGGTGCTTCAGCTCAAGGTAGGAGTGTCCCTCGAGACAGAAGAGTTCGATAATCCTTCTTTCCATGGGGGGCAGGGAACCCAGCAATAGATTGACCAGCTCGCGGGCATGAATCCCATCGGTAATGCAGGGGCGATCTCCATGGGGGAGTTCCAAGGTCTGTTCGGACGGCTCGCTCAAGTCGGCCATGCCCATCACCAGGCTGCGGGTCTGCCTGCTCCGGGCGGCGGTGATGCAGGTATTGACGGTGATCCGGCTGACCCAGTTCAACAACGGCACCTGGCCTCGATATTGGTCCAGGCGCGAAAACACCTTGCGGAAAACCTCCTGGCAGATGTCCTCCTTGCCAAAACAACTTCCAAGTCTGGCACCGATGATTCGCTCCACCCGCGGCCGGAGGTAATCAATTAATTCCCGCGCCGCCGCCTCGTCACCCTGTTTGGCCAGATGGAGCCACCGTTCGACTTCGAGGGGATTGGTCGCGGACGTGGCGGTGGTCATGCGGGAGTGGCGCTTGGGTTGGGGGCTTCAATTGGTGGTTCCGAGCACTGGATGCAACTCGATGTGATTGATCTCCAGGCCCGCGTCGTTGTTGATCGTCAAGGCATACACATCGGTCAGCTCCAGGCCTTCTGGCGATGCGGCCAGGTGCGGGTGAAGCGGCCGGAAGTTCGCGATGGGCAGCTCGACTTCCCATGTCTCGCCCGCCAGGCCAAGCGCGTCCGGGTTGACGTCCACCTCGAATTTTCCGGCGAACGCGCCGCGCATCTTCTGGGCGCTGAATCCAAAACGGACAGTTTGCACCCGCTCGGTGCGCCCGCGGAAACGGAGCGTGGAGCCCGATTGCAACAGCACCGGATGGTCGGTGCTTTTCCAAGCGGCGATGGCGACCGCATAAAGCATCAACGGATCACGGCCCGCTAACGGCCAGAGCAAGGGTTCGGCGCCCAGGCGCGCCCGCTCGCTTCCGGTCGGGGGCAGCCACCGACCCAGGGTGACCTCGAGGACCTGCCACAAGTCGCACGCCCAGTAGTTGATCGGTTTCGGCTGAACCGCCGCGGAGAGGGCGACTGGTTTGCCCAGCAACGCCACGACTTGATGTCCTTTCGGCACTTCGATCGCTCTCCAGTCCAAGGTCTGGGTAACCCTGGCAGAGCCTTCGTTTACCCGCAGCATCGTCTCGGTGGGGGAAGCCTGGATATCGAACTGTGCTCCGCGCAGCTCTGCGGTTAGGGCTGGCGTCTGAATCAAAATAGCCCTGGCGGGCGATTCGGGCGCCGGGCTTTTCCAGAGGCTTCCTTGCAATAATTTGAACTGATTCCTGCCGGCGGCTTGATCGAGGATTCGCAAGGTCGAGTGCCCGGCGATGGTGAGCATGGAACCATCGCGCAGCTTCAGCTCGATCCATGCATCGCACGAGCGAGTCTCCACCGTGTCACCCTCGACCAGGGGAGTTCCCATGGCCAGCGTGTTCTGGATCTTGCCGTTGGATCCAAAGAACTGGCTGGAGCCGGTCACCTTGGACACCCGGGCAATTTCTTGCTTGGTCTTGGGGGTGAACTGGAAGGCGCCCACGGCCAGCAGCGCAATCACGGCCGCCGCAGCCACGCGCCATTGCCACGTGCGAGAATTGACTGGTACAACCTTGCGCCTCTGTTCCGCGACGGCTTGTCGGGGTTGCAGCGCTTCCTTGCGCCCGGCCGCGATGCGCTCCAGGTCCGCCACCATGACCGCCTGTTCCGACACCTCACGAAGAAACGCGCGAGCGGCGGGTTCGGTGCGAAGCAACTCGCTCACGCGCTGCTGCTCCTCCGCCGTCACCCGTCCGTCGAGGTAGCGCAACAGCAGTTCGTGCTGGGGATTGCCCTGGTTCATGGTGCTTGTGTTCCGGCCGTGGTGCCGCCCTCCAGTTTGCCCTCGATGCAGTCCTTCAAGCTCTCGTGCAACCGGGAGACCCGCTTGTAAATCGCGTTTAGGCCGAGGCCCATTCGTTCCGCCACCTCCTCGCAACTGAAACCATCGAAGTAGCGAAGCTTGAGCAGGCGCCGGGCGGGTTCGGGGGCCGCCGACAGACAATCCTGCAATGCCTCGATCTTCGCGCCGGCGGGATGCGGGGCCTCGGACTGCCATTCGTGTTCCAACAATTCGAGAATCTCCGCATCGAGGCAGAGGCTTTCGCGCTGATGCCTCCGCAGCCAGTCGATGCCTTCGCGCCGCGCCGTGATGAATGCCCACGACATCAGAGTCGCCTCGTTCTCGAAACTCACCTCTCGCGTCATCGCCTTGAGCGCGACGTTCTGGAAAATATCCTCCGCCGCGTGTGCATCCCGCACCACGACCCAGGCGGCCGCTGACACGCGCGTGCGCCATTTCATCAGCGTCTGCAAGACTGTTGGTTCGGTCAGCGGCATGGAAAGGCTAATTGTGCTTCTCAAGGTTGGCAGTTGAAAACGGCCGAAAGTACCACTGCCGGAAACCAGCCCAATGCCGTCCGACATCGTCGGCGAAGATCAGGGTGCAGGGAACCAGGTAGAGCGTGATGACCGTGGTGAAGAGGATCCCGAAGCCCATCGACACCGCCATGGGAATGAGGAATTGAGCTTCCAGCGACCGATCGAAGATCATGGGAGCAAGGCCGACGAAGGTCGTCACCGAGGTGAGGACAATCGGTTGGAAACGCCGGGCACCCGCTTCCATGGCCGCCTGGAGTAGGGTGATTCCCGCGGCCCGGCGCTGGTTGACATAGTCCACCATCACCAGCGAGTTGTTTACCGAGATGCCCGCCAGCGCGAGCATGCCAAAGATGGAAAGGAATGACGGCGTCATGCCCATGATCATATGGCCGAGCAACGCGCCAACCGCTCCCAGCGGGATGATCAACATGACAAAGATCGGCTGGGTGAGCGACTTGAGCGGAATGGCCAGCAACGCATAGATGGCGATCAGCAAGGCGATCGTTCCGACGATTGTCCGCCGCTTCGATTCCTCGGCTTCCGCCACGTAGCCCTTGAATTGAAAGGAGATGCCCTCGCCTTCGAGGCACATCTGGGTCAGCTTCGGTTCGAGATCCCGGGCGATGCCGATGACATTGATGGTGTCGTCGATGGGCTGCGCGCCGATGCGAATCACTTCGGCGGAATCGTTTCGTTCCACGAACGACGGCGCCTTGGTGAACTTGACCTCCGCAACGGTCGCGAGCGGCACTTCGGCGCCGCGCGGAGTGCGGATCTTCATCTGGTCGAGCGTGTGCAACGTCTCGCGGTCGGCCTTGGGCAACCGGACCATGACGCGAATGTCGTCGATGCCGCGCTGCACGCGTTGGGCTTCCTCGCCGTAGAATGCCTGGCGAATCTGTCGGGCAAGCAACGCCTGGTTGAGTCCGAGCTCCGCGGCCCGCGGCTTCAAAGAGAGTTCCAGTTCGTCCTGACCGTAGTTCACCTGCGCCCACGCGGTGCGGATGCCGCCGTAGCCTTCGAGCATTCCCTTCATGCGCTCGGCGATTTCGGCTTTCTTGGGCGAGGAAGGACCGCGCAGTTCCAGGTGGAAATTCGCGTCGGCGTATTCCTGGCCGCCCTCAAACGATTGTTCGGCGTAAACCCGAAAGCGCAGGGCCTCGGGGATCGGGCCGATGAGTGCGGTCCAGCGATTGGCGATCTGACTGTTGCGCGGACCTTGTTCACTGCGATCGCTGGGATCCATGATCTCAAGCGAGACGGAGCCCGCAGCCTTGGAAAAACTGCTGCGCGGCTCGTAGCCGCCGATAACCCGCGACACATTGCGAATGTAGGATTCGCCGGTCTTGGGATCGACGAACTCCTTTCTGGCCTGTTCCAGCGCGGCCAGGATTCGGTCCATGTATTTGGCGGTGGTCTCCAGCGGAGTGTTATCCGGAAGGCGAAGGATCGCGGTGATTCGGCGGGAGTCCACAGAGGGAAATGAAACGAACTTCATCCGGCCACCGACGCAATAGCCGCCCATCAGCAAACCCAGCGCAACGAAACTGGCGAGTACGGTTGCACGATGGCGCATTGCCCAGTTGAGCGTGGGTCGGTAGACCCGCTCGACGAAGCGCTCGATGCCGTTGGTGATCCGTTGCTGGAAGCGATCGAAGGCGTTTGTCTTTTCGGTAAAGCGGATGTGCTTGAGATGCGTCGGCAGGAAAAGTTTGCACGCCAGCAGCGAGAACAGGAGAACGGACGCGACGACTGGAGGAATCTCCTTGGCGTAGTCGCCCCAGGTGCCTTCGAAGAAAAGCATCGGGATGAAGGCGACAATCGTCGTCAGTGCGCCGTAGGTCACCGGTGTGGACACTTCCTGGGTGCCGACGACGACGGCTTCCAGGGGTGACATGCCGGTCTTCAATTTGTCGTAGATGTTTTCACCGGTGACAATGGCGTCATCGCCGACGATGCCGATGACGATGAAGAAGCCGAACAGGCTCATCATGTTGGCTGTGACGCCCAGCCAGGGCATCATCATCAGGCCGCCGGCAAGCGCGACGGGAATGCCCACGGCGATCCAGAACGCGAGCACGGGACGCAGCGTCAGCCCCAGCAGTATCAACACGAGCAGGCCGCCTTGGAGCGTGTTGGAGGTGAGCGAGCTCAGCCGGGCGCGGATGGACAGCGATTCGTCGTTCCAAACGGACAGCTTGATGCCATCGGGAAAACGGGTGCCGGCCGTGCGCACGTACTCGCGGACCTTGTTCGAGATTTCGATGGCACTTTCGTTGCCCGTGCGCATCACCTGGACAAACAGGGCGCGCGCGCCGTTGAACTCCACCCGCTTGTCACCTTCCTCAAAATCATCGCGAATCACGGCGATGTCGCTCAGCAGGACTTCCGCGCCATTCGCCGCGCGGATGGGTATCCTGGCAAAATCTCGTTCGGTGTAGGCCTGGCCGCGTGTCCGGACAATCAAGGTGCCGCTCTCGCTGTCGATGGCACCCGCCGGCAAGTCAATGGAGAACCGCCGGATGGCATCAGCGAGGTCCTGAAAGCTCAAATTGTAGGAGAGCAATTTATCAGCTTTGGCTTCGACGGAAATCTCGTAGCGCCGACCGCCTTCCAGTCCGGCGCGGCTGATGCCGGGCATTTCCAGGAGATCTTCCTGCACGCGACGGGCCACCTTTCGCAGATCGTGGGCTCCCAGGTCGCCCGTTACCGCGACACTCAACACTGCGAAATAACTTCCCGACTCGGGAATGAAGACCCGCGGCCGCTCGGTTTCATTTGGGAACGTCGTGATCGTATCCACCCGCGCCTTCACATCCTCCATCATCTCGCGCAGATCAGTGCCCGGCTCGGCGGTGAGGTAAAAGCGCGCCATGCCCCGGGAGCCATCGGCGTTCAACTGCTTGATACCCTTGACCCCTTCGAGCGCCTCCTCGATCGGGATGAGGACCGCGCGCTCGACGTCCTTCGCGGTGCCGCCGCGATACGGCATCTCGATCATCACCGTATTCCAACTGAGGGCCGGGGTGATCTCCAGTGGGATGCGGTAGATGGCCGTGTAAATGCCCGCCACCAGGATGGCCATCATCAGAAAGTTGGCGGCGATGCCGTTGTTGGCGAACCAGCGGATCATGCTTCAATCCTGTTCATGGCTTCTTGTTGGCGCGGCCGAGTTTACCGGCCGGTTTGATGGTGGGCGTCTCGTTCGACTTGCCAGTGGCGACCGCGGTGGGCGGGGCGTCAATTTCCGGCATGATCTCCACTTTGGCCCCATTCGGCATGTAAACGAGGTGGGTGGTGGAAAGCAAGGCTCCACTTTGGATTAGCGGATCGCGCACGATGATGAATTGTTCGTCGGACCAGAGTGGGATGATGGTCTTCGCCATCAGGGTCATCTCGGTTTTGTTGATGAGCACAATCTGGTCGAGTTGCCGAACCGCGATACGGGGCAGCGCCACCACGTTCGTGAGCACCCTGCCAGCGATGGAGGCCGTCACTGGCTGCCCGATTCGCAGCGGCGGTTTGCCCGACTTCAAACCGAACGGATCGTCCACCCGTGCGATGGCAAAGAGTTCCAGCGAATTGTCATCGAGCGCACCATCGGTCCGGACGATTTTCGCCTGCCAAACCACGTCGGGTGCGCCGCCGATGCCATCGCGCAATTCCACGTCGAGCGGTGGATCGTCCAGCTTCTCCGGCAGCGCGAGGAACTGTAGTTCCCGTCCCGCGATGGGTAGCCGGACCTCCGCGAAATCGACCGCGAACGCTCCGCCGAGTGGCGTGCCTGGTCCCACCGATTGCCCGAGACCCACCGCCTTGTGTCGGACGCGGCCATTGAACGGCGCCCGGATCTTGGTGCGCTCCAGGTCCCGCTTGCTGCGATCGACCTGGGCCGTGGCGGAGTCCACATCCGCCGCGGCCTGCGAGCGGATCGCCGACGTGTGATCCACCTCGGCCTCCGGAATGAGCTTTTCCTTGAAGATCTTCAGGTTTCGTTCGTGGTTCAGAGTGGCGAGCTGCAGGGCTGACTGAGCGCTAAGCAACCGCGCCTCCGCCACGGCGACGGCGTTCTTGTAGTCCTTCGAATCGAGTTGGACCAGGACATCGCCTTCGTTGAAATACGAGCCCGCTTCAAACGCCAGGCTGATGTGCGTGATCAACCCCGAGACTTGGGCGCTCAGCGTGACTTCATCATGCGACCGGACGACTCCGTGCGTCTTAATGACCACCGGGTAGTCCCGGACCTGCAATTCTTTCACCCGCGTCCGGATGGCCTGCAGCGTGGCCGGCGGGCTCTTTGGTTTCTCGGGTTCCGCCGAGAGAATCAGGTAGGCGGCGATGCCTCCGGCAAGAATTCCAATCGGCAACGCAGCGCGCGCGAGCAAAGACAAGAATCCGCGCTGCGGCGTGCCAGACGTCGCTGGCCCCGTTTCGCTGTTGTTGTCAGGCTCAGTCATTGATTCTGGAGAATTGTTTGAGGGGCGGCGCATCTGCAAAATCATCGCCCAGCATCAGGTAAAGATCGATGCGAGTTTGTGGGCGCGAGTTGCTAGCGGCGATCCTTGCTCTACGAGCGTTGAAGCTCTCGAGATCCTTGTCGCCCAGCTCGAACAGGATGTTCGCCCTTCTTGACCGTGTCGCCGATGTCCAGCGTGAGCTTGGAGATCAGCCCACCGATTTCCGGTCGCACCGAGACGGCGTCCAGCGGCCCGATGTCCCCGGCGGCGGTGACGCTGAAGTTGATATCGCGCGTCGCCACCACGGCCGTGGTGGGCAGGCCGGGATTCCGGGTGGCCGAAGCCAACCCGGATTTCCAGAACGTGATCTTGTCCGGGTATTTCTGCCCCGCCCAATAAACACCGCCCGCGACCGCGGCCAAGGCAAGTAACCAAAGAATCAATTTGTTTCATCCGTGAAAACTCAGAGATAGCCGGCGTGCGGCTTCGGAAAATCGCCTGTCGATCGATACTGGATATGCAGGGTCATCAGTGAGTAAACGCTCAGACGAGAAAAATCCTGACATAGATCTCAGGATTTTCTTTACCGACCGTTTTGCGTTGCGTGAGCGGATTGACGTTACCAGGAGGATATCCTCAGGGCGGAGCCACTGGAAGCTGGGACCGAGGGAACCCAGAAATCAATCGAAGCTTCGTCTGGCTGATGGCCTCTCGCAGGTCGTTCATTTCTTCAGGAGTTCAAGGGCTTCACGTTCGATGGGGTGGGCAGAAGCGGCGATGTGATTTTGCACCGTCTCCAACTCCTTGGCGTAGGAAAGCCAAAGTTCCTTGATGATGTTCTTGTTTTTCATGGTGGCTGAATATTAGCGGGCCGGACGCAGGATGCCAATCCACTCCGGTTGACAAAACCCGCTCGCCACCCGGCGCACCTTGCATCATCATCGCTCCGGTGCAATGGACCGCCCCATCTGAAAGGACACCGCCAACGCCGCGCTGGCAATGTCTGCAGCCCACCACTGATCATGGCCCTCACTAAATCCAACGCCTCCTCCGCCACCATCCGCTTCGAAGCCAAGCCCTGGCTTACCGCCGACAAGCTCCGCAACAAGATGGACGCGGCGGAATACAAGCACGTCGTCCTCGGCCTCATCTTCCTCAAATACATCTCCGACACCGCTGGGAAATGACGAAATCCGAATGCCGAAATCCGAATTCGCTTTTCCCACTTCGACATTCGAACTTCATCCTTCGAACTTCGCCTCCCTCCCCGGCCAGCTCTTCTACAGCAAGCAGATTCCCGTCTGCCTCTGGTTACTCGCGAAAAACAAAAACACCGCCGCCGTTCTCGTAAACGAAACCACACTCGCTGCATGAACAAAGAACTCATCATTCAAATGCAGGGCCAGTTTGATGAACTTGCCCAGACTCACCCTGAGGAATCCACAGTGGAGTTTTGGTTTGCCCGGGACCTCCAGGAATCACTGGGCTATGCCCGCTGGGAAAATTTCCAGACCGCGATCCAGAGAGCCATCGAATCCCGCAAGACGACTGGCTTTGAGCCGGAATACCATTTTCGTGGCGTCACGAAAATGGTCGAGCTGGGCAGCGGAGCGCAGCGGGAGATCGAGGATTTCATGCTCACCCGCTACGCCTGCTACCTCATTGCCCAGAATGGCGATCCGCGGAAGGAGCCGATTGCTTTTGCCCAGAGTTATTTCGCCGTTCAGACCCGGAAACAGGAGTTGATCGAGGAGCGGATGATGCTCATGGGCCGACTGGAAGCCCGCGAGAAACTTCGTGCTTCAGAAAAGGCACTCTCCGACAACATTTTCGAGCGCGGCGTGGATGATGCCGGTTTCGGACGCATCCGCTCAAAGGAAGACGCCGCCCTTTTTGGCGGACACACCACGCCGGCCATGAAAGACAAGTTTGGCATCACCCAGACGAGGCCGCTGGCGGATTTTCTCCCCACCCTGACCATCGCTGCGAAGAATCTCGCGACAGAGATGACGAACCACAACGTGCAGCAGGCTTATCTACAGAGAGAGCCCGCCATCACCCACGAGCATATTCAAAACAATACCAGCGTCCGCCACATGCTCGGTCAGCGTGGCATCAAACCAGAAACCCTGCCACCCGAGGAAGACGTCCAAAAACTCGAACGACGAGTGAAGACGGACGCCAAGAAGCTAGGGAAGCAAGCCGGGCACTTACCGAAGCCAAGAGGAACCGTATGAAGCCCCAGCTTCACAAAATGCCTGAACAGGTATTCTATCCGAGATAGTTTCTTGCAAACCATTCTCGCCATGAAAACCAACACGATCTGCCCCGTCGGCCCCATCCGCGCGCAGACCTCGGTGCTTGCCGCAGCATGAAAAAGACGTCCTCAATCACCCAAAAGGCAGCAGCCTCTCACCAGAGAGCTTTCGAAGAAATCGTTGACCTGATCGAGCAGTCTCGTTTGCAGGCAGTTAAAGCGGTAAATACCACCCTGATTGATCTTTACTGGAACGTCGGTAAATACATCTCATCTAAAATTCAAAGCGAAGGCTGGGGCAAAGGCACCGTGCTATCTCTTGCCGCTTTTGTTCAGAAAAGGCAACCCGGCATCAGGGGGTTTTCCCCTCAAAACATCTGGAGGATGCGCCAATTTTGTGAAACATACCGTGACCAGCCAATTCTCTCACCGCTGTTGAGAGAATTACCATGGTCCTCCAATCTTCATATCCTCAGCCGCTCAAAGCGGCCAGAGGAGCGGGAGTTTTATCTCAAGATGGCCAGTCGCAACCACTGGCAAGTCCGCGAAGTCGCCCGCCAGATGGCGTCGGCGCGGCACGTTCTCTTGCGGACCCACGGAGGCAAGGTGGCGGACGGTTTAGTCCGTCTGACGAAGCCGGGCTACAAAGTCTATTCCGCGAGCGACCTTACGGACAAAGGATACCCCGGTGCGACGGGTGGTGAGATTTACGCAGTCTTTGAAGTGGAGCCGGATGCCGCCTACGCGGGGCGGAAGTGGGATGAGCTAGAAGTGACGAAGCAGATCAAGACGTTCGAGTCGCGCAGGTCGTACCGGCAAGTGAACACGTTGCACCGGCGTTCTCCCGATCCGCGGGTGCTGAG
>CAMBEJ010000062.1 GCA_945865375.1 Akkermansia muciniphila | reverse complement strand
GTGCGATGGAGTGCCGGGATTCGAGGCGCTATGGAAAGGCTACTCCCGCTTCTCCGATATGGTTGAAATCATGAGACTCCTCCGAGCTGACAAATTCAATAAACCATGAGTCATTTGGTGCGACTTTGTTATGGGGCAAGCGCAGGGCTTGGCTGCGTTCCCGTCTTTGGCCTCCGCAGCCCGCTTCAAGGCTTGCGCAATGAATTCCTCGTTTGCCTCGCGAATCTCATCCTGCAAGTCGAGATCGAATATATGAACCTTCACACCGTTCTGTTCCAGATACCGGATGCCCTGCCGGTCCACCATGGGATCGGGGTCTTCGATGCCCACCCACACCTCAGCAATCCCGGCATTTACGATCCGTTCGGCACACGCCAGCTTCGGATGCTTCCGTGCCCTCGGCGCACAGGGCTCCAGAGTCGCAAAGAGAAACGAACCATCCAGCCGCTCGTCGCGATGCTTTCTTTCCAGCAACGTGTATTCCGCGTGGTCCCCATGTCGAAGCTCCCCCCGGCAAGCTGTGTCCACCGCCCCCTCCGGCGTCACTAGCACGGCACCGACCAGCGGACTTGCCTTCTTGTCGGAGCGCGGCTCATTGATGGATTCTCTCATCACAGCGATGGCTTTTTCCATCATCTTACGTGGGTTGCATTTCGGTTTGGCGGCCATGGATCAAAAGGGGTTCGTTGTTCTTGTGGCGGATTCCACCGGCACCCCATCGCGCAGAATCCGGTGAACAGCGCGCTTCGCGTATGTGAGCGAAGTCGTGCCCGCCCGCAACATTTTGCACAGGGCCGCCTCCCGCGCTTCTTCAGGAATGGGCGGATTCAGCCGCCGGAGGGCCACGTGCTTCCCCTCTTGGCCTGGGAGAGGCCGGGTGAAGGTCCGAGCAACGCGAGATTGCGCCACGTCGCCATAATCCCACTCCGCCGCCGGTTCACCGGGCGCGAGATGCGGCCCGTGCCCGACGGCATAGCACAACTTCCCGACCTGTCCGCCGTAGCCTTGCTTGCTCGCCGAAGCCTTGGCGAAGGCGGGGCAAAGGCGGAACCATTCGAGGGCGGCGTCTTCGACGATGGATTCGTTGAGGATCATGCCTTGTCTCCCTCTGGTGGCAGCTTCTTGATCATCTGGTCAAAGTCCGACTCGAACAGCCGGTCTTGGACGATGCGGTATTTCTCGAATTCACTTTCGGCGTGGGCCTGGGCAATTTCGGCAGTGACCTTGCCGGCGTCCTGCAAGATTTCCCGGTCGGTCGCGGCGATGAAGCGGTTGAGGCGGGTTTCCCAGTCCTGCATGGTCATGGGAATCTGCCGCAGCGCCATGTCTTCGGCCACATCGAGATAGGCGGAGACGAGGCGTTGCAGTTGCGCCATTTCGTTTTCCGTGAGGTAGTTTTTCGCCACGCTGACATCGAACTTCTGGATTTTGCCCTTGGGCGCATCTTTCCAGGTGGTCAGGCCCATACGGTCTTTGGCGGCATCGGCTCGGGAGATAATGGCCTCTGCCGCCGTCTGGCCGTGGATGGCCCAATGCAGTTTGTTCTGCACGGTGGCGAAGAAACGCTGGGTGGCAGCGGCGGTGACATCGTAATCGGTCGAAGTGGCGTAGATGTCGGTGATTTTCTGGTAGAACTTGCGCTCGCTCAGACGGATTTCGCGGATGCGCTGGAGCTGTTCCTCGAAGTATTTTTTGCCGAGAATGGAGCCGTCATTTTTCAGGCGCTCGTCATCCATCGCAAAGCCCTTGATGGTGAAGGACTCGATGATGCCGGTCGCCCATTTGCGGAACTGCACGGCACGCTCGGAGTTGACCTTGTAACCGACCGCGATGATGGCGGAGAGGTTGTAGTGCTGGGTGTCGTAAGTTTTGCCGTCGGCGGCAGTTATTCGAAAATTTCGAATAACTGCATCCTGCTGAAGCTCGTGGTCGGCGAAGACCTTCTTCAGGTGGTAGTTGATGGTGTGGGTTTCCACATCGTAGAGCAGCCCCATCATCTTCTGGGTGAGCCAGACATTTTCATCGGCGTAAACGGCTTCGACGCCACCCTGGCCGCTGGCCGCCACAAAGGTCAGGTATTCCGCCGCCGAAGAGCGAATCAGGCAGACTGCAGTGTTTTTTTTGGCGCGACCGCCGGGCGTGGGTTTCTTTTTGCTCATGGCTTCGGCGGCTTGAGTTTCTTCGGCTTTGGCAGTTTCTTCAAATCCTTCGTGGCCTCCTCGAAGTCTGAGTCCACTGGGCGGGGGGCACTGGCGGCGAGCGACTTGAACTTGTCGTATTCCAACTCGGCCTTGGCCTGCCCCATCTCGTGCGAAATGCGCCCGGCATGGGTGAGGATGTCGCGGTCGTTCAAGGTCAGGAACCCGTTCAGTTTCTCGATCCAGTCCGCCATGTGCATCGGCACCCGGCGCATGGCCTGGCCTTGGGCAAAGATGAGGTATTGCTCCACGAGGTTGTTCAGCGCCGCCAGTTCCGGCTCGCTGAGGTAGTTCTTGGCGATGGCGACATCCTGCTTGCGGATCACCGCGCCCCGCCAGTTGGTCAGACCGAGGTTGGGCTTTGCCGCATCCACCCGGCCGTGAACGATCTCAGCCGCGGTCTGCCCAGTGATCGCCCAATGCACCTTGTTCTGCACCGTCTTGAAAAACAGCAGGCTCACCTCCTGCGTGGGGTCGTAATCAATGCTCGTCGCGTAGATGTCCGTGATCTTCTGGTAGAACCGCCGCTCCGAAGTGCGGATGTCCTGAATCCGCCGCATCAACTCATCGAAATAATCGAAGGGCTGATCCGGATTCTTTAGCCGCTCGTCATCGAGGAGAAAACCCTTCACGATGTATTCCCGCAGCAGTCGGGTGGCCCAGATGCGGAATTGCGTGCCCCGTAGCGATTTCACCCGATAACCCACCGAGATGATGACATCCAAGTTGTAAAACTCCACCCGCCGTTGCACGGAACGCTTGCCTTCCAGTTGAACTGTCAAGGATTCCTTGACAGTTGCCCCGCGTTCGAGCTCCCGCTCCTCGTAGATGTTTTGAATGTGGAGACTGACGTTCTGCTTGGTCGTTTGAAACAACTCCGTCATGTGCTGCTGCGTGAGCCAGACGGTCTCGCCCTCAAATCGCACGTCAATCTTCAGCTTCCCGTCCTCCGTCTGGTAAACGAGGAACTGACCGCCCGGAGGTGGTGGCGTCTCGGAATCTTTGTTCATTGTTTCTGTCTCCTTTGGTTTGAACTATCCGGCAATTCGGGAGAGTTGGCCTCCCCCACGCTCAACTCCCCGCTCAGCAGCTTCGGCAGCAGCGCGTCGCGCAGGGTGGCGAGGGTGCCGAGTTTGCGGGCGTCGATAAAGAGGGTTTGCTTGCAGCGGTCCCGCAAAGTGGAAGCGGCATCCTGCCGCTTGGCTGAAGAAGAAAGCGGCGAGACGCCACTTTCACTTTTGTTTTTCGCAAGGAACCAAAGGCAGACGGGAATCTGCGTGCTGTAGAAGAGCTGGCCGGGGAGGGCGACCATGCAGTCCACAAGGTCGGCCTCGATGAGGGCGCGGCGGATGTCGCCTTCGCCGGACTGGTTGGAAGACATGCTGCCATTGGCGAGGACGAAGCCGGCCATGCCCTGGGGCGCGAGGTGGTGGATGAAGTGCTGCACCCAGGCGAAGTTAGCGTTGCCCTTGGGTGGGACACCGAACTGCCAGCGCACGTCGTCGTCCTTGCGGAACCAGTCGGAGTCGTTGAAGGGCGGGTTGGCGAGGACGTAGTCGGCGCGGAGGTCGCGGCGGAAGGTGTCGGCGTGCTCGGGGCCGAAGTCGGCCTCGATGCCGCGCAGGGCGAGGTTCATGACGGCGAGGCGGCGGGTGGTGGCGTTGCTCTCCTGGCCGTAGATGGAGATGTCGCCGAGCTTGCCGCCCTGGGATTCGACGAATTTTTCCGACTGCACGAATCCCGCGACTGCGGGACTGGAGCCGCAGGCGGGGTCGTAGATGCGGCCCTTGTAGGGGGCGAGCATCTCGACGAGGCAGCGCACGACGCAGGACGGGGTGTAGAACTGGCCACCGTTCTTGCCCTCGGCGCTGGCGAAGCGGGTGAGGAAATACTCGTAAACGCGGCCTAAAAGATGGACCGACCTATGGGTCGTCGATCTTCCCTCATCCCCGGCCCTCCTCCCAAGGGGAGAAGGGAGTTCGGTATCTTCACTCCCTCTTCCGCTGGGAGAGGGCTGGGGTGAGGGTTGATTTGATGCGATGAGTTCAATCGTCGCGATCAAATCAATGAGTTCGCCGAGGCGCTGTTTGTCGAGGCCGGGGCGGGCGTAATCTTTCGGGAGAACGCCCTTGAGTCTCGAATTGTCACGCTCAATGGCGACCATGGCGTCGTCCACGATCTTCCCGATCGTGGGCCGTTTGGCCGACGCCTGGAGATGGGACCACCGGCCCTCCTTGGGCACCCAAAAAACATTCTCGGCTTTATATTCGTCGGGGTCCTCGGGGTTCGCGCCTTCGTAGTCGCCTTTGGCCGCGACGAGTTTGGCGCGGTGTTCCTCGAAGGTGTCGGAGATGTATTTAAGGAAGATCAGGCCAAGGACGACGTGCTTGTATTCCGCCGCGTCCATGTTGTTGCGGAGCTTGTCGGCGGTGAGCCAGAGCTTGGCCTCGAAGCCGATGGTCGCGGAGGACTGGGCGGAGGAGTTTGTTTTAGTGCGGGCCATGGCGATTAAAGAGTCATGATAAAAGGTTGAACCGTCGTGGCCATCAACTCGCGGCGGCGTTCGAGAATTCCAACCTCACGGGCCGGGAACTTCCAAAGCCGCCCGACCTTGTGCACGGGCATACTCTTCCGGGTGACCCCTTTGGAGATCGTATCCGGATTAACCCCGAGATGCGCTGCGATCTCGTCCACAGATAACCAGCGTTCGCTCATCAGTTTACCCTCCTGCCCCACTTGTCAATTTCGCGGGAAGTGGCTGCTATCGTGAGTATTCGACATGGAATAGTATTCAACCTGTCCAATTATACCATCGAAAAGCAACGGCAACCCGGAGCGCGGAGCGCATTCCACCATCAGCATCTGGCAAAGGGTCGAAAATGGTGGTGTGGCGACCATGCGGTCGCGTTAAAGGTTTTCTCGAACTCCGCCGCTGCGGCCATCATTTGATCGAAGGCTGGAGTCAGAGGGGCGGGACAACGAGAGGCCGGAGGAGATCGGCAATCCAAGCGGGAGCGTGACGCAAATCTTTGAGGATGGCCGGACGGTCTGGGGCGGTGATGTGACGGCGGAGCGTGGCGAGGACTTTGTCATCCACTTGTTTCTGGCCGAGATGCCGCAGGGCTTGGATCAGGGTGCCGCTCTGGCGTCCGGCAGTGGCCATGTTGCGCGGGGTGGTATGCAGGAGCAGGATTTCGCGTTTGCCGATCTTCACCTTCCTGGCCGGGCCGTCGGTGAGGAACACAATGCGGGAAGGCACCTGTTCGGAGAGTCCCAACACATTCGCGGCATATGTGCCGGAGGGTTGGAGTCGTATGGCATCGCGCACCACCAAGGCGCGAGCGATGGCATCGGCGGAAGGGGTCACAGTGCCGAGCACGGGGTCGTGGACGGGGTAGTCATAGAGTCCTCGGGCAAGCTGGCGAATCATCCCGTCGGCTTTGAACCGCTTTAGGGCTGAGGCGACGGCGTTGCGGCTGCCGAGATCGGCGAGGTGGGCCGGAGTGAACACCCACCCCCGCCGATAGCCGCGAATGCGGTCAAGGACCTTGCTGTCGGTGGATGTGGAGTGTTTAGGCATGTTCTATTTGACACAAAAATTAGCTTATTGTCGTGTCATAACAAGATCAATTTCACGCGCAGTGATTCGCAAGAATTGAGCGTCCCGGAACCAAAAGCTGTCGAGCAAAAACCTTAGTGCGAGTGCCCGTGTGAATGGGATTGAGAATTCGCCTCCGCGCGGCTTCGGCGCTCTTCCTCCTCCTGGCGCCGCTTCTCTTCCTGACGACGACGCTCCGCCTCTTGGCGCTTCTCTTCCGCGTCACGAGCGGCGCGTTGGGCCTCCTGGCGTTCCCGTTCCTCCTTCTTTTCGTCCTGGAATTGGCTTCGCGTCCGCGCATAACCCTCGGCGGTGAAAAACTCGGCGTTCTCCGCCATCGTGTAGATTCGGACGGGGGTCTTTTCGCGCTGTTTGAGAATCGAAGTCATTTCCCTGGCGGAGTCGTTTGCCTCAAACAGAATTTGCGCGCGCTGGGTTTTCGCCTTTTCAGCATCCTGATGAGCCAGGGCATAGGCGAGCGCGATGGAAGGACAGGATTTGACCGGAACCTCCACGGTCTTGCCGTTGTCGAGAAGCACCCGAATTAGGACCGAGTTGATTTTGCTCACCGTCCCCACGTCCCTCGGCTCGATTCCGAAGGTTCGATTCCCGGCTCGGAAAATAATCCGGTCGTTGTCGTGGACGCCGCACCCGCCAATCACGGTGCGCTTCTTGCCAATCTTGCCGCCCTTTTTCCGCATCTGCTGGGTGATGCGGTTCATCGCGTCGTCTTTGATTCGTGTTTGAGTGAGAATCAGATTGTCCTCGGGATATTTCAAACCGTCACGCACCCAGTCTTTGATAAGGGCTCGCCAAACTCTACTGGCACTCTTGGCGATCACAACCTGTGAACGGTAGAGTCGCTTCGATCCCGCGTTCCACCCTTCGTCGTCGCGCGACGACGAACCGAGTCGTTCGTCTATAAAAAAAATACGCCGCACTCCTGCTGGCCCGTCTCGCAAAGCAGGTGAAAGTCTCCTGATTCCAAGTGTTTCCCCTTTCGTGTATTTCGTGGGTCCAACCGGACCTCGATTTTCACCCGTCCATCTTAGGAGGGATAGACGAGGAATTGCCCCCTGGATGGCGGATTGGTTTGATCGGAATCACTCACGGCGCGTCCTCGGGTGGTTGTCCGCAGGCCGCCATCTTGTTGAAGTCAACAAAATGGTCGGGGTCTTTTTCCGACGGATGGATCCAGTGCATGGCGTGGCACGGAGTGCATTCCGATCGCTGCCAAACGCAAACCTGAAGGTTCAATGTCGCGCGGCAAGCTCAGAATTTATTTTTGCGCAAACCCTAAGCAGTTGATATCGTGAAGGGGTTCACTTAATTTTCGCACCATGTTTGAATCTCTTAGCAACAAGTTACAGAATGTGTTTCGCAACCTGCGCGGACTCGGGAAAATCTCCGAGTCCAACGTTAGCGACTCATTGCGCGAAGTGCGGTTGGCCCTGCTGGATGCGGATGTGAATTTCAAAGTTGCCCGGGATTTCATCGACAAAATTAAGGACAAAGCGATTGGGCAGCAGGTCATCCAGAGCATTCATCCGGGCCAGCAGGTAATCAAGATCATCCAAGACGAACTCGTGGTCCTGCTTGGATCCGAGAGCAAAGGGTTGGAGCTCAGCGGCAATCCGGCCTGCATCCTGATGGTGGGGTTGCACGGCTCCGGCAAAACGACTTCGAGCGGGAAGCTTGCCAGGTTGCTGGAAAAGCAGGGGCGCAGCCCGCTGCTGGTCGCGGTCGATGTGTATCGTCCGGCCGCGATGGACCAGTTGGAGTCGCTGGGCCAGAAGCTGAACATCCCTGTTTTTGTGAGGCGCGGGGAGACGGACGTGATCAAGATCGCTCGTGAAGCGCTAAATTACGCGCAGGTGCAGCAGCGAAACACATTGATTTTTGACACGGCAGGACGGCTTCAGATCGATGAGCCGCTCGTTCAAGAGCTGGTTCGGCTCAAAGAGCTGGTGAAACCGCAGGAAATCCTCTTGGTGCTAGACGCCGCCACGGGCCAGGAGGCCGTGAATGTGGCGACGCACTTTGACCAGGCCCTCAACATCACCGGAGCGATCCTGACCAAGCTGGACGGCGACGCCCGGGGCGGCGCGGCGCTGAGCTTGAAGTCGGTCACGGGCAAGCCCATCAAGTTCATGGGCGTGGGCGAGAAGCTGGAGGATTTCGAACCCTTTCATCCCGAGCGGATGGCCACGCGCATCCTGGGGATGGGCGATGTGGTGAGCTTGGTGGAGAAGGCGGCTGAGAATGTGGACATCGATGATGCCCAGCGTCTTGAGGAGAAGATGCGCAAGGGCCAGTTCACACTCGAGGATTTTCTGGAGCAGTTGCGTGCGATGAAAAAGATGGGATCCCTGGAATCCATCGTCGGCATGCTGCCCGGCGGCTCCAACATGTTAAAGGGTGTGGACATCAACAAGAGCGAGAAGGAGTTCAAGCGCATGGAGGCCATGATCTGTGCGATGACTCCCAAGGAGAGAAGGCATCCTCAAATCCTCAACGCGCGCCGCCGCCTCCGCATCGCCGGCGGGAGCGGCGTCAAAGTCTCCGAACTCAACAACCTGATGAACCGGTTCAGTCAGATGCAGCAGATGATGAAAAAGATGGGTAAGTTGCAGAAGATGATGGGTCGCATGGGCGGGGCTGCTCCAGGGTTATTCCCAAGGTAAAACAATCCTCGCGCCCGACCGGGATTGCACGACGATTGCCCGTCGAGTGTGCTCGATCTGAAACCCGCCGTCGCGATCCGAATAAAGCACTTTCGCACCGCTTCCATCGAGCCTCGCTCTGAGGGGGCTGGAGGGTCGTTCACTGCTCGGAAATGTAGCCGTTGTCAGGAGAATCAGACGCGGCTCAACCAGATTGATGAGCTCCAGACCCACGGGTTCGCCTCCCGTCGGCATCCCGGAAACCACGACTGCCGCAGGGGTCACCATCTCCGATCGTCGGAGCATGTTTTGCCCGGATTTCCCTAAATCGGAACAGAGCAAAATCCTGCTGTGGGAGTGCTCCAAACTCAGGACGAGCGTCATATCGTCCGCTTTCGGCGCCGTGCTTGAGGCAGGTGGATGCAACACCCGAAAGGGGCCCACGAGATCCCCTTTGGCGACCTTGCGGTGGAGTTCTGGCGTTCGATCAACGAGTTGGAGAATTTCCCTGTAGCCTTTGGATCGGAATTTCGCATCGCTTGTGACGACGGATCGAACCGGGATTTGCGCCAGCAACCAGGAGGCGCCGCCCACGTGCCGCTGATCACCATGCGTCAAGAGGAGGGTGTCCAGACGATTGAGGCCCCTGGCGCGTAGCAGGGGGAGCACGGACCTTTCACAAGCGGCGGGGTTGCCGCAATCGATGAGGAGGCTGCCGCCCGCCTGCGTGCCGGTGACAAGGATGGCTTCACCCCCGTTGAGCGGAAGGATGTCGAGGCGGAGTGCTGGCCGCCTCAGAATTTCCACACCGACGGCAGTTGCCACCAGCATCCCTGCTACAGACAAGCTCCATCCGAGCATTTTGCCGCGCCAGGGCTTTTCCGCACCCGCCGCGAAGAGGAGGATCAGGACGACGACCGTTGTCGCCCAGGAGGGGTCCGGCACGTAGCGGAACGCCATAGGGAGTTCCGCAAACCACCGGCTTGAGTGCACCATGCATTCCATCCAGAACCAACCGCTGTGATTAAATAGGACGGACAACGAGGGAGCCCACCAACCGGTGAAGAGACTCGCCACGGCGCTGGTGAGAGCGAGGCTGCTCAAAGGGACAACAATCAGGTTCGCCAACACGCTGACAGGGGTCAGCAGGTGGAAATAATGCGCCACCAGAGCTGCTGAGCCGAGCCACGCGACCAGGGAGGTGAGGAAAGCGGACCACAACGACTGCAGGATGATGCGGAGAGCGCGGTGAAGGGTGGTTTCACAATCCTCAGGCAGCAAGGGATCTCTGACAAACCAATGATCGGTGCGCCGCTTGATCCCGGCGGCGGTCCAAGCCAGGAAGAACACGGCGGTAAAGGAAAGCTGGAACCCTGGCATAAAAAGCTGCTGAGGATCGAAAGTCAGGATGAGAAAGGCGGCTGCCCCGAGGGAATTCAGGAGATCCCCGGGCCGGTTCAAAATCCAACCGCCCGCGACGAGCGTCATCATGACTGCCGAGCGGACGGCCGAAGCCTGCCAACCGGTCGCTGCGGTGTAGAGCCAGATCGCGGGAATGGCCACCGCTCCACACAGCGCCTGGGAGCATCGCGCCGCTCGCAAAAGGTTTACGAGGATCGCGGCCACAAGGGCGATGTGCAGCCCACTGATGGCGAAGATATGCATCGTTCCCGAACGCATGAACGGCTCTGAAACTTCATTGTTCAGCCCCGGTTTCCAACCCAGCGCCATGGCCCACTGCAGCCGTAGGGACTCGTCTTCCGCAGGCAGGCCAAGACTGAGGGTGCGACGAGCCCATTCCTGAAACGTATCTCGCCAGGCCCGACCGCCATCTCCTGTTTTCGAAGCGGCTCGCTCAGCATCACCAAAGGATCTAAAATCGGCATCGGACTCCAGTGTGAGAACATAATACACGCCCAATCTTCCGAGGTAGGTCCGGTAATCGAAGAGTTCCGGTAAGGCGGACTGATCGGGCCGGGCAAGAACGCCTGTGAGCTCAACCAGTTCACCCGAATGGGAGGTGGTGACAAATCGGCCCTTGCCATGCACCATCACCGTGCCTTCTGCCCGCATCCATGCCCGATCTTTTGAGAGCAGCCGAACCTCCAACCGGGCGTGGCCGCGTTCGGATTCGGGGGCGAGATCGGAATCCTTGGGCAAGGTTTTCACCGGCGACTCCACCAAGACGCCGAGTATCCTGACGAGGCCCGGCTGGGGACCGTGCAGAACTCGTAGATCTCTGGGTGAAAGAAGGGCTGTTTGGACCAGTAAATCTGCCCATCCGAGAGCGCCCAAAGAGAGGCCCACAAATGGCAGACGAAGGCGCGGTATCAGGCACGCAAGAGTCAGGGCCAGAAACGCGGCGCCGAGCAGCACAGCCCAGTCACCACCGAACACGTTTCCAGCAGCCAAACCCAGACCGAAGCAACAGGCTACCCACAACATGGGTTTTCTCATCATACCGACCTCCTTGAAACTCACTCCTAACTTCCCGAGCGTTTCACCGCGACGACACGAGCCCACCACCGCACGATGCACAAGCCGACAAAAGCTCCGAAGGCGTCCAGGAGCACATCCCAGGGGCTTCCCTGGCGTGAGCTGACAAACGCCTGGTGCAATTCATCCGTTGCGGCGTAGAATAGGCTCAGCAACCAAGCGTGCCGCATCGCGGTCGTACCCGGCACTCGGGCTCCGGGTGCGGATGTTTCTGATCCCGAAAACGAACGGAAGGCAAGCGCCGCGAGGACGGCGTACTCCGTCAAATGTCCCGCTTTACGCACGACCATCTGAACGAGTCGGATCGTCTCCTCGGTGACGGTTGGAACAAAAAACCTACACAAGGGCCCAATAATCCGCGACGTGCGCCGACTCGAAAGCAGATCGGTCGATCCGGCGAAAATCAGAATCATCCAAAGGACAACAGGGCACCAAAGACGAACCCTTGAGCGAACTCCTTGCACGTCGAGATCAAACCAAGCAAGCGCGAGGAGGGCAAGCTCAAAAGCCGGGTGGGGTCCTTGGAGTGCGCCTCTCAGATTTTTCCAGATCTTCTCGTAATCGTAATCGTAATCGTAAACCTATCCCGGGTTTCCCTCCTGCAACCGGTAATCGGAGTTTGCCTTTATCAAGGCGACTAGCATCGAAACGACGCTCCAGAGGCGGTCTTTTCCTGAAAGAACTTCCTCCCCAGAACATCGGCCTTTGGCCACGAGCACATCCAGGGCGGCGGCACTTTCCAAAGCGGAGCCACGGGCATTGTCAAAGGGTAAACCTGCAGCTCTTCGTGGTCGAATCGGCAGTTCATGAGATGACGAGTACGAGTACGAGTAGGAAACGCGAGCACGAAAAATCGGAGATGCGCGGATCCCCGAACATTAAAATGCACCCCCCCCACACCATGGGTCGGGGGGGACCCTGCTCCACATTTTTTAAGATTTAAACTGCTCATGACAACTCTGGTCGCTTGCGCAGCGCGTCGGGAATAGGTTAGGTTGACGCTCATAGCTCTTTCTAAGATTGTTGTGAACTCAGCTCTGAGATATTTAAAAGGACGGTGGATGCCGTTTGTTTTCGGGTTTGTTGCGCACCTGAACACGACGGCTGCCAGCCTGGGCGCTCCTTCGGAACGCGCGATAGATTGGGAGAAGGAACGAGCGTTTTGGTCTTTTCAACGCCCACTGGCGCATGCGCTCCCTCAGGTGCGTCTCAAGTCCTGGCCTCGCCAACGGCTCGACACATTCGTCCTGTCGAAATTGGAAGCAAATCGGATGGAGCCAGCCCCCGGTGCGGAAGCGCGCGTTCTCCTGCGCCGCGTGACCTTCGATATCACCGGGCTCCCTCCCACCCCGGATGAAATCGCCGCGTTCTGCTCGGATAAATCCCAGGATGCTTACGAGCGGCTCGTTGAGCGCTTGCTTTCCTCCTCTCGGTTTGGAGAGCGGCTTGCGAGTTTGTGGCTGCCCTTGGCGCGCTACGGCGAGGACCAGGCTCATCAGGTTGGCGATGACACTAAGTATTTTTATCCCAATGCCTTTCGATACCGAGAATGGGTCATCGACGCGTTCAACGCCAACCTCCCCTATGATCGATTCCTGAGGCTTCAACTGGCCGCGGACAAGGTCGAGGGCATGACTTCAAAGAATCTTGCCGCTTTGGGTTTCCTTGGGTTGGGTCCTAAGTATTACAATAGAGATCGCCTTGAGGTTCAGGCTGACGAATGGGAGGACCGCGTGGACACGGTTTGTCGAACGGTTTTGGGGCTGACGGTGGCTTGCGCGAGGTGTCACGATCACAAATTCGACCCGGTGACGATGAGCGACTACTACGCGCTGGCGGGGGTGTTCGCAAGCACGAGGCTGGTGAACAAAACCCCCGATGGACTCAATTCTAAGGAGGACACTCAGGCGGGAAAATTATCACTGGCTTCTCTGCACATTGTGGAGGACACCGAAAAACCTCAAGATCTGCCGATTTTTTTGAGAGGCAACGTGGACCGCAAAGGCCCTGTGGTGGCGCGCAGGTTTCCAACCCTCTTCACGGGGCCCGATGCCCCCCCATTCAAGGATGGCTTTGGGCGTCGCGAACTGGCCGACGCGCTCGCATCGCCGCAGAATCCTCTGACCGCCCGGGTATTTGCGAACCGGCTTTGGGGCCAGTTCTTCGGTAAACCACTCGCCGCCGCCCCCAGCAATTTCGGCCACTCCGGAAGCCCTCCAACTCACCCTGAATTGCTTAATGACCTCTCGTACCGGTTCATTGGAAACGGATGGAATGTGAAATCGTTGATCCGCGAACTCGTGCTTTCCTCGACTTATCGGCAGGCATCGGTCGGCTCTCCATCGGCCGTGGCCCAGGACCCCTCCAACCAATGGTTCGGACGCATGAACCGCCGCCGGCTCACCGTCGAGCAATGGCGAGACTCAGTCCTCTCGTTCACTGGCGAACTCGACCAGGCAGGGGGCAAATCGACTGAGCTGGATGACCCCAAGAACCTGCGCCGCACGGTCTACGCCCGCGTGAGCCGACTCAAGTTGAACGACGTGCTGATGCAGTTCGATTACCCAGACGCCAATGTCCATGCCGAAAGTCGGAACGTCACGACCACATCCGTGCAAAAGCTCTTCGTTCTCAACAGCACGTTTATGCTCGAAAGGGCAAGGGTGCTGACAGCGGCTCTCATGAAAGCCCTCCCGCGCGCCCAGGACTCAGAGCGCGTTTCGGCCTTGTATAGCCTCGTCCTCGGGCGGGTGCCCAGGTCAAGCGAGCGGAATCTGGCCCTGGATTTTCTCGGAAAACCTCAGGCTGGCACCATGTCACGATGGGAGCAATACGCCCATGTGCTCCTCGCATCCAACGAATTGTTTTACCTCGATTAACCCGTCTCGCATGAACACTTTCTTGACGAACTCACCGCTCAATCTCGAGGAGCGGTTCCGCGCTCATTTCCACCCATCCCGGCGGATCGATCGTCGCCGTGCGCTCGAACGTATGGGGGCCGGTTTCGGCATGCTCGGACTCGCCACTCTGCTCGGCAAGACATCGGTATCAGGTGCCCAATCGACCGGAAAAACACAGATTCAAGCCCGAGCCAAACGTGTCATTTTTTTGTTCATGAACGGCGGGCCTTCCCACATGGACACCTTCGATCCGAAACCGGCTCTCAAGAAATTTGAAGGCCAGCAGCCCGCCGGTGATCTTTACAAAAAAAGCAAGGGCGCGGGATACATGCCCTCCCCCCTTCGATTCGAACGTCACGGCCAAAGCGGAATCGAGGTGAGCGAAACCCTGCCTCATCTCGCACAGGTGATTGATGATTGCTGCATCATTCGTTCCATGCGGACGGATGTGCCAAACCATGAGCCTGCGCTCTTGATGATGCACACGGGGAACGTTCAGCCGATCCGGCCCTCGATGGGTTCATGGCTGCAATACGGCCTGGGTACTGAAAACACGAACTTGCCCGGTTACGTCGTGCTTCGGCCAACTTCAAAAATTGTTGTCGGACCGGCCTTATGGAGCAACAGCTTCCTGCCTGCCGAATTCCAGGCTACGAGTGTGGTGACGTCAGACATGGTTGTGGAGAAACTCTTGGCTAACATCCGCAACCCGAAGCTGGGCTTGGTGGAACAACGCGAGCAGTTGGATCTATTGCAGTCGCTCAATCGAAGCCACATGGAAGAACGCGGTGGGGATTCGGAGCTAGAGGGTCAGATCAAGACCATGGAAACTGCTTTCCACATGCAACGCGAAGCGATGGAGACTTTCGATATCCAACGCGAACCGGAATCCATCCGGCGGCTTTACGGCGACTCGCCGTTCGCCCGCTCATGCCTCCTGGCCCGCCGGCTCGCGGAATCCGGCGTTCGCTGTACCACCGTGTATTATGTCAATTCCGGCAACCAGCCCTGGGACACCCACAGCGATCATGACGAAGGCCACCGCAAACTATGCAACGACGCCGACCGCGCCTCCGCGGCGCTCATAAGCGATCTAAAAGCTCGCGGCCTTCTGGAGGATACACTCGTGGTCTGGGGCGGGGAATTTGGGAGAACACCCTACGCTGAAAATCAGAAGGAGAAGAAGGCGGGCCGCGACCATCACCACACCGCGTTCTCGATGCTTCTTGCAGGAGGAGGAATTCGCGGTGGCACGGTCTACGGCGCGTCCGATGAACTGGGAATGAGCGTGGCTGAGAATCCGGTGCATGTTCACGATCTGCACGCCACAATCCTGCACCTGCTAGGGATTGACCACGAACGCCTGACGTACCGTTACGCTGGTCGCGACTTCCGACTTACCGACGTCTCGGGGAAGGTTGTGCGCGACATCATCACAGGCTGAGAGGCTTAGCAGGCTCAGAACTCCTGGCCTCGCATCGCAACCTTTTCTTTCCAACGCTGTTGGATAACACTGGATTCTGGTGCGGATGCGGGAGCCGCGACGCTCGCCGGCCCTTTCTGGCCGCGATCAACCGGTTTGAGGTGTTGAAACGGTGTGTCGGCTGGTTCAGTTTTCCAGATCAAAAATGAAAAAGATAAATCGATTGGAGTGGGCGTTGATGGCCGCCCTCGCGTGGGCCGTGGCATCGGGTTGCAAACCAGCCGAGGCATTACGGCCTGACCCGAATCTCGTAAAACTACAGATCCTCGAGGGGAGGGCTGGCAAAGGCGACCTGGAGGCCCAGCTCCAGTTATCCATCGCGCTGGCGGATGCGACGACGGTGACGAACCATGGGGCCGAATCCATCAAATGGCTCCAACGTGCCGCTGACGGCGGGCACCCGCCAGCTTTGTTCCTCATCGCAAAAAAACTTGAAGCAGGTGAAGGCATCCCCTCCAACCCTGAGCAGGCGGCAGCCTTCTTGCTAAAAGGGGCCGAGAAAGGCGATGCAGCCTGCGCCCGCGCCCTCGGTTCGATGTATCGACGAGGCTTGGGTGTGAGTCACGATCTATCGGAAGCTGCAAAATGGATTCGGGCGGCTGCGGAGAAAAACGACGCCATCGCCCAATACGATCTGGGTACCTTATATCAAAGGGGCGAGGGCTTGCCCCAGGACGTGGTGGAGGCCATGACGTGGTTTCGCAAGGCTTCAGGACAGGGCCATCCAGAGGCCTCATTTGCCTTGGGGGAGGCGCTGCTAAAGGGCGATGGAGTGGACGTGAACCTGGAGGAGGCGGCCAAGGTCTTGCGATCCGCCGCCGAGCAAGGCATCGTCGGAGCTCAATTCCGGTTGGCGTCGCTTTTTGATCAGGGCAAGGGCGTGAGCACAGACTATCAGCAGGCCGCCACGCTTTACAAAAAGGCAGCGGACCAGGGTCACGTGGAAGCTCAATCGGGGATGGGGCTCGCTTACATCAACGGACATGGTGTGGCTCAAGATTATGCGGAAGCGGCGAAGTGGCTTCGAAAGGCGGCAGAAAAAGGGGAGATGGAAGCGCAGTTCAGAATGGGGCAGTTGCATGCCTCAGGGCAGGGACTGCCCCAGAATTATGAGGAGGCCATGTCCTGGTACCGGAAGGCAGCGGAAAAGAATCATCCCGGGGCCCAGTTCGGGCTTGCTTCGCTCTACCTCTCAGGACAGAACGGGGGCGTGGCGGACCCAGTGGAGGCTTCTAAATGGCTGGACCTCGCAGCGCAAAGTGGTGACACCAACGCCGCCACGGTCCGAAAGTTCGCCGCCCAGCTGCTGACGCCCGAGCAGGAAGCGGAAGTCACGAAAAGAAAACACGAGTTCTTGTCGAACAAGAAGAGCGAAATCAAATAGCCGCGTGGGAGGGGTGGGAGAACCTTCTTGCAACTCAGTCTCAATGACGTTAGTGTGGCGCTCGTGAATGAGTCGATGGGTGAAGAGTTGGTCGAAATCAGGGACGAGTGCCCCACGCCAGCGATTTGCCCGTTGAACCAGATCCGGGCCGGTGTGGCGGTGCGCATCAAGCATCTCTCCGCGTCTCCGGACCTGAATCATCGGCTTCGTGAAATGGGCTTTTGCGAGGAACAGTCCATCCGCCTCATCCGAGCGGAGCACAGCATCATTTGCGAGGTCTGCAATGTGCGCTTGGGCATCAGTTCAAAAATCGCCGAGTCGATCTTGGTCGAACCTCTGAGTTCGTCTCCACGGATTCCGTAACCTTCGGAGCAGTGCTTCATCCCAAAGACTCGCGAGATTTCATCCAACGAGCCCATGAACGAGTTCATCCCTTTAGGTTCCATGGCACCAGGTGCTGTGGCAACCATTAAGCAAATCAACATCGATCCAAGCTCCCGTGGACGGTTCATGGAGATGGGGTTGCTGGTCGGCACCTCTGTCGAATTCGTCCGGTGCGCTCCATTGGGAGATCCGGTTGAGATAAAGGTTCGAGGCTATCACCTCACCCTTCGCAGGCACGAAGCGGACCAAATAGGGGTGTGCCCGGAGTAGAGCCAGAGCCTATCGCCTTTGTCTGGGGCCTTTTGCATGAAACGGGGACGAACATTCAGCCTTGAAAGTTGGGCGGTACCGATCGATTCGCGGCCGATCGTTGGAGGTTCTTCCTTTCCATGAACCAGCCTGAAAGGACAAACTCGTGCAAGTTAGGGCCGTGGTGTGCGACAGCCCTCATACCCCATTGGGCGTGGCACGAGCGCCACGGCACCAATGACCTCCGCAACAACGGCCTCCTCTCATTTTGGATGAAGCCAGACGCGGCGGAGGCTGGTTCAAGGTCCCGCTGCCGACGAAAAGCGACGGGAGGCCCTTCATGAGCCAGGTCCACGGAACCACGCCTCCGACCTCTGATAGGGATAATCCGGGTCTGGATACAGCTTCCCGTCCCTTGTCGGTTGTGCTCACCGGCAATCCCAACAGCGGAAAATCCACCCTTTTTAACGCCCTCACAGGATTGCGGGCGAAGGTGGGCAACTATGCCGGGGTGACGGTGGAGAGGAAGGAAGGGCGTTTGCTGAACATGCCCGGCATCAACCCCATCACTGTCCTTGATCTGCCAGGAACCTACAGTTTGAGTCCTCGATCCATGGACGAACGCGTTGCACGCGACGTTCTTTTCTGCCGACTTCGCGAAGTGCCAGCCCCGGACATCGTCGTGCTGGTGGTGGATGCCTCCAACCTGCAACGCAATCTTTACTACGCCACCCAGGTCATCGAACTCGGTTATCCCACAGTCATGGCTTTAAACATGGTGGATGTCGCACGCGACATCGGGCTTGAGATCGATGCACAGGGCCTCGAAAGGGAGCTGGGTGTCCCCGTGGTCCGAGTGGTTGCGAATGCGGACGAAGGCTTGAACCTGCTTCGCTCCGCACTGTTGGAGGCCCTTTCCCGACGCAGAGTGAGTTCCCGGCGGGATTTTGTCAGTGGATTGCCCGCGTCCTTTCTCGCTGCTTGGACCTCTGTTCAGGAGTCACTGGACGACGAGTTGTCATCGGAGCCGGGGCTGAGGAGGGTTGAAGCCTTGCTGCTGCTGACAGATGAGCGGTTCCTGGAGGAGTCGTCGACCGCTCCTGGGTCAAGGGTGCTGGAGGCCGTGCAAAGTGCTCGCCGCAAGCTCGACTCGGCGGGAGTCGACTGGCGATCCTGCGCGATTGAAGCGCGCTACACCCGGCTGACCGAAATCCAGGCGCTCGTCACCGTGCAACCGGATCGATATCGGGAAACAGCGAGTGACAAGATCGACCGGGTTTTAACCCACAAATTCTGGGGCATGTTGATCTTTGTGGGCATCATGGCGTTGATGTTCCAGACCCTCTTCATTTTTGCACAGCTTCCGATGAATGCAATCGAATGGGTCGTGAAGTGGGTTGCCGCCGGGGTGGGCACGTGGATGCCCCCGGGGGATTTGCAAAGCCTGCTTGTGGACGGGGTGATCGGAGGGGTCGGGAACGTGATCGTCTTCCTGCCACAAATCCTGATGTTGTTCTTTTTTATCGGTCTCCTGGAGGACACAGGGTACATGGCTCGCGCCGCCTTTCTGATGGACCGGGTGATGAGCAAAGTGGGTCTTCACGGGAAAAGTTTCATCCCGATGCTCAGCTCATTCGCCTGCGCCATCCCGGGGATCATGGCCACGCGAACAATCGACAGCCCCAAGGACCGGCTGGCCACGATCCTTGTGGCACCTCTGATGAGTTGTTCAGCCAGGCTTCCGGTGTACACAGTCCTGATCGCGGCGGTGATTCCCGCTGAAGCCACGGTGCTCGGCTTTCTAAAGCTGTCGGGCCTGACCATGCTGGCGATGTATTTGCTGGGCATCGTCTCGGCGTTGACGATGGCATGGGTGCTCAAGAGAACGCTGCTCAAAGGCGAGGCACCGATGTTGATCATGGAGCTGCCGCCCTACAAGCGCCCGATGCTGCTGCCCGTATTGCGGCACATGTTGGAGCGGTCCAAGCTCTTCGTGCGCCGCGCGGGCACGGTTATTTTGGGGATTTCGATCATCCTTTGGTTTCTGGCAACCTACCCTCGGGACCCGGCCCTTGAAGCGGAATATGCGGCGAAGCGGCAGGCGTTGGTGACCCTGCCAACACCGGGGGATTTGGCTGCGGATCAGGCTGCCAGAGGCCGCCAGGAGCAGCTCGCAACCCTTGATCAAGAAGCGACGGGGGAACGATTGCGCCGCAGCTTTGCGGGCATGGTTGGCCGCTCTCTCGAACCCCTCATCGCGCCCCTCGGCTTCGATTGGAAGATTGGGATCGGCCTCGTGGCCTCCTTTGCCGCCCGCGAAGTGTTCGTGAGCACCATGTCCACGGTCTACAACGTTGGGGATCTTGGCGGTGAATCCGAAGAAAGCTCACGAACTCTGGCGGAAACGTTGCGCGCCCAAAAACGGCCTGACGGCTCGACGCTCTACACGCCCCTGCTGGGGGTTTCCTTGATGGTATTCTACGTGTATGCCCTCCAGTGTGTCAGCACCATCGCGGTCGTCAGACGCGAGACGAACTCCTGGAAATGGCCGGTTTTTCAATGGTTCTACATGGGGGTGCTTGCCTGGGTTTCGGCCTTTATCACCTACCAGGGCGGCAAGCTTTTGGGGTTCTTGTAAAGCCTCTTTACAGCGGAGGTTTAGAGGACGATGCTCGAGGAGTATTATGTCTTCCATCAGCCTCATTGGCGAGCATCCCCTGGCGACGGATTCAAACAACAAACTCAAGTCGCGGATCGCCACCCTTTTCACGACGACTCAAACACTGGTGACGGTGCTGCCTGCCCTTCATGCCTGGCAGCGGCTGGTGTATCTGGAACGGCTGCAGCAACAGCGCTTTTCCGCAGGCGAAGAGCGACTTTCGGAGTCCCAGGAGGAAGTCGAAATAGCGAACTCGGTGGACCTTCTCATGGAGGGCCAGAACATCCTTATCAGGCCCCATCCTGAGCAGATGGATTTGGCGTTTCGTGCTGACGAACAGCTACAGGGATTGATCCCCAAACGTCAAATACAGTTCCTCTATTCATCGAACCCTAAGGTGCGGCAGGCAATCAAGCACCGGGGGGAGATGTGGAGAATCACCCCGCCCGCCCGTTCCGTACCAGAGATGAAGAAGGTGATCCAGGACTCTCGATTCAGGATCAGCTGCGGCGATATCTACTATTACAATCGGCTGACCGGAACGCGCTATCTGACGTTCGCCTCCTTCGCCGGGCTATCCGCGTTGCCCGCTGAAAGCCTCCGCTCCCACCTCAAGGAAATCGCCGACTACTCCCCGCTCATCAACCGCTTGGGCAATCCAGAGATCCGATTCTTCATGGCCGATGGCCGATTTTCATCGGACGCTTTTAAAGCCCGCGATTGGGGGTCGTTCGACGAGGCTGGGTTGGGCGTCGTTTTCCGGGATTTGGAGAGGCAGTTCCAGGATGCGCTGGAGGCCGACTACCGCCAGGACGATCCGCTTTGTGGCCGTTGGCGAAGCCAGATGGTTTCGGCCTTGACGGGCGATGGGTGCGATGTGGAGCCGGAGGAAACTCAAATGGGTTTGAGCCCTGAGTTTTTCATGCAAATCAAATGGCTGCCCGGTGCCAGGATTGAAGATGGAGAGCTGCTTTTCGATGCCGTTTTGGACCCGGTTGTGGAGACCCAATGGGATGCTGATCGGTCAACGGAAGAGGAAGAGAAGTGCAGGGGTTTCATCGGCAACTTTGTTCGCGAATACGGCGACATTGAATACGTGAATGTGGGAAGGGTGATCGGATCCCTCTCGTCCCGTACCGCCATGCAAGGGCGCCGCGATGTGTACGTTGCGGAGGTCAAGCTGCCGGATCAAGAGGCGGCCGTCGTCAAGTTGATCCGCATGCAAAAGTTTGGCGTCCGGGAACACCTGGACGAAGGAAAAGATTTGCTGGGTGCCATGCTCGATTCTGAGGAATATACAGCCTATACTCTCGATCGCAGGATTGGATGCCGCCAGCTCGGAATGAACCTCCCACAAAGAGTGACATCCAGACGCCTCAGCGAGACTTATCGAGGAACCCAAGCCGAGCGCCGGGGAACCTTGATTTGGTCGCCTTATTTTGAACGCGAATTTGTCTACGGCGTCGCCACGGACAAGATGGCTGCTGAGAAATTCGCGGACCCTGATTTCGCAATGCAATTCGCCCGTCTCCTCGGCAGCGCCGCCGCCCCAAACATGATCCTCGGCCGAGCCTCCCAGGATATTACGGTGATATTCGATGATGGAGACGAGGTGGTGATCCAGGACAAAAAGGGGCTGCCGATCGAGATTGTCGTGGCCGATCACACCGGAACGTTCGCCGACTACACAAACGATCTGCGACAGATGGGGCGGGCTTATGCCACGCCCATCAACTGTCGGATCGATCTCGTTCAAGACCGTTCCGCCTTCAGCAAAGCGTATCTCGATGCTTTCAGAGATCGTTTCGCTGCGATTCAACGAAGGTATTTCGCCAAAAAGCGGGCGTTTGATTCCTTGTTTCGTCATGGATACCGTGACGAGAATGGAAACTTCTTGTTCCGATGGGATCGCGTCCTCGCAAGGTTGGCGCTGGCAAATCCAAGGGAGTTGGCCGCGCTCATCGAGGAGCATTTTATCGCGCGAATCTGAGGGAGAAACGGAAGCCGCGTCGGAGAGTCGAAAGCAGGGACAACGGGCAGACCCAGCTTCATCACTCCGGCGATGCCCAAAAATGTCGCGTGGCAATGTAACCAGTTCCGGGCAACCGTTGTCTTCAAAGGATACCCAACAGATGCGTTGACGGTCACCGTGGAGGCTCCATGGGGCCCTAACAAACCTGCAGGTTGAACCAACCAGAACACTCCTCAAACCAGTATGAGACATCCTTTTAACAAGATCCTCAAGGCCACCTTGTGCGCCCTGCTCACCTTCGGTGCGGCCGCGCAAACCATCGCTGAAGACAAAAACGCTGACCCAACGGGAACCTGGGCGTGGTCGACACCTGGTCGCAATGGGGGACCGGAACGGAAGAGCACGATGAAAGTGAAGATGGAGGGCGAGAAGATCACCGGCAAAATCTCGAGCCCCGGCCGGGATGGCCAGGTAAGCGAAACGGAGATCACGGAAGCCAAGGTGAAGGGGGCCGAGTTTACATTCACCGTGGTGCGCGAGTTTAACGGAAACAAGATGACCCAGAACTTCAACGGCAAGGTTGAGAAAGATGTGATCAAGGGCAAGATCGCGTTTGAGCGCAATGGGGAGGCTCAGTCACGCGACTGGGAGGCCAAGCGCGAGACCGAGAAGAAGTAAGCGCGTCCCCATCCCTGGTGCCTTCAAAACGTCGGGCTAGCCTATTCGCGACGAGCTATCGTAGTCGATGTGATGACCCCGACATCTCCCGTGCAGCAAAGCCATCATTTCGTGGGGAAAAAATTTGGGAGTCCGCTGAGCCCCTGGAGGCACGCACGAGTGGCCTTCGCGCTCGTGACTGTCGTTCTGTGCCTGGGTGCCGCCATGAATCCTGCTTTTGAGTACGGTGCAAGCGCCGCAGATTCAAACCGGCAGCTCTCATTAACTCTGCGGCAACAGCGGGAAAGCAGTCCCGCCAGCAGCCAGTTTAACACGGTTATCTCCGAGGTGCAGTGGGAAGCGAAAACCACGGCGATCATTGTCTGTGATACGTGGGATCTGCACCACAGCATCAACGCCGTGCGGCGCCTGGAAGAGTTTGCCCCACGGTTGAACAAGGTCTTGATCGAGGCGCGCGGGCGTGGAGTGGTGATCATTCACTCCCCGAGCGACTGCATGGAGGCCTACGCCGATCACCCTGCCCGACGGCGTGCCATGCAGGCACCCAGAGCACCCAACGCGCCCGGGAATGTCGACCAGTGGTGTCTGAGGATTCCAACGGAAGAAGAGGCGGCTTATCCCGTCGACCAGTCTGACGGAGGTGAGGACGACGACCCGCAGGAGCACGCGAAGTGGGTGGAGCATCTCAGGTCACTCGGACGTGCCCCGGGAACACCTTGGAAGAAACAAACAGACATGCTGACCGTCGATGCTGAACGGGACTACATCAGCAGCTTGGGCGACGAAGTGTGGAACGTCCTCGAACACCGCGGCATCAAGAACGTGATCCTCACCGGAGTTCATCTCAACATGTGCGTTCTCGGTCGTCCTTTCGGTCTTCGCCAGATGGTGCGAGGAGGCAAGAAAGTGGTGCTGATGCGCGATATGACCGACACGATGTACAATCCGGCCCGCTGGCCTTACGTGGACCACTTCACAGGCACGGATCGAGTCATTGCCCACGTCGAACGCCACGTTTGCCCCACCATCACGAGCGATCAATTGATCGGTGGCCAGCCGTTTCGTTTCAAAAATGACCGCCGGCCCACAAAGCCAGATCCGTCCGATGCTTCCGTAACCAAAGCCGCGGAGCCAGCTTCGAGGTCGGATTATGCGCGACGCTGGGTCAGCGTTTCAGTTCCAGGCTTATGGGCTGAATCCTCCATCGGACTGTTGAAAGATTACCAAGGGGTGGGTTGGTATCGGTGCGTCGTGGGATTCCCTTTGGATTGGCGTCATCGCAATCCGCTGGAGCTGGTTTTTCCGGCTGCCGCTGAGGGCTGCCGAATCTGGGTGAACGGTCACGCCCTTGATTTGGACAAAGACGGGGCGCGCCGCCTGTACCGCATCAAACCTGAAATGATAGCCTTTGGGACCGGGAACTGGGTTGTGATCCGCGTTGAGAGAGCCCGGAGTTTATCGGCTGCCCCCACGCTCGGCCCCAAGACGGTTGACGGAGCGCAGGATGGATTGAAACTGGAAGGGAATTGGCAATTCCGGATTGACGATAACCCGGCCCACTCAAACGCGCCACTCCCAGCCCAGTTCGGCGGACCGAGCGACATTGTGTTCCAGCGTGCGGAGGCAGGTTTTCGTCCCTGATCCGCCTATTCCGAAGCTGTCGGTAAAGTGGCCGAGCCGTCCCGGCTCTGACCGAAACAGCGGTAGGGATTGAGATTCCAATTCCCCGCTCCCAATCGTAATCCTAATCCCAATCGTAATCCACCCCTCTGTTCCAAGGGCGACACCCGAGGATTACGATTACGATTACGATTAAGAGCAGGAAAATCCGAGGAATTGAAGTTGCTGGTCCAGATTGCGGTTTCAACCGCTTTTGCTGAGGTCTCAAGCCACGATGAACCGCCGCGGATGCTGCTGATTGGCTTCCCAATAAGTTTTTTTCAATTTGATCCGGGGATCCTCGGCCGAAGGCTGGACCACGCCATTCGCGTCGGTCGCCCGACAAACCACGGCATGTTCTCCTCCCACAGGATGGTTCCAATCATATGACCAAAAAGCCCAGGCATACGGCGCGTTGGTTTCCTTGTGCAACCTGGCTTTCCACCAAGGGCCCCCATCGACTTGCAGCTCCACTGAGGTCAACGCCGTGCCGTCAGTCCACGCAGCACCAGTAAACCGGAGCGCGCCGTTTTTTAATCTTAACAACCGGCCTACCATGGACTTGACGTTCATCCAAGACACACTGTTCTCCTTCCAAACCGTGTCGCCCTCGATCTCCTCGCCACGGATGGTGACGTAGTCCCGGGCCATAAACTTGCTCATGAACCGGCGGTCCTGCACTTGAATCTTCGTCAACCACTTCACCCAGGCAACGCCGTACCAGCCCGGGACCACGAGCCGCAGAGGCGCTCCGTGGCCGACGGTGAGGGGTTGCCCGTTCATTTCGTAGGCCAGCAGACAATCGAGCCGCATCGCGTCCTCCTTCGATAAACTGCGCGCGAACCGTTGCGGATACTCTTTCTCTCGCACTTTCTCATTTTTTTGATCCGCGCCGTAGAACACCACCTCGACGCCCCGATCCTGCCATCCAACACTGTTGAGTAACGCAGCCAACGGTGTCCCGGTCCATCGCACATTTCCAACCGCTCCAATAAATCCAGGACCCGCGCCGTTTCCGGAGCATTCTAGCGTGGCGATCACTTCTTTTTTGGGGAGAGCTTTGATCTGTCCGAGGGTGAGCGTGCGCGGCTTCTTGACAAGGCCGCTGAGTTCGAGAGTCCATGTGGAAGGGTCCACCGTGGGAGTTCCGTAGTGGCCCACGGTGAACAAATCCTCGGTGGGGGTCATCCAAGACTTGAGCTCATCCCACCTCACCATGCGACGGTTGGGGTCGATCGTCTGGGCATCCACAAAAGGCACATGCAGGGCACCCTCTTCAGAACTCGACAGCCCGAAGGCCTTGAGAGGGTATTTAGCGAGCGCCAGCGCCGTGGCAGCCGCAGTGGTTTGAATCATCTGACGCCGGGACAGGGTGTTCATGAGATGAGGCTGATTCTGCTCGGAGGTCGGATGTTGTCAACTCGCGACACCCGAGCGCATCGACTCCTGCACAGTTTTCACGATCCGCTCAGAATCCTCACCAGCGGCCCAGACAAGGCGAAGAAAATCCGCCGGATGCACGTTCACGCTTTCCAGGAAAGGCCGGTCGCCGCCGCAGCCATACATCAGCTCGGGCGGCATCTCGCCTCGGAGTTTGGCTCGGGCCTTTTCGATCAGGCGCGGCAACCATGCGATGCCAGCAACTGCGGCCTGCTTGGACGGAAGCTGGTTCATATCAAGCACCCGGCTTGAAGGGGTGCCCTGCTGAACAGTCAGAAAGTAATCACGCCTCACAGCGGTCACGAGCAGCGCGAACTCGTAGTCTGGCTCACCACATTGCACGCAGTCCTCCACGAAATCGAACAGTTCCTGAGTGGAACAGCCAATGGTTGCCAGCGCGGCCTTCTGAGCCGGATCAAAAAGCATCCCCGGCCGCGTGTTGCCATGACGATAGGCCTTGAGCCCGTGTTGATAGATCTCCCGAAACTCTGAGGTCCAATCGTAGTGACGCATGCACCGATCCTACCGCAGGGCGGTTCGATTGGGAAGCACAGGGTTCAACGCCCGACCCCAATGTCAGAGCACTTCCAGCTTTCTCTGCTTGTGGTGATCCGAAAGTCTGCTACCGTCCGCGCCCTTGTGGATGCTGATAAAGAAATTTCGAGACGGCGGACCTTCGCGATCATTTCACACCCGGATGCCGGAAAGACAACGCTGACCGAGAAACTGCTTCTCTACGGCGGCGCGCTGCAATTAGCCGGCTCGGTGACAGCCCGCAAGCACCAGCGGGCCACGACGTCCGACTGGATGGAGCTGGAGCGGAAGCGGGGGATTTCCATCAGCTCAACGGTGTTGCAGTTCGATTATGACGGCTACCGCATCAACCTGCTGGACACACCGGGGCATAAAGATTTCTCGGAGGACACCTACCGCGTGCTCACGGCCGTGGATTCCGTGGTCATGGTGATCGATTCCGCAAAGGGCATCGAACCACAAACTCGAAAGCTATTCGAAGTGTGCCGCCACCGGGGAACTCCCATTTTCACATTCATGAACAAGTGTGACCGCCCGATGCGTGATCCGCTTTCGTTGCTCGATGACTTGGAAAAAGTCTTGGGAATCGGTGCGTTCCCGGTCAACTGGCCGATCGGATCGGGGGCTGATTTCCGAGGGGTTTTCGACCGCCACAGCCGTCAGGTATTCCTTTTTGAGCGCACGGTTGGAGGGCAATATCGGGCGCCGGTATCCATCGGTGGATTGTCAGATCCGGTCATTCGAGATCGGCTGGACGAAGAGACTTACCGGAAAGTGTCCGAAGAGCTGGAGATGCTGGAGCTGGCTGGGGAAACGTTTGACGAGGAGGCTGTTCTCGCTGGCAAAACGACGCCTGTGTTTTTTGGAAGCGGGGTCAACAACTTCGGCGTGCAACTTCTGCTGGACGGGTTTTTGAAGCACTCTCCGGCACCCAAGGCCCGCGTGATGGGAAGCACAACGATCGAGCCTGGCTGCACGGACTTCTCCGGCTTCATTTTCAAGATCCAGGCGAACATGGACCCAAAGCACAGGGACCGGATCGCTTTCCTTCGGGTTTGTTCGGGAAAGTTCGAAAGGGACATGATCGTGACGCACGGCCGGACCATGAAGAAGGTCAGGCTTTCTAGTTCGCACAAGCTGTTCGGAAATGAGCGAGAGACTGTGGATGAGGCATTTCCTGGGGATATCATCGGGTTGGTAGGCCACTCGGACTTTGGGATTGGCGACACGCTCACCACCGATCCCTCCATTGTCTACAAGGAGATCCCCCGGTTCGCTCCGGAAGCTTTTGCGTACCTCCACAATCCGAACACCGCCAAATTCAAACAATTCCGTCAAGGATTGGATCAGCTGTTACAGGAGGGAGTGATCCAAGTTTTAAGCCCGCGCAATGCCGCGACAAAAGTGCCTCTGCTTGCGGCCGTGGGACCCCTCCAGTTCGAGGTCGTCCAGTTCCGGCTTGAGAGCGAGTATGGCGCCGTGTCGCGCCTAGAGTCGGCACCCTGGACTGTAGCCCGTTGGCTGCCTGCGGAATTCACGGATCCTGAACTGGATGCGCTTTCGATGCCCAGCGGGTCGCAGGTCGTTTTAGACACGGCGCACAACCCGGTCGCGCTTTTCACAACCGAATGGTCGGCAAGATATTTTTCGGACACGAACCCCAAGGTCACATTATCGCTGCTGCCGCCAGAGAAATCAGAAGGACGGCTTTAACCTGGTTCCACGATTGTGAGCCTTGAGTTTTCGAGACAACCTCATGGTTCCGCAGCCTTCCTTTGGAGGCTATGACCTCTTCTTAAGAGGAACGATTCGACTTAGGTGTATGCGTGAAAAGCCACATGAAAGAGAACTGGTACCAGAAGCATCTGGCGGATCAAAACCTACGCCAACCACTGGAAAAGATCGAAAACGAAATTGCACAAAAGGCACATGAGGGCAGATGCCTCCACTGCGGTGAGAAACTACATCGTGGTAATTCCAAAAGTCACCGAAGTTCGGATGGCGCCATGGAATTTCGGAAGCCAATGGAGATAGCCTCAATCCAGTGGAAGCGCGTCGCTTGAAAGCCACAAGAAGATCGGTAAGACGCTCGTCCCGCTCGTGCCATCATTTTTGATGCATGCTCGTTCCAGAATAGGCAAGATACTCATACGCCGAAGACGATAAAAACGGCCGAGTTGCCAAACAGTCATTGAACACGACATGTCTGACATCAATCCAGAACAACTCGCCCGCCAGCATATCGACGCGCAACTCGCGGCCTGCGGCTGGGTCGTTCAGGATTACAAGAAGGTGGACTTTTCCGCTGGTCGAGGCATCGCGTTGCGCGAAGTCCCGCTCACGACCGGCCCGTGCGACTACCTTTTGCTCGTGGATCGCAAGGTTCTCGGCGTCATAGAGGCGAAGAAGGAGGGCACTACGCTCTCCACCGTCGCTGAGCAATCCGCCCGCTATGGTTCCAGCTTGCCCGACTTCCTCGCCGCCGGCCTCACTGGCACGCTCCCGTTCCTGTACGAGTCCACCGGCGTCGAAACCTTCTTCCGCGACGAACGCGATCCAGCCCCACCCTCCCGCCGCGTCTTCACCTTCCACCGTCCCGAGACGCTCGCGGAGTGCGCCGCCGAACCGAAAACACTACGCGCCCGCCTCAAAGCGATGCCCGCCGCCCACCGACTCGCCACGAATGGGATGCGCGACTGCCAGAGTCACTCCTGCAACGTATCCGGCGGGATTTTGGAAGCCAGAAAAATGGCAGCCTCATTGTTTTGACCAAAACAGAATTAACGGCAAAATACGCCCCTCATTCCAATCGTCCGCGCGCCTTGACCCCGTCAGATCTTTACGACCGGTTTATCCCGGTTTTAATTGAAAAAGGTTTGGCACGCGTGGGGGGCAAAGACGGGAAAAAGGTCTGGTATGAGTTCACGCAGGACGACACGTCAAATTCGGCAAAGTTGTCGAAAGCCTTCTAACGCAAGACGAGCCGCTTCCTCATGTTTTCCGGGCGGCGTTTAACAGACCGTGCAGGATTGGCGGATACCTGGATTTCGGGTTTACTTACTTTGGATTCTGTAAACAAAACGCATAGCCTCAACGGACAAGCACAGCAGCCAGGCACGGACGGCCTGGCTGCTTTTTATGACAAATGCCGCAGGTCAACGCAGGGGGCTATGGCGAGCCTGCACGGGTGACCGCGATTTGATCTCGAAGGGAATGAGTCTGACGCGTCCCACATCGTCAGGACTGCCGATTTGTCGGATTTTCGGATGGACGCGCCTTGCACGCTGTAAACAAAACATATAACATTGATGTGGGAAGATTCCCGTCGGGGCAAGGGCGGTGGGATTTCCGATTATTCAAAAATGAAAGCCACGCTTTTCAAGGAGGTTGGATACTCGCTGTCGAAGCTTATTCAGGACATCGACATGGGGGAGATCGGGCTGCCGGACATCCAGCGCCCGTTCGTCTGGACGCCCGCCAAGGTGCGCGACCTGTTCGACTCCATGTACAAGGGGTTCCCCGTTGGATATTTCCTGTTCTGGGCAAACGGCCTCGCCAACGGCTCCCGTCAGATCGGCATCGACGCGAAGCAGAAAGTGCCCCGACTGCTCATCGTGGACGGACAGCAGCGGCTGACCTCTCTTTACGCGGTCTTGAAGGGGATGCCGGTGATGCGGGACGACTACACGCCCCACAACGTCCACATCGCTTTCCGTCCGCGTGACGCCATGTTCGAGGTCACGGATGCCGCCATCAAACGCGACCCGGAGTTCATTCCCGAAATTTCGAAGCTCTGGGCTGGCGAAGTTCCTCGCAACAGGTTTGTAAAGGACTTCATTGCCAGGATGCGCCAGGGCCGCGAGGTCACCGAGGCCGAGGAAGACCATCTGGCCGAGTCCATCGACCGGCTTTACGATCTGCAAAGTTACCCGTTCACCGCGCTCGAACTGTCATCGACCGTGGACGAGGAAATGGTCGCGGAGGTCTTCGTCCGCATCAACAGCAAGGGCGTCACGCTCAATCAAGCCGACTTCATCCTGACCCTGATGTCTGTGTTCTGGGACGAAGGTCGGGGCGATCTGGAGCATTTTTGCCGGAATGCCAGGCATCCCTCGACAGGACAGGCATCCCCGTTCAACCACTTTTTCAACCCGGAACCGGATCAGTTGCTGCGGGCCTCGGTGGGTTTAGGCTTCCACCGGGCACGGTTGCAGCACGTTTACTCGATTCTGCGTGGAAAAGACTTGGACACCGGCGTCTTTTTGGACGAGCGGCGCGTGGAGCAGTTCAACGTCCTCAAGGAATCACAGGCATACGCGCTGAACCTGCAAAACTGGCACGAATTCCTGAAGGTGTTGGTGAGGGCGGGGTACCGCAGCAGTGAGATGATCAGCTCGCAGACCGCGATTGTTTACGCCTACGGCTTCTTCCTCATTGGGAAAAAGGAGTTCGGCGTCGATCCGTACGAACTGCGCAACATCATCGCCCGCTGGTTTTTCATGGCCAGCCTGACCTCGCGCTACTCGTCGTCGCCGGAGTCGGTGATGGAGCAGGACCTGAATCGTCTGCGGGCGGTAAAGGACGCGGCTGGGTTTGTCGAGATGATGAACCAGATCATTAAGGACACGCTCGGTGAAGACTTCTGGGGCATCACCCTGCCCAACGGCCTGGCCACATCGTCAGCCCGCAGTCCATCCCTGTTCGCGTATCAGGCAGCCTTGAGCCTGCTGGACGCCCGCGCCCTGTTCTCGAAGATGAAGGTGTCGGAGCTTCTGGATCCGGCGCTCAAATCCAATCGGGCGGCCATCGAGAAACATCACCTGTTCCCCAGGAACCACCTGAAGACGCTCAACGTCACCGATAAAGCGGAGGTCAACCAGATCGCCAATTTTGCGCTGGTGGAGTGGGGCGACAACGGTGAGATTTCCGACATATCACCCGCCGAGTACTTTCCGACATACGCCGACCGTTTCACTGACCAGATGGCCTACTGGCATGCGCTGCCGCCCAATTGGACGGAGATGGACTACCCGACATTCCTGGCAGA
>CAMBEJ010000061.1 GCA_945865375.1 Akkermansia muciniphila | reverse complement strand
CTGCCCGCCTCGCTGCTCTATAGCCCGGAAGAACTGGCCGTGCTGGAGGTGCTTTAAAAAAAAGCTCCCTTGAGCCCTCCGTAGAAGTTCCCGCACTCAAAGCTCCCCAAGAGATTCCCAGCCAGCCAGAGTCCAAAGACTGTGCGGCGACGGCCCAGGTGCCTGTCGCCAATGCGCCCGCAGATCTCATCCAACCCGGCCAGATCAAAGCCACCACTCTGACGCTGGTCCAAGCCAATTTACTTGTGGCGATGCACGGAGGTTTTTGGGCGCGCAAGGGCGATGGCCATCCCGGACCGGATTTAATCGGCCGTGCTTTGATCCTATTGAACGTGATCGTGGAATGGGAACGCCTGAGAACATCTTGCGCTGGAAAAGATCCACCCGCCGAGGAAGCCTCCCGCAAACCTGGTTAGGCCTGGCTGCACAACGCCACAACGCCACAGCGCCGAGCGCGGGAACATCAACCTGGATTCATTGGAGCAAGTAAAGCCGATCGCCTCTCCTGAAAATCGAGTGGGAGACTTTTTGTGCTTTGAGGTTCAAAGAGTCCGCCAAGCGTGTTCGCAGGGAAGAATCCAGCATAAGCTTTTCCAAGACTTGCGTCCGCGCGATAATCTCACGCCTCGGCGGTTTGCATCCCTGCCGAAACCAACGGTTCGTGCAATTCACGGGGGATTCTCAAATCATTTTCCAAAAATACTCAAGCTCTCGGCTTCCGGAAACAATCGGGATGTCTAGTCCCGATTCCTGAAGGTAAAGATGAGATGACTCGGGCGCATATATCCACTTGGATCCCGTACAAATCCTTCACTCCACTGTCGTCCTCATGAATGACGACCTCACCTAAGTGGATCCCAATCCGATCGAGCATCGCGTGGTTTACTTCCCTGGAAAATCCCCGAAAATCGGCCTGCAATTGCAGGCAAAAGCGCGTGGCGTCTCATGGTTTGACAAACACGATGAAGAAGGCGTCACCCGCCGTGCTGATTTCCTCGGCGTCCACGAAAGAACGGAGCGTCTTCCGGACAAGCGCATGATGTCGTTGGATAAGGCTGACCGCGTTGCTGTCGCCCAAATCCTGCTTCAGCTTTGTGGAACCTACCATGTCGGTGAAGACCATGGTGAGCAAACCGGTGCGGTGCTTTCGCTGAAATTCCCCAACCTGGGCACGGCGCTCGAGTGCTGGTGATAAATCCATGAGTGGCATGAACCTCCTTTCACCTTAGGAGCAATCCGAATTGTGGCAAGCAGAAGTTGGGACAGGATTCGCGCATGCTCGAATGAGTCGCAACTTGAGCTTTCCAGAGAATACACCCTTTGCCGTTGGAAACCGCTTGAACGCCCCGCCGGGCCGGGCGGGGTTAACCTCATCGGATTATGCGGATTTTGAGCGAGTGACTGATAAGTCAGCAACTTGGACAGCAATCGAGGATCCGAGAATGGCCGCAAAAGAGCGCAAAGAACGAAGAGATACCACCCAAATCTTTGCGTTCTTTGTGTTCTTTCGTGGCGATGGTTGTGTATTCCATCCGACTCACCCCTCCGTCGATGCGATCGATCAAGATTGGGTTTAAAAATCAAAGGCACCGGAGCGTTCACATCCCACGACCTCACGGTCTCACGATCTCACGATCTCACGGTCTTCATTGAAGCTTCCCTCCTCCTACCGACGGCACCGATGCTTTAGTTCTTCTGCTCCAAAGGCGAAAAGCCGCCCATCGCAGGGGACTTTAGATCTGCCCTGCGGCGCCGGATTTTGCCTGACTGCGATCTTGCCTTTCATGACGTTTCCGTATTCAGTTTAGAATCATCGGATCCACTTGACGTTCAATCACGCAGCCCCTTCTGTCCCTTCGCGCCATCATGGAATCCAGCGATCAACACCTTGAATCGCCCCCCGGGTGCGCCCGTCAATTTGCCACCACGCACTGGAGCGTTGTGCTTCAGGCGAGGAATGGCCAGAATGCGGCGTCATCCGCATTGGAAACGCTTTGCCGGACCTATTGGTATCCATTATATGCTTTCGTCCGCCGATCTGGTCACGATGGCCATAGCGCCCAAGACTTGACTCAGGATTTCTTCGCACGATTTCTGGCGAAGAATTATCTGTCCAACGTCAACCCTGCGAAAGGCAAATTCCGGTCTTTTTTGCTCGCGGCCTTGAAACATTTTCTGGCTGACGAATGGGACAAGACGCAAACGGTGAAACGAGGGGGAGGCAAGCCGCTCGTCTCCCTCGACGACGAATCCGCGGAATCGCGCTACCGTCTTGAACCCTCCCATGAAATCACGCCAGACAAGATATACGATCGTCGATGGGCGTTAACCCTGCTCGAGCTAGTCTTGACGCGCTTGGAGGGGGAGTATGAGGGTCAGGGCAAAAAGCGGTTGTTCGAGGTGCTGCAAAGATGGCTCCTTGGCAAGGAAAGCGGAGTCCCCTACTCGACGGCTGCGAGCACACTGGGAATGACCGAAGGGGCCATGAAAGTGGCGGTGCATCGATTGCGACGGCGCTATCGCGAATTGCTCCGTCTGGAAATCGCCAACACCGTCGCGTGCGCCGACGACATCGATGATGAATTGCGGCATCTCCTGGCCGCCCTGCGGTGACGCGGGTTCCACATGGAAACTAGTCAGATCACTCGCTTCAATGAGCGCGAATGGAACGTGCGGAACGGCCCAACGATCAAGAGGTTCAGATCAGCGTCTAGGGTCATCAATTCGCGGGCACCCCGGGGCGTTAAGATCCATGAAACGGTTCCTGACGGTTGATAAATCATTTCCTTTGTAACCTTTGCTAGGATTTCCCTCTGAATGAGATTGAATTCGGGTTATTGGAAGGAAATAGACTTATGATCGAAGCTGGGAAATGCGTTGGATGCGGACTTGAACTGCCGAAAGATGCCCCCAAAGGCCTATGCCCCGAATGCCTTCTGCGGCAGGGGCTCGTTCTCGAGCCACTCCAATTCCCCGCTCCTAACACCACAGCGACACTTCATCCGAGAATTCACCCACGGATGACACGGATGGGAGGGAATCCACCCTCATCTTATCCGTGCAATCCGTGGTCAATTTCCAAAAGTGTCGCTGTAGTGCTAATCCTAATCGTGATCGTAATCCACCCCTCTGTGTCAAGGGCAACACCCGAGGATCACGAGTCAGATTACGATTAGGATTAGGAAAATGGAGGAATTGGGGTGGCGCGTCCAGATCACGATTTCAACCTGCTTTACTGAGGTCTGATCCTCGAAGGCGATACCAAAACCCCCTCTTCAATCCCCTTGCCACTCAGACCAGATCTGCTATGAACAACACATCCAGAATCAACAGGACTTATCACACCGCCATGACGATCGATAGCCGGGGCGACGTCTGCCTCACGGGCAAAGGGGTCACCGTCTTCGATCCAACGGGCAAGCAAATCGAACACATCGACATCCCTGAGCCCTGGACCGCGAACGTTTGCTTCGGAGGGAAGGACCGCCGGAAGCTCTTTGTCACCGCGAGCACCAGCGTCTACACCCTCCAAATGCAAGTGAAAGGAATCACCAAATGACTCGGCTTCTGATAGTTCTCAGCCTCGGGTTGTGCTTCGCGACTGGCTCCACGCAGGGCCAAGAAAGTGTGAATGGGAGAAAATCCATGGTCTTTAGAGGCAGCCAAGCCTTGCTCGTCGTCGATCTTGCGGGAGGTTCCATCGTTGATTTTCATCTCCAGGACCAACCTCTGAACCCTCTTCAATGGGCAACACCTCCAGCAGGGGACACGGCCATCCGTGGATTTGGCCATTTCCTGTGCCTCGATCGGTGGGGGGCTCCTTCGGACGCTGAGGGAGCCAATGGAATGCCCTACCATGGCGAGGCCGCACATGTCGAGTGGACGCCGGTTTCGGCACCTCAAACCGAAGGCGAGTTTGTTCAAGCCGAGATGACGGCCTCCCTGCCCATGGCCGGCCTTGGAATCCACCGTCGCATCCGCTTTTCGAAAAAGTCCGCCTTGTTCATCGTTCGCGAACAGATCACCAACCGGAACAAACTCGGGCGCGTCCTGAACTGCGTGCAGCATCCGACTATCAGCCCTCCATTTCTGGATGAAACCACCCTCGTGGACTGCAACGGCCAGAAGGGATTTGCCCAAGGAAATCCCTCAGTCACATCGCCTGAAGAACCCTCGGTCGAGTGGCCTGCGGCGCTCAAAAAAAACGGCCGAAGCGTCGACATGCGTCGGCTTGCAAACGACCCGGATCCCAACGTCGTTTCCTACGCCATCGAGGGCGATTACGGATGGGTGACCGCTGTAACCCCCAAAAAGGGCCTCCTTATCGGTTACGTCTGGAAAACTGCGGACTACCCCTGGGTGAGCCTCTGGCGCGATGTTCATGAAAGCAAACCTGCCGCTCGCGGCCTGGAATTTGGGTCCACGGGTTTGCATCAACCCTTTCCGATCCTCACAACAAAAGGGCGGATTTTTGGACGCCCGTTGTTCGAATTCCTGGATGCGAACCAAACCGTGACCAAATCCTACGCGTCCTTTTTGCTCAAGGTTCCAGCCGACTACGCGGGTGTCGGCAGCCTGCGTGTCGAGAATGACCGCTTGATCTTGAGCGAACGCGGAGGATCCAAGGGGCGCGACCTTCGCGTCGAGACCTTCGACCTCGTCCAACGGATGAGCCAGTGACCCTTAAAACCCAGATTGGACAGGTCAGAACCAACTCCCCGCTCAGCTACAGAATTCTCGACCCTATTTTTCCGTCATCGTCCATGACCCGTCCCACGACTCGGGTGGCGGGTGATGGAGATAGTAGGCACAACGCTCAATAAAGATCTGCGAGGCCTTGTCCTTGGGGTGGAGGCGCAACGCCTCCTCGAAGGCCTCGATCGCAGGCTGGAACTGGCAGGCACGGTACGAACGCAACCCTCGTTCGTAAGCCCTGACCACTTGCTCCATGTTCGGGAACGTCCTTTCAGTGTGACAATCGAGGAGTTCATAAATGGCCACTGGCAGTTCCTTCCCCTTGACCTTGATCAGGTCCAGTTGTCTGAACTGGCGCGGGAGTTTCAGCCTTTGGTGAGTGAACTCGCTGATGATGACCTTCGCACCATACGTTTTTGTCACGCCTTCCAGGCGGGATGCGAGGTTCACCCCATCGCCGATCACGGTGTACTCCATCCGCTTTTTAGAACCGATGTTTCCAGCGACGACGTCACCGGTATTCACGCCAATTCCGATGTCTATGGGTTCCAACCCCACCGACTCCCGCCGTTCATTGTATTCTCGCAACCGGACGATCATCTCACAAGCGACCGAAACGGCATTGTCTGCGTCCTCTGGTTTTCCGAACGGAGAGCCGAAATTTGCCATGATAGCGTCGCCGATGAACTTGTCCGGACTGGCCCCGTACCGAAACAAAACGTCCACCATCTCTGTGCAATATTCGTTCAGGATGGAGACCGTGCCTTTGGCGCCGATCCTCTCAGAAATCGTGGTAAAGCTGAGGATGTCTGAGAACAAGATGGTCACTTCCTGCAAGGTTCCCTGCAACGCGTCATTCCCTTTCTGGAGCACCTTCTCGATCACGTCCTTGTTCATGTAGCGGGACATGGTGGTCTTGACCCGCTTTTCCTCCGAAATGTCGTCCAGGATCAACATGAACCCGATCGGCTGATTTTTCACGTCAATCAGGGGGTCGACGGAGAGGTTCACGGAGCTACTCGATCCATCGGCGAGCACCAAATCGGTATCCATGGTGAGATCCGTCGTACCTTGGGTCTCCACTGTGTGCAATCTTTCGAGAATCCACGAATTGGCTCCACCGAACACATCGAAAGCCGACTAATGTGTGAGTTCCTCCTCATTGGCGCGCAACGTTGCCAGCGCGGCCTGGTTGACCTTGATGATGACTTTGTCAACGTTCAGCGTGATGACCCCGTTGCTCAAGCTTTTGAGAATGCTTTCGTTGTAGTTTCGGGCGTTCATCACATCCTCAAACAACTGAGCATTCTCCAGGGCGATGGCCGCCTGCGCTCCGAATGCCCGCAACCGCTTCTCATCGTCAAGAGTGAACGGCCCGCCCCGTTTGTTCAGAACTTGTGTCACCCCAACGGAACGGCCTGCCTTATTCGTCACCGGCATGCACAAAATATTGCGGGTCTGATAGCCGGTTCGTCGGTCCACTTCCTGGTTGAACCTCTGATCCAGATAGGCATCGGGAATATTCGCCGTCTCCCCGGACATAAAAACGGATCCGGCGATGCCGGCTCCCTCGGGGATACGGATTTCCTTCACACCCACGCCCCCGGCCACACGGGACCAAAGCTGTTTATTCTTCTGGTCGTGCAGGAAGAGCGTGCTGCGGTCCGCGTCCAGAATCTGCCTGGTGACGCTCATGATCTTCCCCAAAAGGGCGTCCAGATGCAACTCGCGGGAGATCGCATTTGTGACCTCCAGCATCTGCTCCTCCTCCCGCCTCGATCGTTCCACCTTCTCATGAAGCTTGGCGTTTTCCAGCGCCGAGGATGCTTGGGATGTGATGGCCTCTAGCATGGCCATATCATCCGCTGTAAAATCACCCTCAAGCTTGTTCAAAACCTGGCTGACACCGATGATCTCACGCCTCCGATTGCGCATCGGTGTGCAAAGAATATTTCGAGTTCGGTAGCCGGTCTTCCGATCCACCTCCTGGTTGAAGCGAGCATCGGCGTACGCATCCGGGATGATCAAGCCCTCACCGCTCGTGAACACTTTTCCCGCTATCCCCAGGTGGGATGGGAACCGGATCTCCTTTGTGGTTTCTTCTCCGACAGCCACCCGAGCAAACAACTCTTTCGTCTCAGCATCGTAAAGATAAAGAGTGCTCCGGTCAGAGTTGAGAGCATCCGTGATGATCTCCACGAGCTTTTTCAACAGGAGATCCAGCGAAAGGACATCCGCGAGCCGATTGTAAACGTCCAGCAGCGCCGAGATCCTTTTCAGCAAGTCGCCGATCTTGGAGATGAACTCCTCGCGTTCGTTCGATGAAAGCGCGTGCAGCAACCGGTCCACATCCGCCTAGTGCAAGCGATGCTTGAATATCTGGTTGACGATATTCAACTGAATCGCGTTGGAAGCCGGTGAATCCAAACTCACTCCAACTTCAACGACCTTGGCAGCGGAGACTCCCGCACCCTCTGATCTTGTGTCCGACATAACAAAGTAATCCCCCTCGATTCTTCAAGAGAAGTTCCAAAAAGCAAGAGGTCAAATGCCCCCTAGGAAGGACTGCACAGACGATCAGGTTGGCTCATGAGCCCGGGACGCGGCAACGCGCAGGATCACTGCCCTTGGGAAATTGGGCCGTAGGGGGTTTCAGGGCGGAACCGCGGCGTCCCGGTTCCGTCCTGCGGTCGGCCGAGGGGACGCGTCAACCTGTCGAACTCGCGTTGCTGTCCAGGCTGTAACTCCATCCGGATACGGCTGTGGAGGGCACGAACCTCCTCGCGGGTGCGGGGGGCCATCTCTTGAAAAATATTCTGCATGCGCCGCTGGCTGTCCGCGACCACGTTTTGGATCCGATTCCTTTGCTCCGCTCTCAGTTCCAACGTGTCCTCCATCCGCCGCATCAAATCTCGAACTTGAGCTTCATGCCGAAGGACGAGGTTGCCTGGGAGCGGCGCGGAGCGTTGATTCTGAGGGCCTCGTTGCGCCACGGCCTGACGCAAGTTGAATTGTCGCGATACCCGGACCGTCAAGCCCCCCGTCACAACGCCGGAAGCAAAGATGACCAGCGCTGCCAGAACTACCTTCCATTGTGTCACAAAACCTCCAGTGCCTCGTCGGCCGTCGGCAAAATCGCATTCTCCAGCGCGACGCCAAAATCCTCCACAACTGCCGATTCGCCTGGAAACCAAAGGCTGAATGCCCCAAGAATCGCCGCGAACGCGGCACACGAAATCGCCGCGCGCCAAAGGCCCGCTCCCCATTCGACCCTCGCGTGGGAACGGAACAAGTTTCCCGCGCGCACCGAGCCCATGATGCGCTGCTCGAAAGCATAGGGAACAGAATCATCCTCAGTCCGCAGCCGGGCTGCATGGGTCAGCTTCTGGCGCAACAAATCGATGTTCATAGGCAGGGATTTAGACGTCGGGAGATCAACCCAGGGTTACAAATATTTTTTAAGGACGAGACGCCCCAGGCGCTTCCTCATTTCCCGACGTGCTCGAAAAGCCCTCACTTTCACCGCTGTCTGGGACCAACCAGTGAGCTCCGCGATCTCCTTGACTGACCGTTCCTCGATTTCCAACAAAGTGATCACGAGACGGGAGGATGGGGATAACTGTTCCAAAATGCGCTCCACAAGCGAACGCGCCGCATCCTCGTCGTCCCCGGCTTCCTCTGGGGCCGCCACAAATCGGTCCAACCAATCAGTTTCTCCCGGATTCAAGTCCGCGAATAAGCTCTCTTTGTTGCGTTGATGCGCCCTGAGAAAATCATAACAAGTGCGCACAGCGAGACGCATGAGCCAATGGTGGAACGGGGCCTCACCCCGGAATGTCGAGAGCTTTTGATGCACTTTGAGGAAGATCTCCTGCACGATGTCTTGCACCTCATCCTCGCGTCGAGCGTAGCGCCGAACCGTCGCGAAAACACGGCCCTGATGTCTCACAACGAGGGCCTCAAAGGCACTTTCTTCACCTCGCAAAATGCGGGGAACCAGTTCCCCGTCTTCCGCCTCCCCACAGGGGCGCTCCTCGAGCTGCTTCGTCTCGGACACAACACACAGCCCTCATTGTGGCTTCGGCGGACCCCCTGGAGGTGCCGGAAGCGGGACAGGCAGCCCTACGCCCGGTCCTGAAGCCAGTGGCTGCCGGAGCTTTCCTGGGACCCCGTCCGGGCCTGCGGCACCGCGGTTCACGATACTCTGAAGCCGTGTTCTCATCCCGTCGTCATAATTGTTCTTCATGACGTCGATTTGCTCCGCAGTGAGGCTAGGTCGCACTTTCGAGAATGCGGCTGCCCGCGCCACCTGATAGTCCGCCTCCACGTTCGAAAGCTCTGCGATCCGAGCTCGAATGGCTTGTTCATCGAACTTCTCGGAAAAAATGACGTCCGCCACCGCGCGCTTCGCTTTTTCCTGTCGCGCCGAGGTGTCTTGTCGCGCCTTGGTCACCGCTTCGATGTATTCGCGGAGAGGCGCGCGCTGCTCCTCCGTGACATTGGGGAGGCCCGGAGGCAGAAGCTTCTGGGTCGTGACCGGCCGCAGGCGGGCACCCTGGGGATCACCCGGCAACGGAGGTGGAACAGGCTGGGCCAGAACCGTGCTCAACGAAGTCAACAGCCCGGCGCACACTGCGAATTTAATTAGGTTTTTCATAGTTTCTTGGGATCAAAAACGGGTTTGCTTAAAACTCACCACAGAAAAACCAACACCGGCCCCGACGAAAGGTCGCGAGCCCTCTAATCGGTATCTGGATACGATCCCAGGACCTTTACGAAAGTAGACTGCAGCTCCAGAAGCTCGATCGCTTGGGCCACCTTTCTGTCTTTCATATGACCATCCACATCCACGAAAAAAAAATACTCCCATGCCTTGCGTTTGCTCGGGCGAGACTCGATCTTGGTCATATTCAATCGCTGCTTTCGGAAGGGGGCGAGCGCCCGGTGCAACGCCCCCACCTTATCGGGGATACTGAACATCAGGCTGGTTCGATCATGACCGGTGGGAGGGCTGCACTGCCTTCCCAACACCAGAAAGCGGGTCACATTATTGGAGTTGTCCTGGATGTCCTGCTCCACCACGGGCACCTTGTATTTCTCCGCCGCGAGCTGACCCGCGATCGCTCCCGACTCCCGCTCCGTGGAAGCCAACTCCGCGCTCCGCGCGTTCGAAGAGGTCTCCAGAATTTCCGCTTGCGAAAAGTTTCGGTGAACCCATCCGCGGCATTGGGCCAAAGTCTGCGGATGCACATAAAGTCGGCTCACATGGTCCCGGCGTGCGTGGCTGATAAAACAATGAGATATCGGGAGCAGGATCTGGGAGACGATCTTGAGGTCGCTATCGATGAACATATCCAGGGTGTGTGTCACCACCCCCTCAGTCGAGTTTTCGACAGGGACCACGCCGTAATCCGCTTTGTTTTTGACCACCTCGGTGAACACGTCTGTGATCGTTCTTAAGGGGGCATATTTCAGACTTCCTCCAAACCGTCGGATCGCGGCTTGATGGGTGTAGGTGGCCTCGGGTCCCAGGTAGGCGATTGTGATCGACTTCTCGAGTGACAAGGCGCTTGACATGATCTCCCGATAGATCGCGCGGAGGGACTCGTTCGTGATCGGCCCCGGGTTGAGTCGGCAAATACGCTGGAGCACGATGCGCTCTCTGTGCGGCGCGTAAATCTCCTCGCCCGCTTTCAATTTGATGGCTCCGATCTCGAGCACATGTTTCGTTCGTTGGTTCAAAAGCTTGATAATCTCCGCGTCAAGGGCATCGATCGCTTCCCTATTTTCAGTGATGTTCATGATTCAGGCGGGCACTTCAGAACCTGTTCCTTCCGCCGCGGCCGGAAGCACCTGCTGTGGCGGTCTCAGCTCGTCCGTCTCCGTCATCTCGCCGTCCTGGGCAATCTGGGGGGTGTCTGGCTCGGCAGTCTCCAGCGACTCCGGGTGCGTCACCGGGATCCGGCGCAACTCATCCGCGGCAGGCAGATCGGCGAGGTTGCCGAGCCCAAAATACTCCAGAAACTGCGACGTAGTGGCGTAGGTCATGGGTCGCCCAACCACTTCGGCGCGGCCCGCGCTTTCGATCAACCCGCGTTCCAACAAAGTCTGCATCACCCCGTCCACCGACACCCCGCGGATCTGTTCAATCTCCGCCCGAGTCACGGGCTGGCGATAGGCTATAATGGCAAGGGTTTCCAACCCAGGTTGCGACAACCGCGGCGGACGACTCCTCTCTCCGACCATGGTGCGGAGCCACGGGGCGTAGTCGGGACGGTTGACGAACTGCCAGGCGCCTGCGACACACACTAGACGGAACCCTCTGCCAGCACCCTCAAATTCCAGCTCGAGCAGCGCCAGGTTCTTCTCAATAAGATCCATCCGGGTCTTCTTGAATGCTCGGACGGCTTCGTCCTCAGATTGATTGGACGTCACCTCAAGAATGCCCTGAAGCTCCTTCGCCGTCAGGGGTTTCTGGGAGAAAAACAGTATCGTCTCCAGGATGTTTTTGAGTTCCATGTTCAAGAGGTCTGTGGCTGCGGATCATTCGAGTTCACCTGCGTCAAGGAAGGGACATCCGCGTCCGATGCCTGGGGCTTCGAAGTAGGGAGCGCGCCAACAGGGTCCGTTCCCCCGACCACGCCATGCAACGGGTCGGAAGCCAGGCTGATTTCAATCTCGCTGAAGGCCTCGCTCTGGCTACAGACGAACAACTTGAGCCTTGTCAGCTCCAAAACAGCAAGAAATGTCACCACGACCTCAATGCGACTGGCGGCTTCCGCGAACAGCTCTGAAAAACGCATCCTCCGACGGACCCCGATCTCCAAACGGAGAAAATCGATCTTCTCACTGACCGACCATTGGTCCGCAAAAATATCACTCGACTGATCGCGGCTTTGAAACCGCTTTAGAATCCCTGTCACGGCCGTAACCAGGTCGAAAATGGAAACCGTGGCACGCACCGCAGCGGGCTCGGGCTCAAACTGAATCTTAGCTGCCGTGTGCAAAAACACCGACTCCTGCTGGATCTCCAGGCACTGGAACTCCGCTGCGGCGTCCTTGAACTTTTTGTATTCCACCAACTGGCGGATCAGTTCCCATCGGGGATCCTCCTCATCAGGCTCCGCTTCGACTGCCACCTGTTGGTTCGTTGGCAAGAGTTCCCGGCTCTTGATATAAAGCAGCGTGGAAGCCATCACCAGAAAATCCCCGGCGACCTCCAGATCCAGCCGGGTCATCAATTCAATGCAGGCGAGGAACTCCCTTGCCAGCCTGGTGAGGTTGACGTCATAAATGTCAACTTCCTGCTTCTTAACCAGGTACAGAAGCAGATCCAGAGGGCCTTCAAACACTTCGAACTGGACTTTGTAATCACCCATGGACCTGTTGGGGGATGTGCGAAACACCGAAGCGCTGGACCCATGCCAGACGCGTCCGATGGCTCACGACCTCAGCGGCGTGGGCGAAGGAGGATGACCTTCTTCTCCGTGCCTTCCACTTCCACGCTGTGCGTCTCAACCGTTGGATCATCTTTCAGAGCATTGTGTACCACCCGGCGGTCAAATGCGCTCATGGGCTCCAACTCCACCACGTCTCCCCATCGCCGCACCTTCTCGGCGGACTCAAGGGCTTTCTTCACAAGGCTCTGGCGGGCCTGTCCCCGATAGCCCCCCACATCCACCGTGATCTTCGGGATTTCCGGATCCGCTTTGAACAAGATCCGGTTCACGATGTATTGAAGGTCGCTCAACGTCTGCCCCTGCCGCCCGATCAACCGTCCCGAATCATCCGACTTCACATCCAACAGCAACCCCTCTTCAAGATGATGTTCCTCAATCGTGACCTGAAATCCGAGAAGTCTGAGGACTTCTTCGAGCGTGGCTTTGGGTTGGGCTGGCATGGGATTCACAATAGTGTAGGGTGGATCGGATGAGTGTTCAGGCGCTCAACTACTTGTTCCGCCTCGGCATCACCGCCGATGACGCTGGAACGCGTGCGCTAGGGAGTGGCTCGTTCTTTGTGAGCTTCATTTGAGCGATGCTTAGCAGATTCTGCACTGTCCAGTAAAGAGTCAACCCAGCCGCATACTGATAAAGGAAGAACATGAACATCAACGGCATATACTGCATGATCTTCTGCTGCACCGGATCCATGCCCGGCGACGGGGGCGTCAACCGGATCTGCCAGAGCTGGGTCGCACCCATCAAAATCGGAAGTATATTGACCGGCATCCCGAGCAACGTCGCCACCGTGTCGGGCTGCGAAAGATCACACGCCCACAAAAAACCAGCCCCGCGCAGTTCGATGGCGGTCTGGATCATGAAAAAGAATCCGATGAACACGGGAATCTGAAGCATCATGGGAAGGCAGCCGCCCAGAGGACTGACCTTGTTCTCTTTCATGAACTCCATCAACTTCGTGTTCATCTTCTTAGGGTCGGCCTTGTATTTTTCCTGAATTGCCTTCATCTGAGGCTGCAAGGTGGCCATCCGTTTCATGGACTGCGTCGAGGCCTTGGTCAACGGCCAGAACACAATCTTGATGGTCACCGTGATCAAAATGATGGCCATTCCATAAGACAGCCCCCGTGAATGAATGGCGTTCATGGAAAGCAAAAGGGCTTTGGAAAAAAATCCAAAAAAACTTCCGAAATCCATGATCAAGTCAAATTCATTGCGCCGATCCTGGCCAATCTTCGCGAGGGTCTGATACTCCTTGGGCCCCGCGTAAAACTCGAACCGCCGCTCCAGCACTCCGTTCGGCTGAATGATTGCCGCGGGATAAACAAGGCTGGCTTGATACCCTACCGGCTTGAGGTGAAGTTTGGGATCGGCGGCCACCTGCGCGGGCGTCGGCGCAGGAAAAGAAATCTGCCGGGCCAGGATTTGGCCGGCAGGGGAGTTGGTGGCCGCGATGGCTGCCAGCGTGAAAAACTGGCTGTTCACAGCAGCCCACCGGACATCGGTCTGCCCCTCCAAATACTTGTCATGAGGGGTGCCTGGAACACACCCCATCGTATAATTCTTGAACCACGAGTCATCCACTTTTTGAGCCTTGGTCCCATTGAACCAATACACCAAAAAATGCTGGACCTCGTCGGCCACGTGAGTTTGCGCCGAAGTCCCCACCACCCACTCGTGAGTGGGCACCCCCACGGGCTGCAAAGACCTGTTCTCAAGGCGTGTGTTGACTGCAACAAGGTAGTTGCTGCCAAGGGTGAACTCTTTGATCACGAACAGACCATTGGTCAACGCTTTCTCAACTCGGGCGCCTGCGGCCGTCTTGACCAATTGAAATACCCCGTCACCCTGTAGCGAGGGTCCTCCCAACAAGGACATGCTAGGGGCCTTGGCCTTGGTGTTCAGCTTGACGAACGAACGCGCAACCGCGTTCGATGTCCCGGATGTTTTGTCGCAAGCCGTGGACTCGCTGTATTTCAGGAGCTCAGCCATACTCACTCCTCCCCCGAATGAGCTCAGCGTAATCCGCAGCAAGCCGTTTGTCAGCTGGAGGGTCTGCTCAGCCATGGAAGATGAGCTGCTCGACGGGAAGATCGTCTCGAAGGATCCCGGCTGCGATTGTTTCTCGAAATCCCGGGCCGGAGCCCCTGCTGCGGAAGAATCCGGGCTGCCTGTGTTCCGGTCGAGCTCTCCCGCTCCTCTGAAGTTCCCATTGGCGCCAGTTCCGGTAACCACCGTGTTGGTTCCGCCAACCTGCTGTTTTTGAGGATACAACCTGCTGATCATAGGATACCATCCGATGAGCAGGAGGAACGAAATCGAGAGGATGACGAGGCTTTTGCGGTCCATGGCGGGGGAAAAATCTAACGGGAAAAACCGGTCTGAAATGAGTTGGGATCGGGGAGCTTTTCGCCGGTGAAACCGACACGGCCGGGTTCACTAGGAGGGACTGGATCCGCGCCAAACCCACCCCACGGATGGCAACGGCAGATCCGTTTCAATGCCAATGCTCCCCCACGCAACACCCCATCCTGACGCACTGCGTCCAGCGCGTAATGGGAACACGTGGGCGAGAAACGGCAACAACCAGATGGGCCTAGCACCGCGTTCTTCAGCGGGGACAACGTCCACCCATACAGACGTAGCAGGAAAATCACCAACCCTCGCCCAGCGTTAAACAAGGTGTCGCGTTTTGTGTGAATTGGGTTCACGAAATTATTTTTACGCCGCCAAACCGGCGTTTCGAAGCGCTCGGAGAAAATCGCGGCGAACTTCAAGGAACGAACTGGTAGCAATGGATTTACGAGCCACAAGCACAAGGTCCACGGGCTTCATCATCGAAATCCGGTTGAGCCGATAAACCTCCCGCAAAAGCCTGCGGGCTCGATTCCTCACCACCGCCTTCCCGATCTGACGACTCGTTACCACCCCCAGTCGACCCGGAACCCCAGGTTCCAAAACCCGCCAATTGGCGATCAAGCAGCCACATACCACCCTTCGGCCTGATTCCCGTGTTCGCCGAAAGTCAGAACTTCGACGGAGTCGTGCCGCCCTCGGGAACCTTAGGCTGACGTCCGCGGATGCCATGTCCACCGGAGAGGCTAGACCGGTGTCAAACGTTTCCGCCCCACGCGGCGGCGGTTGGAGAGAATCCCACGTCCGCTTTTAGTGGACATGCGGCTCATAAAACCATGCTGGCGTTGCCGCCGGATCTTGGACGGTTGGTATTGGCGTTTCATGCGTTGTTAAATTTAACTTCCCGAGCGGTTCTCCGAACACATCGAACCCCGCTAACCCTGTCGCTGACCTCAGCCGAGCCGGAGAGAATACCAACGAAAAGGGGGGTGTCAAGCGGGGCGATCGGCCAAATCGTCAATAATTTGGTTGAGGACAAGGCCATCGACAGTCATTCATAGGTGCGATGAGGGGGCTCCAGCTCGCCTCCTACACCGCCGAATCTCCACGCTCATCGGTGCGGATCCTGATGGCTTCTTCCACCCCGAGGATAAACACCTTTCCGTCCCCGATTTTCCCTGTTTTGGCAGCCTTGATGATGGTCTGAACAGCCTCCTGGATCTGCCCGTCTGGAAGGACAATCTCAATTTTCACCTTGGGCAAGAAATCGACCGTATATTCGCTGCCTCGATAAATCTCGGTATGCCCCTTCTGTCTTCCAAAACCCTTCACCTCGGTGACGGTCATCCCCTGGATCCCTGCCTCATTGAGCGCTGTTTTGACGTCGTTGAGTTTGAATGGCTTGATGATTGCTTCGATCTTTTTCATGATGTTCCTAATCTATTCTCTTGTAATCCGGCCCGGTCCCACCTGCAATCTCCAGCTAAAGGCCGCCGCAGAAAAACCGCGCTGGAACTTCTCGAAAGCGCTTGGCGCAACTGTTCCCGCGTCGACACTCGTGCAAGCAGATCGGCACCCTACCACCTAGCCCGCAGCAAACCAGCGCCAATCGGAACGAAAAACCTGGCGGTGACCCAATCTTTGAAGCAGCCCAGCCCCTTTGGTTTGTTAAAATTACTGGGGCGGGAAGAATTTGTGGTGTGCGGACAAATGCCCATTCTGTCGGCACAGCCAATGGCCTAGGGTGGAAGATTATGGGCCTGCTTCGGATGAACTCTGAAAAGCAGCGGACCGGGGTTGAGTCACCTCTCTGGACGGGAACCCAGCCCAGCCTACTGAGATCTCATGAAAAGCAATCGTCAATCAAACCGCTCCTGCTGGATCCTTCATAATTGCGTCGTCCTCTGGCTTGTCGCCTTGGCGTGCTTATCAGGGCCACACGCCGCGGACTGGGGTGCATTCAGAGGCCCCGCCAGTGACGGTTCAACTCCTGAAGCATTGCGCACGAACTGGGACCAAGCGGAGCCCAAGGAGCTTTGGCGGGTTCCCATGCGCAACGGTTTCAGCTCCTTCACCGTGAGCGAAGGCCGCGCCTTCACTTTGGTGGAGCGCCGAATCGGCAGCAGCGACCAGGAGCTTTGCGTCGCTCTCGATGCCGCCACCGGCAAGGAACTCTGGGCTGGAACGATCGATACGGCGGACCAGTACGACGGCACAGGAATCCCGGGTGCGGCAGGACCGCGCTCCACCCCCGTCGTGGATGCCGGCCGCGTTTATGCGCTCTCCGCCTATCTCAAGTTATTTTGCTTCGATGCCTCGACGGGGGCGACCGTCTGGAGCCACGATCTGATCTCGGATTATGGAAGCTCCGAACCGATCCCATGGCAGAGTTCGGCGGCACCGATCGTTGAAGGGGACCTTGTTCTAATCATGGGCCGTGTGCCCGGCCAGAATCTGATGGCATTCCACAAAAGCGACGGATCCCTCGTCTGGTCCCGGCACAGCGACGGCATGACCCATGCCACGCCCATCGTCACCACCTTGAACGGGATCAGACAAGTTGTCTTCTACGCTCAAAGCGGGCTTGTGTCCCTGGACCCCAGAACCGGAAACATCCTCTGGAGACACCCCTTCAACTACAACGGAACTTCAGCAGGTGCTTCGCCAGTTCTGGCCAACGATCTCATCTATTGCTCGCGTGCCTACCCCGCTTCCACCACTGCCGCCCGGGCGGGTGCCGTCGTGGTGCAACTCGCCTTTAATAACGGCACGTTCTCGACCACAACCAAGTGGAGGAAGGTCAACCAACTCATGAACCATTGGGCCACGCCGATTCATCACGAAGGTTTTGTCTACGGTATCTACGGCCAATACAACTCGGGCGGGAGCTCCGTCGATCTCAAGTGCATCGACATCAATACCGGGGAGGAACGGTGGACGCGGAGTTTGTCCTCCGAGGGTTCACGCTCAGGAGGGATCATCAAGGTCCGGGACAAACTGCTGATGTTGACGGAGGCCGGTGATTTGGTCCTATTCGAACCCACACCCTCGTCGTTTAGCCAGGTGGCCCGATTCACAGCTCTCAAGGGCAAGTGTTGGAATGTGCCGGCTGTGAGCAACGGCCGCGTTTACGCACGGAGCACCACGGAGGCAGTTTGTCTGGACATAGCTCCACCCCCTGCCCCATCCGTTCCATTAAGAGCGAGTATTTCGAAGTCCGGCGAGACCGTGGAACTGCGCGTTTCAAATCAAGATGAGACGGCGTTGGATATCGCCGGAGCCTCCAGGATCAGCATCCTCCAAGCGCTGGATCTGGCGGGGCCCTGGACCAGGCTTGTTTTCCAACCGGTTCTGGCGAACGGCGTCCTCAGGGTTCAGGACCCCCTTCCTCCCGGGGCAGCCAAGCGGTTCTTCAAAGCCGAACAAAACTCACAATGAACCCCGCAAATCAACCTGCGGGAGCTCCGCGCCGAATTCCCCGCCCGTCGCGCCAACCGCGCGTCGCGGCACGGCAGACAAGTCGAGGATTCACATTGATCGAGCTCTTGGTGGTGGTGGCAATCATCGCGATCCTGGCCTCCCTGCTGCTTCCGGCGCTGAGCAGCGCCAAGGAGCGCTCTCGACGTGCGGCATGCTTGAACAATGTGCGCCAGTTCATCCTCGTCACCCATTTGTATGCGGGTGATAGCGAGGACAAATTGCCCGTGGCGGGAACCGATGCGCGAAATCCGGAGGACACGCACACACCCATCTTCTCCAGCGACACCGCTACCAACATCCTTCGCTACGCGGGGCCAGTTAAAGTGCTGGATTGCCCAAACCTGGCTCGATCCTTCGAGAAAAATGATGGATGGCGGGTGCATCCCGATTATGGCATCGCCATCGGCTATCATTATCTGGGAGGTCATGCCAACACTCCCTGGAGCCCTGTCGGCGCAGGAACCAACACCTGGGTGTCCCCTAAAACCACTGCGGAAGATCCCAATGCCACGCTCGTGGCCGACCTCAATGTCTATGCCTACAGCTATCAAAGGGTCCTCGCACCCCACGCCGCACGAGGACCTAAGGTCCTCGAAGACAAGGCATTTGAGGACAATCCAGCCGCCTACGATCTCAAACCATTAGACATCGGCGGGCGCGGTGGGAACGTCGGTAGAACGGACGGGGCCGTCATGTGGAAGGACATCAAGACTATGAGAGTGTATCGCGCCTCTCAGATGTGGGAGGAATCTGGAGCTTACGGATATTGGTAGAAGACGGATCACAGCCTCAGGGCGAAGTGGATCTGGCGTGCTACCTCAACGAACCCGCACGCCGGATAAAGATGCTGACCGATCGTGTTTTGATCCATGGTTTCGATCATCGCATAGGCCAACCCCTCGCCACGAAAATAATCGAGCGCCCGTTCGATTAGCTTTCGTCCGAGACCCCGGCCCCGAAAATCGGAGGCAACTGCGAGGTTCGGGATCCGACCTTTGCCGGCGTCGCGGTCCAACTCAGTCGTGATGTAGCCCACGATCCGGCCCTCCTGCTCAGCCACAAAGAGGCCTCCGGGATTCGATGCTACATCGTGGTCGATGTGACGTGATTTGCGCCATCTCCAGTCTTGGCTGTTGAGCACGCCCAGAGCTCCTTCGACGTTTTGCTCCAGGGTGACTCCCTCAAAAGATTGTAATGTCAATGCCTTCACCGCCTCCAGGTCCGTTGGCTTAAAAAGTCGTATGAATGGGTGAGTTAACATCCGTGTCACGTGCATAAAAAGAGGTTCAGATGGGGCCGTGAGTGCAGACTCTAAGCGAGCCCATTGGTCTGTCGACTTCAAACCCCGCGGATTCAAAATTAGAGATCCATTGCCTCAATTTGATTATTGCCTTCACAGCCTCTGGTGTTGGATGCTTGAGTGAGGGTTTGATCCGGGCATGAGGAATCTCTACAATTTACTCTTCACGTTTTTCTTTTGGCTGTCCTCCCCTTACTACTTCCTGAAGATGTGGCGCCGCGGAAATTGGCGCGAAGGATTCGGTGAGCGGTTCGGTAATTACGCGACCCGCACGAAACATGCGCTGACCAACAGAAATGCGATTTGGTTCCATGCCGTCAGCGTCGGAGAGGTCAACCTCTGCACCCAGCTCATCCGGTCCCTTCAATCTCGCGTTCCTAATTTGAAGATCGTCGTGTCCACCACCACCTCCACAGGAATGGAGGAGCTTAGAAAAAAACTGCCGTCGCACATTGAGAAGATTTACTATCCCATTGATAAAAAACGCTTCGTCTACCGCGCCGTGGCGGCCATCCATCCTGAAGCCGTCGTCCTCGTCGAAGCAGAAATCTGGCCCAACTTCATCTGGCGCCTGAAAGAAAAAGGCATTCCCCTCTTCCTGGTCAACGCACGGCTGTCCGAGCGCTCTTATCGCGGCTATAAACGATTTGGGTTCTTGTTCCGCCCGCTGTTCGAAGCATTCACCGGCGTGGGTGCTCAATCCGAAGCTGACGCGGAGCGCTTGATCGAGATCGGGTGCAAACCAGAAGCGGTGCGGGTCATGGGAAGCCTGAAATTCGACGCCGCAAAAATCGATGCCCGCCGTGTGCTGGACGTGCCGGCCCTACTCTCCCAGATCGGTGTTCCAGCAGGCGCACAACTGATCGTCGGCGGGAGCACCCATCACGGTGAGGAAGCGACCCTGGCCGATCTCTTCAAGCGACTCAAGCCACGATTTCCAAATCTCTTTTTGATCATCGTCCCGCGCCACTTCGAACGCGGCAAGGAGATCGGACGCCAGCTTGCCGCGGCCGGTGTCCCCTTTGTTTACCGCAGCGAAATCAGCGACCGCACCCGCTTTCAGCCCTGGGAAAAACACTGTTTGCTCGTCAACACAACAGGAGAGCTCAAATTCTTTTACGAACACGCCACGGTGGTGTTCGTCGGCAAGAGCCTCACGGCTCGCGGCGGGCAAAGCCCCATTGAACCCGCCGCCCTCGGCAAAGCCATCGTGATGGGGCCTCACATGCAAAACTTCGCCGCCATCACAGCGGCCTTTGTCAGAGAAGGTGGGGCGATCCAAGTTCAAAATGCGGATCAACTATTCAACACGTTCTCGGAGCTTTTAAACGACCCCGGAAGGCGGGATATCATGGGCCTTCAGGCCGCAAGAGTGGTCAAAGAAAACATGGGCGGGATCGAACGCACCGTTGACATGATCGTGCGCCAACTGGACGGCAGTGAGCTGTTCTTCAAACCCGAGCCCCTTGGAATCTCAGATCTCAAATCTCAGATCTCAAATCCCCCCGTGTGACTCTCCGGAGTCCGTCGTCCAAAACACGCGTTCACCTGTTCGCGCGAACCCACTCCGCATCGAAAACCTGGGCGTAGATCCTATTCCGACTCTCAATCGATGATTCACTGAACCGGACGATCCCGGCGAGTCTTAGAATATTCAGCAGCGACGAGGGGTCCTCCTCAAGTAGCTTGCGTGGTCCGGAGAGCACCTGCCCATACAGCTCGAGAAGATCGCGCTGGTGCGGCTGACCGGACTCCATCCACTTCCGGACAAACACAAGGTTGTCATCCTCCTCCTGGGCTTTGGCGGATAAAAACAGCCTTTCGGCAAGCAAATCAATACCGGGAGTGTCGGCGAGAGCCTTGTCCTGCGCGATGGACCGGCAAAAGCGTTGAGTCAAATAGGGATGCCCGTTTGTCCAGTAGAAGACCCGATCGAGCAACTCCCGGGACAACCCCTCATCACGACCCAAACCATGCTCCAAGGGCACCGCCTCGCCCCGAGTAAAGTCAGCCAGCTCAATCCGCCTTCCTATGTTGAAAGGCGTGACGTGCGCGCCCGTGACAAGATCCCCCGGAGTCGCCACACCCAGCAAACAAAACGAGAGCCGTTCAAATTCCCCATCTTCTGCGCGACGATTGTAACACTCACGAATGGCCGCGAAGAACTCATCCGTCGAAAACGGGAGACTCCGCACGATATCCAATTCGTCTACAAAAACTACTAATTGACGGTTACGCCGCCTCAGAGCCACCTCCCGCAGGGCGGAGAAAAACCGATGCACAGGACTCAAACGAGCACGCCGAAACCAACATTCTTCGAGCTCATCTTCAAGACGGAGCTGGCGTCCAAACTGGGTCAACATCCCATCATACCACTGATCCAGCGTGACATTGAAACCCAACGCGGTCAGATCAATCACCACGACGCTGCTGCCGCAGTCGCGCAACTTGCCGGCCGTGCGAACCATCAGAGAGGACTTTCCCATCTGCCGCGAGGTCAGGACATAACACAAATCCCCACGCCGCAGGCCCTCGAACAAATCACGATCCGCCTGGCGCTCTACGTAAGAAGGCGAATCGCTCTGAAGCGTTCCCTTGTCACAATAAAAACCGGGCTCGAGCTTGCTCATCTCCCGGAGCCGCCGCTTCGCCAGGGCCGACTCGATTCGCGCCATCAGCAAGGTGGTGTTGCACGGTTTCGGAAGGAAATCGTCGGCCCCCATCTTGATGCATTGCACCGCCGTGGCCGCTTCGTCCGAAGCGGAAAGCATGATCACTGAAAGCGCTCTCAACGTTCGATCAATTTTTATTTGTTTGAGGACCTGAAACCCATCCATTCCCGGCATCACCATGTCGAGGAGCACCAGGTCGGGGTGCGAAGATCGCGCCAGCTCAAGCGCTTCCGCCCCGCCCGATGCCTGAACCACCGTAAATCCTTGCCGGCGCAGCCGCCGATCCAGCATCTCCCGGTTTAATGGATCGTCATCCACGACGAGTATGACCCCCCCCTCCAGCTTCAACGAAGGCAACGGCTCCGGAGCGTGCTCAAAAACCGGCCAAATCGACCCGCTGTCCTGCCATAACTCCATCGCGACTTTGGGATGGAATAGATGGGCCTCCAACAAATCCAGGAGCAGATGAGCGGCGGACCGGATCTTCCCCAAGTCCGACACCATGGTCTTCTTTCCCAACTCGGTAGCCTGTTCCTGCAGCATCTCGGAATACCCAATGATATGGTTCAACGGGGTCCGCAATTCGTGCTGAACCTGGTGTGGGTCCAGCTTTTGCAGATTGGTTTTTGTGGAGTCGAAATAAAAACTCACCAAACCCAGCAACTGCTTGCCGCCTTCGAGGATGTTTTCAAGGTCCCCAAAAAGGTTCGCCCACCCCGAGTCGTCTGACTCCTCCTGCAGCATCTCGCAGTAGCCGATGATATGGTTCACCGGCGTGCGCAGATCGTGACGCACTTTCGCTAGATAAGAGAGGCGCGCCTTCTCAGCATCCACCGGAAGACGCACCGGCACCACGAGAGGGAGAACCGGGCCGGCACCCGACTGTATGGAACCATTACTCATGACACGGCTGCACGTCCCAGGAGGACTTTTACCTTCGCGAGTAATCCAGGGAAATCAACCGGCTTGGTGTCAAAATCGTCACACCCCGCGTCCATGGCTAGCTGTTCGTCCTGTGCCGTAGCATAGCCGGTCAACGCGATAATCGGAATCCCTTTTAAAGCCTGGTCGGCCCGGATTCGTTGCGTGGCCCCCCACCCGTCCAGGACCGGGAGACTCATGTCCATCAGAATCAGATCGGGAATCTCCGAGACCGCCATCCGCACTCCCGACTCGCCGTCCATGGCCATCACAACGGTGTAACCCCGAAGTCCAAGCCGCCGCGAAAGCATGTCGCGATTCATTTCGTTGTCCTCCACCAAAAGGATCTTTGCCATGTTCTCACTCCGTTCTCAAGCGATCTGATTACACCCATGGTCGCTGGCTCATCACCAGAAGGCCAGCTGTTTGTCGTTCAAACTAAAAAATGGAGGATCCCAAAGCGGTGCCCTATGAGTTCACGGAGGCCTCAACTCAGAGAATTGCCCGCAATGGTTGCAAATCAAATTTCTAGGATGCAGGATTACCAGTGTCAATTTTGACGTAACAGAACAGCTATGAATCTGGATCAAGTCCACAAAGAAACCATCGCGCGCTGGATCAACGAAGGCATGAAACTGGCCGACATCCAGAAGCGGATGGACACAGAACTTCACATCACGATCACCTATATGGAGCTCCGCATCCTGGTGAATGAGTTACAAGTGATGCCGAAGGACCCTCCCCCGGCACCCACACCAATTTTGAAAACCTCCCCTGGGCAACCCGCCCCGGGTTCTGCGCCTGGCGCTCCATTCCCGCCCCCATCCCAACCGCCCGCCCAGGCTCAACCCGTGCCCAGCCCCGGAAAAGGCGGCATCAGCATTTCTGTCGACAGCATCGCACGCCCTGGAGCGATGGTGAGCGGGAACGTGATATTCAGTGATGGCATGGCGGCCACTTGGCACCTCGATCAAATGGGACGACTTGGCCTTGCCGCAAAACAACAGGGGTACCGTCCATCCCCCCCGGATTTGCAAGAATTCCAAATCGCTCTCGAGAGCGAGCTGGCAAAAGCAGGGCTTTGACACCAATCCAATGCTCGATGCGACGGGTCTTGCACAGGGAACTTCCAGATGACGCCAAAGGGATCGACCTGCGTGCCAAGTCGAGAGCTCACGCGATCCGCATCGCTCTCGTCTCTGTCCTCTCGTCGGCGCCACCCTTCCCTCTCATGGAGGGCTCTCGGTCCCCATAACCTCCTAGAGGAATGCGGAAGCTTTCGACGCACTCGACAAATGGCCCGACCTCGTGCATGGTGTGGTGCACGCCTTAGGATTTCATGCGTACCGGACAAGAACTCATTTTGATGGCCAAGCGATTTGCTGTGGATAATCCGCGCAAAAGCTGGTGGTACTTCATCTCCACGACTGTCTTCCTGCTCATTTCTCTGGCAGGCACATTCTGGAATTTCCACTTCATTGGCCGAATTATGTGCAGCCTGCTGACTGGGCTGATGATTCTGCGGCTATTCGTCATCTACCATGACCAACAGCACCATGCGATTCTGTCGCGGTCGCAGGTGGCGGAGTTCTTGATGCGGGGATTCGGTTTGTTTGCCTTGAGCCCGAGCAGCATCTGGAGGAGTTCCCACAACTACCATCACAAACACAACTCCAACCTCAAGAGCGCTCATATTGGCTCCTTCCCAATCATGACCAAGGAGCAGTATTTAAAATCCCCAAAGGGCAAGCGTTTGAAATATCTGTTCATGCGGCATCCGTTGACCATCCTGTTCGGCTACCTGTTCGTGTTCCTGCTGGGGATGTGCCTCAATCCTTTCATCAACAACCCGCGGAAGCATTATGATTGCCTGCTGGCGCTGGTTCTGCACCTGGCAATCGGAATCTCCCTGCTCTACTACTTCGGCTGGCAGGCTCTTTTGCTCACCCAAACGATCCCTCATTTTATCGCCTACGCGATTGGAAGTTACCTCTTCTACGCCCAGCATAATTTCCCTGCTGTCGCGTTCAAAGATAAAGCAGGTTGGACGTATGAGATCGCAGCGTTGGAATCCTCAAGCTATATGAAAACAGGCCGGATCGCAGCTTGGTTCACCGCCAATATTGGTTACCACCATATTCACCATCTGAACGCTCGAATCCCATTTTACCGCCTGCCCGAGGTGCTGCGGGAGATCCCCGAACTGCAAAATCCGAGGACAACGTCTCTCAATCCGTTCGAGATCGCCCGGTGCCTGCGACTCAAGGTCTGGGATGTGGCATCACAAAAGATGATCGGTCTCAAGCAATTGTAGAGCTACAAAAAAGCCCCGATCCCACTGGCAGGTGAAGGCTCCCGAAGCGCTCCCAGTTTCGTTCTCGAGCCACCCGCTCCACCCCCACCAATTCTCGTGAGAGCTTCTGAAATTGCTCACCTGGTTCAAGGCCTCGTCGTCGGCGATGGCTCTGTGCCTATCACAGGATTCGCCGCCGCTGATTGCGCCCGCATGGGCGACCTGACTTTCGCCGAAAATTCCCACCATTTCGTTGCCGCTGAACACAGCCAAGCAGCCGCTATTCTGATCTCCGGCGACTTCAGTTCGAAGGAAAAAACTCTCATCCGCGTGCCTCACGTGCGCATCGCGATGGCCAGGATCCTGCCGGTCTTTTTCCCTCCAGAACCGCCCCCGCAGGGCGTGGATCCAAGCGCTTCAATTGCGCCCTCCGCTCAGGTTGATCCTTCAGCGTACATCGGGCCTCATTGCGTGGTCGGCTCAGGCGTGCGGGTGGGCGCGCGAGCCAAGTTCATGGGCGGCAATCATGTGGGCCGCGACTGCCATGTTGGCGACCATGTGTGGCTTTTCCCGAATGTCGTGCTTTACGACCGATGTCGCATAGGCGATCGCGTCACCATCCACGCCGGCACGGTCATCGGTTCCGATGGATACGGGTATGTGCTCGACGAGGGGTGCCATCGCAAGATCCCGCAAGTCGGGAACGTCGTCATCCATGCGGATGTTGAAATTGGCGCGAATGCCGCCATCGATCGCGGGGCACTCGGGTCCACCATCATCGGGCAAGGCACCAAAATCGACAACCTCGTCCACATCGCGCATAACGTTGTCATCGGAAGGCATTGCCTCATCCTAGGCCAGGTCGGATTCGCGGGCAGCACGCACGTGGGCGACTATTGTGTGGTGGCATCACAATCCGGAATCGCGGGCCATCTAAAACTGGGCAGCCAGTCCATAATCGGTGCCAAATCAGGCGTCATGCGCGATGTTCCAGACAAGCAGACCGTGTTAGGCATTCCCGCCATCCCGGCTAGGCAGGCCAAACGGCAATGGATCGGAATCCAACAACTGCCGGACATGATCAAGCGATTGCGCGATCTGGAGAAACAAATTGCCCTTCTCAGCGCCCGCATCGAGGAATGACGCGGCACATGAAAAAGATCCGCCGCACGACCTCGTGCAGGGAGCCCACACACCAGGTCGCCAAGGTCACTTTGGGGCCTGCGATCGGCAGATGAAAAACAAAGATTGAGCCCCGTGTTGAAGGGGGTTAGGTTTCTTGCGTGCGACGATTTTCCATTTTGCTCATCGCTGCGGCCGCGCTCACGTTGTCAGCACCGACACCCTCAGCAGCCGAGGCCACCGCAAACGCCAAAATCATTAAAGTACTCCCGACGTTCCTGGACATGAAGGGACGCCACGCCCTGTCGCCGAGTTTGTATGAGCGAGATGCCTATCAGGCGCTGCTGAGAAAAGACAAGAAGCTGATCTCAGGGATGCGTTTTGACGTTCAATGGAAAGCGTCCTCAGCCGTCTCCGAGAAGTTGGTTCTGAGGCTCGAGTTGAGGGTGAGCAATGCTCACGAGGCGAAACCCATCATTCTCGAGCAAGAGGTTTCGCGCAAAAAGAGGGGTTCACGCTGGTCCCGCTTGATAATGGATGGTGAGAAGTTCCACGAAACCGGGGCTGTCCTGGCATGGCGCGCGACGCTCCTGGATGCCGGCACCCCGGCCGCCCAACGCACCTCATTCCTGTGGTGACGACCCGCCCTTGAGGGACAGCGGACATGGGATCACTCCCCACTCCTATCAAAGTTGCTCGAATGAACATTTTTGACATTCAAACCAAGGCACGCGGTCCCCTGGGAAAGCTGCCTTTGACGGAGGACATGCTGCGGAACCGGCCCAGCGGTGATCTGTTCGGTCTGACTCAAAACGCGGGCATGGGATGGAACCCCTCCGAGCTCTGGCGGAATCAATTCCTGATTCTGAGCACCCAGGGTGGGGTGCGCTCCCCAGACGGCACTCCCATCGCCCTCGGTTATCACACGGGCCACTGGGAAATCGGATTGCTGGTGATGGCCGCCGCCGAGGAGATCCGCCGTTCAGGCGGAATCCCATTTGCTGGGTACTGCTCAGACCCTTGCGACGGACGCACCCAGGGCACCCACGGAATGTTCGACAGCCTTCCATTCCGTAACGATGCGGCTCAGATCTTCCGACGACTGATTCGATCCCTGCCCACGTGCCGAGGGGTCCTGGGCGTGGCCACCTGCGACAAAGGGTTGCCCGCCATGATGATGGCGCTCGCCGCCACCCGCAACATGCCCTCGGTGCTGGTTCCGGGCGGCGTCACGCTGCCCCCGGAAAACGGCGAGGACGCCGGCATGATCCAAACGATCGGAGCCCGTTTCTCGCACGGCCTGATCACCCTGGAAGAAGCGTCTGAAATGGGCTGCCGCGCCTGCGCCAGCCCCGGGGGAGGCTGCCAGTTCCTAGGGACCGCAGCGACTTCACAGGTCGTGGCTGAAGCGCTGGGAATGGCTGTGACCCATTCAGCGCTCGCTCCGTCGGGACAACCGGTTTGGCTCGATGTCGCAGAGCGATCAGCGCGCGCGCTCATCGCTCTTGAGAAAAGCGGTCTGAAAGGCCGCGACTTGCTGACAGAAGCCAGCATTCGCAACGCGATGGCCGTCCATGCCGCGTTCGGTGGATCCACAAACCTGCTGCTCCATATCCCCGCCATCGCCCACGCGGCGGGTTTGCCTCGGCCCACGGTGCAAGATTGGATCAACACCAACAAAAAAGTTCCGCGCCTGGTGAGCGTTCTCCCCAACGGCCCCATTCACCACCCCACGATCCGTGTGTTTCTCGCCGGCGGCGTCCCTGAAGTGATGCTGCACCTGCGCGACCTCGGGGTTCTGGAGCTCGAGGCCCTCACGGTCTCGGGCCGCACGCTGGAATTAGAGTTGCATGACTGGGAGATCTCGGAACGCCGCGCCCGGTTCAAGGAACGGCTTCAAACGCTCGATGACGTGAGCGCCGATGAGGTCATTTTTTCACCTGACCGCGCTCGCGCTCGCGGCCTTTCGAGCACCGTGACTTTTCCATCGGGCAACCTCGCCCCAGAAGGGTCGGTGATAAAAAGCGCCGCCATCGACCCCACCGTCCTCGATGAAAACGGGGTCTATCGAATGACCGGTCCAGCGCGCGTGTTCCTCCGCGAAAGCGACGCCATTCAAGCGATTAAACGCGGCGATGTTCAGTCAGGGAACGTGCTGGTTCTCAGCGGCTGCGGCCCCATGGGGACTGGCATGGAGGAAACCTATCAGCTCACCTCCGCGCTCAAACATCTGCCGTTCGGAAAGCAGGTCGCCCTGGTGACAGACGCCCGGTTCTCCGGAGTTTCAACGGGCGCCTGCATCGGCCACGTCGGCCCAGAAGCGCTCGCGGGCGGGCCGATTGGCAAACTGCGCGACGGCGACGTCATCGCGATCGTGGTTGACACACGGCAGCTCACGGGCAGCCTCGATTACGTCGGGACACCCGGGAAAAAGTTGACCTCCGAGGAAGGGGCTGTCGAACTCGCCACTCGATCCACGCGCGAAGATCTGGCGCCCCATCCCCAACTGCCGCCTGAGACCCGTCTCTGGGCCGCCCTCCAAGCCCTGGGAGGTGGCACCTGGGGCGGCTGTGTCTACGATGTCGACGCCATCGTGCGACGCATTAACCACCAAGACGCCCCCCCCTGAGCAGGCAGTGTTGGTGGGATCAGCAAGGCCACACCGGGAACCAGCCAGTTCCAGATGCAAAATTCACCGTGCCGGAAGAAGCCCAGAAAGCCCGATGCCACGACGATGCCCATCGTCACAAGGGCAATCAACAAATGCGCGGTGTCGCCCCCGAGCCAGCGCGGCAGCTTGGGAGCGATCAAGCAGTGCAGCACGCAGAGCGCTGATACTCCGATGCCTGTGAGGTCAAGTTCACTGTGGAGAAGATCGTCGCAAGAGTTCATGGGAGCGAAGGTGAAATACCAAATGACACCAGACTTGCGTTTAGTCTTACTAAACGAGATTCTACCCGCGTATGGTAAAGCGTGAATTCTGGCGGAAGCAGGTCGAGCAGCTTTGGGAGCAGCGTTCCATCGTCTGGCTCAAAGGTGTCCGGCGCGCGGGCAAAACCTCCCTCGCGCAGACCCTTGATCACATTGAATACTTCGATTGCGAACTGCCCCGCGTACGGCGGGCAATGGAAGACCCGGAGGAATTCCTGACCGGCCTGCGCGGGAAGCGCATCGTGCTCGACGAAGTTCACCGTCTCGCCAATCCCTCGGAGTTGCTGAAAATCGCCGCCGACCATTTCCCGACTACGCGGCTGCTGGCGACCGGCTCCTCGACGCTGGGCGCCAGCGCCCGGTTTCGTGACACGCTGGCGGGACGGAAGACCGAGCTGTGGCTCACTCCGATGCTTCTCGCGGACTTGGAGGATTTCGGTCGCCGTGACTTGAAGCGCCGGCTGTGGCACGGCGGGTTGCCGCCGTTCTTCCTTTCGCCGGAACCGCCGGAGCGAGATTTCCAAGAATGGATGGACGCCTATTGGGCGAAGGACATCCAGGAACTGTTCCGGTTGGAGCGGCGCGCATCGTTCCAACGGTTTCTGGAACTGTTGTTCGCGCAGAGCGGCGGCATTTTTGAAGCCACGAGGTTTGCCGCGCCGTGCGAAGTCAGTCGTTCGACCATCACAAACTACCTCGGCGTGCTGGAGGAAACAATGGTCGCGCTGGTGTTGCGTCCGTTCAGCACGCGGCGTGCGACGGAAATCGTCGCGGCGCCGAAGGTGTACGCATTCGACACCGGCTTCGTCTGCGCGCATCGTGGCTGGTCGGAATTGCGACGGGAAGACCTCGGCGTGCTGTGGGAGCATTTCGTCCTCAACGAACTCATCGCCCGCACGCAATCGACTGAGTGGCGGTACTGGCGCGACAAGGCCGGGCATGAAATCGACTTCATCTGGCAGCGCCGGGGCCGTGCGCCGCTGGCCATTGAGTGCAAATGGTCGGCGAAGGATTTTGACGCGACCAACCTGCTGGTGTTCGCGCGCATGTATCCCGAGGCCGAGTGCGTGGTGGTGGCCACCGACCCCGAGCCATCCTTCCGGCGCAACTTTGTCAATCTTTCGGTGGAGTTCCTCACGTTGGAGAAGCTTGCGGCGCGCGTGGCGACAGTTTGAGAGCGGCTGTGTGCGGTGAATCATGCGGTGACCAAGCGGGGCTGACAGCAGACGCAGCCAGACTGGAAGCGGGAAGCGCCGCAATGTGGATGAACTTTTCCATGTCTTCGAGCGGAGTCACAATTCTTGGCGACGATCTGATGCCCGGCCCCAAGCGCAACTTCCAGATTTTCGATCCGTTGTCCCGCGCCTGCGGGATGGCCGAAGTGACCCAGCACATCCCGGAAATCGGGGAGCACCAAATCCGCTATTACGGATGGTATTCGAACAAGAAACGCGGCCAAAGGGCCAAGGCAGAACCCGCGGTGGCGGTGGTGGAGCCCAAGGATAACGGCGAGAAGCCCCTGGCGCCTGGGGGCAAGCAAGGCCGCAAACGATGGGCCGCATTGATCAAGCAGGTTTATGAAGTGGACCCCTTGAGCTGCCCCAAGTGCGGGGCGGAGATGAAGACCTGTCCCGCCGTAGCCTTGGCGAAGGTGGATCGTCGCTTTCATCGAGGGAAGGCAGAGGGCGGTTGTGGAAAAGATTCTCCGACACTGTGGCTTATGGAAAGAGGAATCCGATCGAGGACCGCCGCAGGTTCAGGGAAGGGCGGCAGGCTGAGGGAATAAAAAGGAGATGAGAATTGGGGTGCCCGCTTCCGGCGCGTAGCCTACAGGGCGGAGCCGCAGCAACATCTGGGAAACGTTGCGGACAGCTCTGAACGTTCTCCTCTGTCTGCAAACTCGGCCAAACGTCGGAATTCCGTTCTGAATCCACTTTCCGAAGAGGATCATGGGAGCCTCGAGCCCCTCGGTGTGCCGTCGACGGCCCACCGAGGGGGGTAATTGCCGTTTCTCATCGTTTATCCAGCCTTCTTTCCAGCAGTTCTCATTATGGTTTTGGTCTGGCCGCCGGAGGCTGAACTGAGGATGGTTTTGAAGGCAAATGGCAAGTGGCATGAAGGGAGGTGATAAGTTTTTCCAGTTTTTTCTGGCTTCACTTTGCGGTTTAGGTTAGTTCTCTG
>CAMBEJ010000060.1 GCA_945865375.1 Akkermansia muciniphila | reverse complement strand
TCGGAAACTGCGCTGAACCTTTCCTGAGACCACAAGTGTGGTTTTCGAGCGTAACTCGTTGCAAATTAACGCAGAACTTCTGGAATGGTCTCGTGACAAATCCGTCAATCGTTCGGAATGATGCGGAGGGATCAGGAACTCTGAATCTGGAATTCGGGTTTCTTTCGGATTTCGAGTTTCGGTCTTCGGGTTTTGCCTATTTTTGCTCTTCTCTCATTTGACGATCCAGCAAATCCAGCGAAGGACGCCTCGCCCGCCGGAAACCACGGCCAACTCGGAGGCCGAGCCAGGGTGGTGCAGGCGGCACTGCCGACGGAATCCACCCTGCCACCCTGAATTGCGCATGGCCGTGGCTGCGTCTGCAGCCAACCACCTGCGAAACGTGTGAGGACAAATAAGAATGTGCGGACCCCGTTAAGGCTCGCTAAAGATTTGGGCATTAGTCATCCGGAAATTGTTTTGGACAATAGGGAGCACCTCGTGTACGGACTTGGCTGAAACCAGAAGACACGAACCCGATGCGGGGGGGCGGTGGTAAAAACGAGGCGATGAAACCCGGAGCGTCGAAAAGGACACTGGCGAGTCGATGGGCCGAAGACCGAATCGGTCGGTTCCGTTAATCGAGTCTGATGGCGAGGAGCAATGAAAAATAGAACGATTACAATTGGAGTTGTTGTGGTCGCCGTTGTCTGCAGTGGCTTCCTCCTGCTTCGATCGACCGCCCAACCTTCGGCGACGGACTCGGGCTCTGTTTGGCAACGCCAGGACATTGGGCGAGTCGGGGTGGCTGGCAGTTCCGCTGAAGTCCAGAGTGCGCAGACGCTCCAAGGCGCCGGGGCTGACATCTGGGGAGGGGCCGACGCATTTCACTTCGTCTATCAGCCATGGGAAGGGGACATCGAAATCACCGCGCGTGTCTTGAGTGTGGAGAAAACCGATCCCTGGGCCAAGGCCGGCATCATGATCCGCGCCAACCTCACCGAGGCTGCGCCCCATGCGACGGTGGCGGAGACGCCGGAAAAAGGTCCGGTGTTCATCCGGCGTCTTCAGCCCGGCGGCGCGAGCAAGGATGATGCGCATCAGGCCATGCGGATGGTCCGCAAGGATGGACAGGTTTTCTTTCAACAACGCGGTTCCGCCGGCGTCGAGAAGGCAACGGATTCCCTCACGGCGCTTCCATCGCCGCGGTGGCTGAAGCTGGTGCGTGAAGGACGGGTCGTCAAAGCGTACGACTCGGGCGACGGCGTCACGTGGGAATGGCTCGGCACCGAAACGCTCGGTCTCCTGGAGATTCAAGGGGATTCGCACGAGAAACTCGATCTGGATCGCGGCTTTCAGCTTCTCATCTCCGCTGACGGGGAACGCCTCGGACGAAAGCTTCTCGACCATCTGCGGCCCCAGTTCCTACCAAAGCCTGCGGGAACTCGCCGCGCGCGGGCCGCTAGCCGCTCCGACTGCGAGGTATCGTCCGATTTCGTGCGGGAAAAGACCGCCGACGAAGGAATTGAACGAATGGCCAGCATCAAGAACAGCGTGATGAACCTCCTGGCCCGTCAACCGAATCTGCCGCTGCCGTGGAGCGACCTGCTGCGGCGCGTTCTTCTGGATGAGACTCAACACCCGGTGATCCGCGACTACGCGCTTCAGCACGCGTTTTCGCATTACGAAGAAGCGATCCAAGGCACGGCCACGGAACCCTTGGACGGCACCCGCCAGAGCAGGCTTTTGGAACTGTTCTGGGCGGCCTTGGAGCGAAAGCGGGAGAGTCTGGCGGGCACGGCGCTGCTCGGCTTGTTCCATCTGTCGGAGTTCGATGCGAGCGTGGATCGCGGGCGGCTCGGGCGCCAATCACTGGCCGTATTGGAAGCTGCGGAGACCGGCGAACTGGCGCGCATCTCGGGATTCCAGGTGTGCCGCCTTCTCGGGGAGCAGGGGGCACTCCAACCATCCGTTGCGCACGCGGAGAAGCGCGAGAGCATTCCGCTGCGTGTGTCGGCCATTGCGGCGGTTGGCGCGCTGGGCGGCGATACCGAGCTTCCTCTGCTGCGGCGTCTCCTTGCGGAGGCAAATCCGAGCGTCCGCGTTGCCGCGAAGGCCGCGGTCCAGCGGATCCAATTCAAAACCAACCGTTGAATTATGCGGGCAATCATTCACTGCGCTTGCACGGCGATCATATGGGCGTACTTTGGAGCCATGACAGTCCTGGCGGCTGACAACCCGTGCGTGAAGAATTGGCAGTGGCAATCGAAAACGCCGCCCATCCTTGGCATCACCGGCCCGAGCTCCGTGCCGGATACGTGCGTGGGACAACACACCATTGGTCCGGCAACCGTGACGGCCACGGCGGGCGTGAAATGGGAAGTGGACGTTAACAACTGCCCTGAGCCACCTTTTACGCGCAACGAGACCAGCGTGCCGATCACGCCGGTGAACACGTGGTCGCTTTACCTTTCTCCTCCTGGCACTACGCCGGCCAGTGGCAGCGGCACGACTGCCACGTTTACGACGATCCACGGTGGATCGGTGGTCGTTCAATTCGAGACGCGCGCCACCGTTGCCAGTCCAGCTTGGGATTCGGGGACGGTGGCATACCGGACCAGCCCTTTCCGCGTGTTTGAGGTGACCTCAGTAACTCCCGATCCCAGTCCGCCGCCAACATCGGGGCCGATCGGCGACCCGCCGCAATATACGTATTGCATTCAGGACGCTGATCTCACTATTAGAGCTCGAACCCATCGGTCACTTCCGCCGCTGAATTGCTAGCTTGCTGGACCGTAGCAAAAGGCAGTAATAGTAACCCTGTGACTTTTTTGGACAAGTTAACTGCCCAGGTCAGCCTCCGCTACCCAAAGTTCTTTAGTATCACCTGGACCGCTGGCACGTCCTCAAAAAGCATCATCATTTTCATTAAATGCCCGCAGGAGACCATAACAGCAGGTCTACCGGATTGCGGCCCCAACAAATACGGTGCCATCATGACCCGATTGTTCGGCGCTTCGTTGCTACGAGATGACGAGAACCGTCTCAAATGGATTCGTGTCGAGGGCGCGAATGTCCTGCTCGTGAGTCGTGATGAGCTGAACGAGCTGCTGTCTGGTGCAGTTGCCGATGCGGAGCCAAACAATTTTCGGTGGATGGCCATAAAGCAAACTTCGCTGTTGAAAGTCCGAGTCCTTCGAAACGATGGTGAACCCTTTGGTGCGTGCTACTCCCAAACGTCCTCATCGGGAAGGCCAAGCAAACCGCACTCGCGGACGTGGATGCTTTCGGGAAAGAGCGTCGCCAGCGAGCGGGGCAACTTGGGCGAGAGATTCTCATCAAAGAGCAACTTCATGCGGAACGACGTTCAGGCGGCGATCACGGTCCGCGGCGAACGCAAAGCACGCCTGAATGTCGTCGGGGGTGAGGTCAGGGAAATCGTCCAGCAGTTCGGGAATGGTCATACCGCCCCCGAGATAATCGAAAACGTCAGCCACGGTGATGCGCGTGCCACGGATGCATGGCTTGCCGCTGCGGACGCGCGGGTCAATGATGATGCGCTCGCGGTAGTTCATGGCGAGAAGGTAATTTTGTGGGCCGTTCGAGTCAAGGATCGCGCAGCAGCGCCGAACGACTCGTGAGCGACCGCTGCCGACAGCGCACCGGGGCAAGCGCAGAAACAGCCGCCAATCACCTGCCAACTCCGCAACCGGGACGCCTGGCAGCGGGACTCGACCCGATGGTTAGGCGATCTCCCCGATCGCAAATACAACGATATGCACGGCGACTCCACCGAAGAACACGCCAAATGCGAACCGAAACAGGATCGGCCCAGCCAGCGATGCAACGGAGAAAAGCACGAATCAAATCCCTTGGGTTAGGTTAACCGTCGAGCAAGGGTAAAGGGACAGGAAAGAACCGGCGGTTGGGATCCAAACCGTGCATTCACAAGTTGTCTGTCGAAATAATCCAGGGGAAAGAACATGGGGCACCTGAACGCGGTCGTCGGGGACGACCGCCCACACGAATTGAACGGGCGGCGGTCCTGATAGAGCGGCCGTCACCGACGGCCGCTCTGTCCACCGACAACTTGTGAATGAACCAGGTTCGAAAGGAGACCGAATCAGCGCACTTTAGAAAATGGCCGGCAGGTTGGATTTCCTTTTCGGTTCTCTTTCGGTTCGATTCCGCAGTTAAAATCTCGGATCTATTTGGCTGGAATTTAGCGGAGAATGCTCCGGATTCCCGCCAGCCAAAACAAGGATTTCTGGCCAAATGTAACATTTTTTGCTTTCCTGTGTCTACAAATTGGAGCGCAGTGGCGCGCCGCTCCATTCAGACAAACTGATAAGTCAGCAACTTGGACTACAATCGACGATCCGAGAATGGCCGCGAAAGAACGCGAAAGAACGCAGAGAAATCAGTCTCATCTTTGCGATCCTTGCGTTCTTTCGCGGCTAACATTTGTATTCTATCCCACACACTCCTCGATAATTCATGAAACGTCTTTTAGACCTGCTATTGGCCGCGTGCGTCACCTTCCTGGGCGGGGCATCCCTCAGCGCGGCATCCCCGTCGGCCTTCGATCTCGTCGGGAAATGGGAGGGAGGCATGGATTTCGGACGGATGAAATTCAGAATGATCCTGCGCGTGGCCAAGACTCCGGAGAACAAAATCGCGCTCACCATGGAGATACCCGAGCAAGGGATGAAGGGCATGCCCCTGTCTGCCATGCTCTATAACCATCCGGACATCCGCCTCGAATTCGACCGGATGGGGGGCACTTTCACCGGCAAGCTCAACGCCGAGGGAAATGAAATCACCGGCGCTTTCGAAGACGGCCCCGGAGGAAAGGCGATGGAGGCAAAATTCAAGAGATCCTCGGAAACGGACAAGCCCGAGCCGGTTAAGACTTACAGCTTCTCCAAGAATGAACCCATGGATATTCGGGGATACTGGAAAACAACGATGGAACCGTTCCCTGGCATGGTCATGCGCGTGGGGTTGAAAATCGGACGGCTGCCAGACGGCACCTTTAGCGCGGAGATGGACATGCTCGACCAGGGAGCCAAGGACATCCCCGCCACGAAGGTGGCTTACGCAAAGCCAACCGCCACGATGGAGTGGCAGCTTTTTCAAGCCTCGACCGAAGCCGCGCTCAGCCAGGACGGCCAAAGCCTATCAGGTGAGTGGAAACAGGGCGGAAAGGCGACCAAGGTGAAGTGGGATCGGCTCAGCAAACCTGCGACGAGTGTTCCTGACGGACTTTCATTCGCGCCGGACAAGTCGGCCAATGGAGACATCCGCGGTTATTGGAAAGGCAGCATGGACGTCCAGGGCCAAACCCTCCGGCTGAAAATCAGAATTGGACGCGCCGAGGATGCGACATTTGCGGGCAGCATGATCAGGGTCGACCAGGGTGGCCGCGAATTCCCTTGGAGCAGTATCACAAAAACAGCAGATGACGTGCGCCTGGAATTGAAAATGTTGCGCGCCGTTTTTGCAGGAGCGGTGAATAAGGCCGGAACAGAAATGGAAGGCAAATGGGAGCAGGGAGGCAATCCGCTCCCGCTAAAGCTCCAACGTTCCACACAAGCCGAATTTGAAAAACAGAACTAACACTACGGCGACATCTTGCTCCGGCGCGCGGCCATCCTGGCCGCAGCACGTTCGTTCTGGCTGCGCGCCCGACCGGTCTCACACCTCACCACCTTCCCAGCCGCTGCGGCCTGGAAGGTCGCGCGCCGGAGCGACATCTCGCTCTGCTCCTTAAGCCCAAGCCGCCTTCAGAACATTTGAAACCTTTCCAAAACAAGACCATGAAACCATTCACCGTGAAACCGGGAGATCAACCCACGAAATACACTAAAACAGAGAGACAAGGGCAATCGCGTCGTCCCGCCAAACGGGTGACAGGTCTCAGGATTCCCAATGTTTCCCCTTTCGTGTTTTTCGAGTATTTAGTGGGCTCACATTCTTTTTCCGGGTTCAGCACACACAACCGGATCGGCATGCTCCACCTCCTGCTTGTTTTCATCCTGGGCATCGCGCATTCCATCGCCCCGGCCCGGGCAGCGGAGAAAAAGAAATCCAAACCTAAAGCATCCCATACGGAGGCAACCGATCGCCTGTTCACGGGCACTGAGGTCCCTCGCCTGAAGATCGACATTCCGGACAACGAACTCGAAAAACTGCGCAAACAGCAGCCCACCTTCGGGCAACAGGGCGAGCGCCCCGTGGTCCAGGTCACCGTGACCGATGGAGCCACCGTTTACACCAACGTGGCGCTCCACCTCAAAGGCGCTGCGGGAAGCTTTCGACCTGTGGACGACAGCCCGGCGATGACCCTCAACTTCGATAAATTTGTTCCGGGCCAGACCTTTCGCGGGCTGCAAAAGCTGAGCCTGAACAATTCCGTTCAAGATCCCACCTTCCTGAGCGAACAGTTTTCGAGGGAAATGTTCAACAAAGCCGGCGTTCCCGCCCCGCGCGCCACGCATGCCCACGTCACCCTCAATGGCCGGAACCTTGGGCTCTATGGGCTCGTCGAAGGTTGGAATAAACAATTCCTCGCGCGCCATTTCAAGAATACCAAGGGCAATCTCTATGACGGCGGATTCCTGAAAGACATCACCGACGATCTCGCCGTCAACTCGGGCGACAACGAAAAGGATCATTCGGATCGCAACGCCCTGGCAGACGCCGCCAAAGAGACCGACCCGGTCGTTCGGGCCGACAAGCTCGGTAAGGTCCTTGATGTGGAACGGTTCCTCAGTTTTATCGCCATGGATATCCTGTTGTGGGATTGGGACGGCTACGCATTGAACAAGAACAACTGGCGGCTATTTCATGATATGGACCGTGACAAGATGGTTTTCATGCCTCATGGGCTGGACCAAATGCTTTGGAAGCCGGAGGGCGCCATACTGCCGCGCATGGAAGGCATGGTCGCGCGCGCCGTGGTGGGCATTCCGGCGCTCAGAAAACGCTACTTCGAGCGAGTGCGCGAGCTCCGTAACTCCTTGTTTCAGGTCGAATCCATGACCCATCGCGTGATGGAAATCGCCGCAAAAATCAAACCCATCATCGCCGAGAAAGGATCCGGCGCGGCGAACGACCACGACATGAAGGTCCAGGAATTCTGCAAGGCGTTGGCGCGCCGCTGCCAGAGCCTGGACGAACAACTCGCCAATCCCATTGAACCTTTGCGGCTCGCCGCCGACGGAACCGCCAAACTTGTGTCATGGGAATCCAAGAGTGTGTTCGGCAAACCTTCCATGGAAAAAGTCGAGATCGACGGCACACCCACGCTCCACCTCGGCACCCAAAGCGGAAGCAGCATCGGCACCTGGAAAACCAGGGTCTGGCTCGATTCAGGCCGTTATAAAGTGGAAACGCGGGTCAAAGCGAAAAAGATCGTCGCCGACCCTGGGGACAACCGACCCGGCACGGGCCTTTCCGCGAACGGATCGAAGCAGGAACAACCCATAACAGAAACGGCTGACTGGAAACCGCTCGAGCAGGAGTTCAACGTCCCTGATTCAATGTCCGAGGTTCAGATCGTCTGTGAATTCAGGGGTATGGAAGGAGAAGCTTGGTACGACTTGAACGCCATGAAACTCCGCCGGATCGGCGATGCCAAGCCCGAACCCCGTCAGAGAAGAAGGGGAGGGCGCTGACGGTCTTGCCATGCACCTTTTGTGCGAAGGTACCAGCAGTCAATCTTTCTGGAAGTGCGTTTTTGCGCTCTTCGAGGTCTTCTCAGGCATTTCAAGATGAGAGAAAATCAAAAACCCCATGCAGAGCACGGGGCTTTTTATCTGGATACTCCGAGTAGAATTGCAAATCCACCCGCCTAGCGCTTCAGCACGCCGTTCCATCTCGTGATGTTCGCCGCCTGGCCGGTGAACAGCTCGTCGGTGGCGTCGAGCACGTCCACGGCCTTGATCTTGTCGCCGCCACGGATGGCGTTCACGACGTCCTGGCCTTTGGTCACTTCGCCAAACACGGTGTGTTTTCCATCGAGCCAGTCGGTGGCGACATGGGTGATGAAGAACTGACTGCCATTCGTGCCTGGGCCGGAGTTGGCCATGCTGAAGATCCCGGGCTTGTTGTGCTTGAGGCCGGGGACGATCTCATCGGCGAACTTATACCCCGGGCCGCCCGAACCCGTGCCGGTGGGATCGCCGCCCTGGACCATGAAGTTGGGGATGACTCGATGGAATGTGATCCCATTGTAAAACCCCTTCTTGGCGAGGTTCAGGAAGCTCGCGCAGGTCATGGGCGTTTTCGAGGCGAACAAGGTCGCTTCGATGGAGCCTTTGTCGGTTTGGAGGATGATGCGGATGTCGGTCATGGGAGTGGTTGTCGAGTGGAACTGATTATTTGACGAGAGTCGCGGATTTGATGTAGTCGAGGTTGGGAAAATTCTTCTTCAGATACGCATTGCCTTCCGATTGGACTTTGCCCTGGCCGGGGCCTCGTCCGCTCGGGGCTCCTTCGCCATACTCCGTGTTGATCTTGTTCACCACGTCCATGCCCTCGGTAACTTTGCCGACGGGCGGGAAACCGCTGGAATCCAGGCGGGCGTTATTGCCGAAGTTGATAAACATCTGAGTGGTCCGCGTGTTGGGGCCGCCCATCGCGAAGGTGACCATGCCCGCGGTGTTGCTTTGCACACCGGACTTGTCGTCCTGGATTTTGGCATCGCGCCATGCGGCGGAGATGTCCGGATTCCCGTGAATGCCGAACTGAACCATGAAACCGGCGATGGCCCTGAACATGGCGATGTCCGTGAAGTAGCCTGCCTTCACGAGATTGTAGAAACGGTCCACGCCATTGGGCGCCCACGCCCGGGTGCATTCGATGGTGAAATCGCCCTTAGTGGTTGTCACCTTGACCTTGAAAGCATCGGGAGCCTTCTCATTGAGTTTAGCAGGCGTCATGAGCGACGACGCGGCAGCGGGTTCTTTCTTATCCTGAGCCTGGGCGGCGGGGATCATTCCGGCGGCGGTGAGCAGCAGGGCGAGGAGGATGTGGGTGTGTCGGAGTTTCATGGATGTCTGCATGTTTTGTATTTGAATGCGATCATCGACTGACGGGCAGTGGAAAATCAAGACCAGACCTTGTAGGCAGGGCTGATTCAAGAAAACGGAGCGCTGGCTTCCAGCCGGCTTTGGTTCAACGATCCGTCGGTCGCGCAGCCAAGCCGATTGGAAATCGGCGCTCCGGCCCCTCTGGCTGAGCATCCGCTGTTTTCTTGAATCAGCCCTGCCTTGTAGGGGTGCAACTCACGGTTTGCGGGAGTTGTCGTTGGGAGGACGGTACCTGCCTCAGAATGGGAAGAGTTCCTAACCACGGATAACACGGATCGCACGGATAATGCACCCATCTCATCTCCCTTTCCCCATCCGTGTTATCCGTGTCATCCGTGGTGCCACTTCACCGTAGTCAAGCGACGGGATACCCGCGTCAGGGGAGGCGACCCCGGATAACGTGAGTTGCACCCACCTTGTAGTCATGATTGGTTCACGAGTGCGCCCAGCCTCGATCCGCGAGGATTTCCTGCCCGGTCACCGCGCGGCTCGCGTCGCTTGCCAGAAACAACGCCACTTCGGCGATCTCTTCCGGCTGGATCAGATCGGGCACGCATTGGGACTTCCGGATCAACCGCTTCACCGCAGGCGTGACGAATTGGCGGAGTTGCCGCTCCGTCATGATCCACCCCGGGGAAAGCGTGTTCACTCGGATGCGACGCGGTCCGAGCTCGCGCGCCAAAGAGCGTGTGAAGCCTTGGATCCCTGCTTTGGTGGCCACATACGCGCTCATGTTGGACGGGCCAGTGTGAACGGTGATGGAAGAAAAATTCACGATGGCCGCCCCCGGAGGCATGTGGGGCACCGCAGTCCTGCACGTCAGGAAGTAAGCGCGGAGGTTCCGCGCGAAGAGTCCGTCCCAATCGGCGGTGGAGGTTTCACCCAACGCGATGCGGGGGTCGGCTGCGGCGTTGTTGACGAGGACTGAAATCGTCCGGATTTGGCGTGTCACCGTTTTGATCCACCGGGAGATCTGCTTTTCTTCGAGAAGATCCACTTTGTGGAACGACACTCCGGCATCGAACTCACGCGCGAGCCGCTCTCCGGCCTTCACCTCGCGATCACAAAAGAACACTTGAGCGCCCTGTCCATGGAAAGCGCGCACCATGCTCGCGCCAATCCCCGAGGCTCCACCGGTGATGAGCACGACCTTTTCCTTCAAATCCGCGTAGGTTGTCATGGGCGCTCGAAAACTAATGTTTCTCGTTTCCAATACAATAGAGAAACTCCTGTCGCGCGTCGCCGTTCTTCCCAACCCGCAGGTAAACACGGCTGCCGCAGATCACGGGTGACGCGTAGCCCTCGTCGCCTAGTTGATTCTCCGCCACGCGTTTGAACCCTCTCGACGCGGCGTCGAACACGAAGGTCTTTCCGGCCTGATTTGAAGCATAGATCCGGTCGCCCACCATCACTGGGGAGGCGAAGAAATCGCCACCCAAGCGTTCCTTCCAGAGTTCCTCGCCTGTATCTGACTTCCAACAAACCGCCATACCCGCATCCAGCACGGCAAACAAGTGGCCGTCTTTGGCGATCATGGAGGGCACATAGACGCGTGTGCTATTTTGCCATGCGATCTTGCCTGAGCCATCCGCCATGATCGCCACGGTATGGTTCCTTGGGTAACCGCCGCCCGCAAACACCCGCTCGCCGTCAGTCACCATCGTCACCACACATTCCTCAGTCGAACCGATCACCTCCCACAGGGTCTTGCCGGTGAGCGGATCAAAGCTGGAGATGAGATTGCACCCGGCCAAAACCATCTGATCGCGGTCTTTGGTCCGAATAATTGCTGGCGTGGTATAGTTTGGAAGCTTCGGCCGCGCCTGGCTCCAAACAATCTTGCCCGTGAGTCGATCCAGTCCTGCGATGGTGCCACCGCCCTTGTGGTCCGCCGACACCAACACTATGGAACCAAAAAGAACCGGTGACGACCCAAAGCCTTGATGCGTGACAAAGTCGCAGATCTTCTGTTGCCAGAGTTGTTTTCCGTTCAGATCCAGCGCCGTTGTGTGGATGGCCTTTCCATTCAGGAAATTGATATACAGCCGTTCGCCGTCACAAGCCACCGTGGATGAAGCTTGCGAAGTATTGCGATGCCCAGCGGTATCCAGGTTGCCCTCATGAACAACCGTCTGCCAGATCTCCTTCCCGCTCCGCCGATCCAGGCAGAGCACAGATTGAGTCTGCTTCCGCGGATCCGCCGTGGCCAGGTACACGCGTTCTCCGACGACAATCGGTGATCCGTGGCCACGACCCGGGATGGCGGACTTCCAAAGGACGCCTTCGGTCTCGCTCCATTGAACGGGCGGGTTCTGGCCTGACGCCGCGATACCGTCGCGAGTCGGCCCGCGCCACGCCGGCCAGTCCTTGGCTGGATCCACAGCAGTGGAAGCGGCGGTGGCGGAAAACAGGAAGGCGGTTCCAACGCAGATCAACGCCGCGAAATAATTGGCAGGGATTCGCCATGTTACCTCCCCGCGCCCTAGAGCAAACTGGTGTGATGTCGGCTTCATTTTAGGCGACTCTATGCCCGAATAGCCAGGGGTCAAGCTCTGCGGATCACGCTCAGCGGTTTGGCCCATGGCTGGATCGGGGCGGAGGTGCGTCTTTTGGTGGATGAGAGTTGTGGATTCATAGGGACTTGATGGTTGCCGCCGCGATGCGGGTGGAAACCGACTGGATCAACTGCTCCAAACTGCCTGCCGCGACGACGGCGATGGTCTCCTGATAAACGCCCGTTTCATAAACCTCCGCCGAAGGCAGATACGACGCGCCCCAATCGGCAGCGATTGAAGCCACAACGATCGGTGTGCCGGGAAAACGGTGCCGAAGCTCGGTTTGTAGCAGGCTGTAACTCTCGCCCTGCACACCGAGCCAGAACGCGTCCCCCATACGCCACAGTACGGCTTGCAACGGGAACGCATCGCCGGGCGGCAGTTGCGACAGGCGATGCAACAACCGTCGCTTGCGCTCAGCCATCGCCCGGCATTGAGACGCGCGCGGCACATCACCCGCAACACGGGCGGCATTCTCCTCCGCCTGGAACTGTAGCAGATCGGCTTCGACCTCGCCGGGCGTCGGCTGGCCGGGGCGATACTGGAGCGGCTCGCGCCAGCGCCACAGTTGCCAGCGCTGCGTGCGGTGCGCCTCACCGTCGGACACCGGCTCATGCACCCACGCCCCGAGTGTTGCGCCGCTCACGACCGCCCCGGCGTAGCGGAATCGCGTGCCCGCCGCCGGCAGCGCCGTGAGCGCCGAAAGCGCGGCGAAGCCGATCTGGCGTCCGTTGCGGTCGGCAACTGCTGCATCCCCCACAAACCCCTCCCGAGGCCCAAGATCGCCGCACGCACCTTGCAAAAACAGACACGGCGCACCCGTGGCCTGCTCGACCTCTTCGCGCATCGCGCCCACGTAATCCGGGCTGATGAGTGTGTTGTCCCATGCAAGGGTGGTCGGATGACACGCATAGTTGACCACGGTCGCAACAGGAGCGCCGTCGTCGTCGGTCACGCGCGCGACGAGCACTGTCGCATCCGCAGACGCGGCGGGGTTGAAGCCGCAAACAAATTGTTTTAACCCTTCATCGAAGAAGTCGCGATGCGCCGCGAGATTGCACCACCCCTGGCCATAAACGATGCGGGCTGGAGCGAGCCGGGCGACACACTCCGTCACCAATCCCGCCGCGCACACGGCGACGGAACGGAGATATTCCGGGATCAGATCACCGCCGGGCAGCGACGCGCGTTCGAGTCCCATCAAGCCCGCGGCGTGCGTGTGCGAAAAAACGACGAGAAGGGTCTCTTTCGGTTGGCCGCTGGCTTCCGCGATGTGCGAGATGAGTTGCTCATGTTCGAGCGCTCCGAGCACGCAGTGATCGAGCGCGAGAAGAATTTGTCGGGTCACCGGCGGGTTGCTGAGAGAGATCGCCGGGGCCAGGTCGCTTGTGGTCGAATCCTCCGTGGCAATCGGCGCGAACACCGCCACGGTCGCCCGCAGTGGCCGGTGCACGCCAGTCGCGCGCTCATGCTTCGCCGCGCCCCACATGCGGTGGTAAATGCCAACGGGCGGCGTGATATCCGCCCAGGCGAGTGCGAAGCGGCAACGGCTTGTAGGGGTGTCCAGTTGCGTGACTGTAGCAGGGCGCATAGGGTGGGAGTCCGCTCATCGAGATTCATGCGAGCTTTTATTTTTGAGGGCCGCCCGCAGGGTTTTCATAAGGTTTCTTGCGTTCAGTTCCGGGAGCAGGAGTCGGCGCGGGCGGCGTCACGTTCGCGGCCAGCATGACGTGATGGAGCGCGGCAATGGTTTCTGCCGAAGGTTTGAAGTTTCCTGGACGGTGGCCTTCCGCGATCAACAACGGCGTCCATCCATACTGGTTCTTTCGATTCCAAATCTCGATCCTGGCCCCCTTGTCGGCGAGGAACTGCACCACCTTCGGGAGATTCTTGTAGGCCGCGCCGTGCATGGCGGTTTCTCCTTTGGCATCGACCGCATTCACATCAGCGCCAAGATCCAGGGCCAGTTGCGCCGCTTCGAGCACTTCGAGCTCCGTTCCGGCGGTTTCATTCGCCGCTGCCCCACCGATCCCGATCCCGGTCGCAGCCATCAGCGGCGTGCAGTGATCGACATTTCCAAGCAATGGATCGGCACCCAACTCGACCAGCAAGCGCATGAACGCAGTGTCCGCGGTTCCAGCAGCCATCAGAAAAGGCGTCGCGCCGACCTTGTTGTAGAGGCCCGGCCCACCCTTGCCATTCTTCAGCCGCGCATTCACGTCTGCGCCGTGTTCCACGAGCTTCTTGACGAACTGGACATTGCTCAGAGTTCCGGACCCAAGTGGAGTGGGATCTCCGTCGTCTTCCCCACGATTCGGCTTACGAACCCAGGTAAGGGCGTGAAGCGGTGTATAGCCCGAACGCTCGTCATTCGGATCAGCGCCCGCCTCGAGCAGAGCCAGCGCGAGATCGAAATGACCATTCTCGACTGCCATGATGAGCGGGCTGGTCCCCTTCGCCGGGTTTTTGCCAGAAGGCTTTCGAGGCTGCATGGTTTCTTTCACGTCCGCTCCTGCTTTCAACAAGGCGTGAACAACCTCAATCCGACCTTCGCGCGCGGCAAAACACAAGGGTGTGAATCCGGAGTCAGCCAGCGGCGTGCGAAAATCCGCGCCCGCCGCGATCAATAATGCAACCACCTCAGCATGGCCATCCGCAGCGGCCCACATCAACGCGGTCTGCCCTCGCCGCTCCTTGGCATCCACGATTGCGCCGCGCGACAGCAGCGCCTTCACCGGCCCGACCTTGCCTGTGCGCGCGGCGGTCATCAAGGCTGTCTCGCCTCCGCGAAGGGTCGTGTTCGGATCCGCTCCAGCGACAAGTAGCAACTCCACCGAATCCGCGTTTCCGTTCTGGCAGGCCAGGGACAGCGGCGTGACTCCGTAGCGGTTCTGAGCCTTCACATGGGCACCGGCTTTGACCAGAAGTTTCGCTGTTTCGACATCGTCGAGATGGGCTGCCCAATGCAAGGCCGTCATGCCATCGGCCTGTGGTACGTTCACGTCGGCGCGCTGTTTGAGGAGCGTGCGCACGCCCGCGCGATCCGACTTTTCAACTTTATCTGCCAACGGCGACGTGGCGTTAGCCGAAAGGCCGGATGCCGCGAGCCACGCTGCGAATCCGACTGCGCCAAATCGTTTCATAACTGCCTGTCAGCTGACATGTTTTCCGCAGTCGCCGTGCCGCTCAAAGTCCCAACGGTCCGGACAGCTCATCCAGCTTGCCTGTGCTATCGGCAAACGAGTCGAGACGAATGCCTACTTTGTCGAGCAGCGTCAGGTGAAGATTGGCCAAGGGCTGGGGCTTGTCATACCGGATGTGGCGTCCCCCTTTCATTCTGCCTGCCGCACCTCCGGCGACCAGGATCGGCAGGTTTGTGTGGTCATGTATGTTCGGATTGCCGATGCCACTGCCGTAAAGGTAGAGCGAATGTTCCAGCAGCGTGCCATTCCCTTCTGGCGTGGCTTTCAATTTTCCAAGGAACTCGGCAAACAGCGACACGTGGAACTGATTGATCTTGGCCATGCGCGCGATCTTTTCCGGATCGTTTCCATGGTGCGAGAGGGGGTGATGCGGATCAGGAACACCGATCTCCGGGTAAGTGCGGTTACTCGTTTCGCGCGCCAACTGGAATGTGATGACGCGCGTGACATCGCCCTGAAGCGCCAGCACTTGCAAGTCGAACATCAGCCGCGCGTGGTCGGCGTAGGCCGCAGGAACGCCGACGGGCCGATCCAGATCCGGCAGCGGGTTGTCCGCCGCGTCGGCCTCAGCCTTTTGAATGCGGCGTTCGACCTCGCGGACTGTTTCGAGGTAGTGGCTGACCTTGGCGCGATCGCCCGGTCCGAGCTTGCGGTTCAGGCGCGCGAGGTCTTCGTTGAACCAGTCTAGCAAGCTGGCCTTTTTCCGTAGCGCGGCCTGTCGATCCGCCATGCTGCCGCCTTCTCCGAACAAGCTCTCGAAAACGATCCGCGGATGCGCCTCCGCCGGAAGCGGCGTCGTGGGCGACGACCACGACAGATTGTTATGATAGACGCAGGCGTAGCCATTGTCGCATTGGCCCACCACTTGGAGCAGATCCATCGCGAGCTCCAGCGACGGCAATTGCGTCTCCTGGCCGATCTGTTGAGCGGCGATCTGATCGACGGTCGTTCCCAGGTAGTAATCCGTGCTCTCTGTCAACTTCGCCTTGGCAGCGCTGAGGAAGGCGGAGTTGGAAGTGGCATGGCTGCCTGGGTAGGCGTTTTGCAGCTCCAGATTTGTGATGGCCGTCACATGCTCCCTGACCGGCGCGAGCGAGCTGAGAATGGGCGAAAGCGTGTCGAGGTTGCCACCCGGTAGCGTCCAACGGTTGATGTCGCAACCCATCGGCATGAAAACAAATCCGAGCCGTCGAACCGGATTGGCCGGCGTCTTGGCAAGCGGCGTCGCCGCCGGGACCATCGCATCCAACAACGGCAGCGCCATGGCAGCACCCATGCCCCGCAGGAACGTCCGTCGCGGCAACGATTTCTTAGTGATAATCATAGTGATTTCCTCATTTTGAAGGGTGTGCTGTCAACGATTCCAAGGATCAGTGCTGAGAAACGAAAATCCTCCGACTGCGCTTTCCGCACGATCTCGCGAACCGCAGGCGCGTCGTGGTGCTCGACTCCACGACCAAGGGCATAGGTTAGAAGCTTTTCCGCCAAGGCGCCAACAAAGATTTCCGGGCGATGTAACAAACCTTCTTCGAGTCCCGAGACTCCGGCAAACTGGCTGCCGTCGGGCAAGCCGCCCGAATTGTCGATGGGTTGGCCCTCTTCAACGGTTCGCCAGCGTCCTACCGCGTCGAAGTTTTCGAGCGAGAAACCCACCGGATCCATGAGTCTGTGGCAGCTTGCACACGCGGCATTGGCACGGTGCTCCGAAAGTCGTTCACGCATGGAGAGCATGGCCGACACGGTGTTGTCTTTCAGCGTCGGCACGTTGGGAGGCGGGGGCGGGGGCGGCATGGCAAGGATATTTTCCAGGATCCATTTACCGCGAATGACAGGGGAGGTTCGAGTGGCGTATGAAGTCACCGTGAGGATGCTTCCCTGACGAAGCAACCCGCCGCGCACGCTGTCCTTGTCCAGCGGAACACGGCGGAACCGGCTGCCATACACGTGTGGGATTCCGTAATGACGGGCGAGGCGTTCGTTCAGGAACGTGTAGTCCGCCTTCAGCAGATTGAGCACGCTGCGATCCTCGCGCAGGACACTGGCGAAAAAGAGTTCCGTTTCCTGCCGGAAAGCCTGCCGCAGATTGTCATCGAAGTCGGGGAAAAGCCGCAGGTCCGGCGTGATGGATTCCAGATTGCGCACGTGCAACCATTGGTCGGCGAAATTAGTGGCCAACGCCCGGGAACGCGGGTCGATCAACATTCGGCGCACTTGCTTTTCGAGCACTGCGGACTTGTGGAGTTGACCTCGAACGGCGGTCTCGAGCAATTCATCGTCGGGAATGCTGCTCCACAGAAAGAAGGAGAGACGCGACGCCAATTCCAGATCGCTGATGCGGTAGGCCGTATTCGGCGCGATCCCGGCGGGGTCTTGCTCGACTCGGAAGAGGAACTGTGGACTGACCAGAATGGCGCTCAGGGCGGTTTCGATGCCCGCTTCGAAGCCTTCCCTGGCGCGTGTTTCCCTAAAGAACTCCATCGGCTTTTGCAGGTCCAAACCAGAAACAGGCCGACGGTAAGCCCGGCGCATCAGTGTGGAGAGGATGCGTTTGGCGCACTTGTCTTCTTCGCTCGGCCGGGCCGGTTTGCAGACAAAAATGCGATCGCGACTGGGGGTGGTTCCCGGGCCCTTCGGGTCGTACGGACCGTTGATCGAGACCTGATAGATGGCCGGCGTTTGGCGCGGATGCCGGTGATGGTTGAAATGGGCGCTGTACGGCTGGCGTTTGGTTTCGAACAGCGATGAAGGATTCTTGAGAAACGTCACGCCGAGTTGATGCGCGCCGGCTTTAACAGGGATGCGAATCTTGAGATTCCCGTCCACAGTTTCGAAGTTCTTGTTTCGTCCCTGGGGTGGCTCCACCGTGAACAACTTGACACGCTCCCGATCCAGCAGCAACTCGAGTTCGTGCGGCTCGCGCAGGCCTTCGATTTCCTCGTTCCGATCCCGCGTCAGCCTGATCTGGATCTCGTACTCGCCATCGATCGGGAAGGTGTAAGCTATCAACGCGCCGCCGCGAGTGCCGATCGGAAGCCCGTCCACGTGCTCTTCCTGTGTGATGTCCGGACGAAGGCGAATGGTCTCGCCGCCCTTGGATCGGTGAGGCGAGCCGATCGCGAGCTTGCTGATTTTCTGCGCGGCGGAGAGGGTGCGGTCGAGAAGCGTCGGAGAGAGGTCGCCCACCGTCACGTTGTCGAAGCCGTGACTCGACTCATCCTTCGGCAGCAAGGCGGCGGCATCAACATCCAGCGCCAACAGATCGCGGATGGCATTTTGATATTCTGTGCGATTGAGCCGCCGGAATGTGTCAGAGCGGCCGGGATTCGGATTCTTCGCCCAAGCCTTATCCAGCGAGGCCTCCAAGCGGGACACGAGATCCTTGTAGGAGTTCTCCTCCGGGCGCTTCTTTCCGAGCGGCGGCATCTGACGCGTCCGCAGTTTTCGGACAACGCTCTCCCAAGTCTCCGGGTGTTGTGAGATCGGGACCAGACTGATGCTTTCCAGATCCACTTCCCCCGCCTTCTTGTCGTTGCCGTGGCAGTCGGTGCAGTACTGGCTGACCATGGAATGCACTTGAGAATCCAGGAGCGCCGATTGCTTTTGCGCCACGAGCGAAGTGTTGGCCGCCAGAAAGATCAGCATCCACCACGAAAACGCCAAGCGCGAACGAACGATCATTGGCGAGTGCGCTAGAACCCGATGCCCGCCGGGCGCAGGCATCGTTTGTAGATTGACCGCGACGCGCACGGTCTTCCCAGGAAGAGCGACGCGGGTCAGGGGGACCGACGGCGCACCGAGACGCGCTTGGATGGCGTAGGTTTTCACGGTTGTCGACCCATTCTTTATCGTACAAAAGATGACGCTGTCAACGGGCTGGAATCAGGCCAGCAGGTCTCACTATGGCCGGCGAAGTGGGGTGGACCCCCAAGTCTGCCGGTCGCGGGGGGTCTCTGGCCCCGCACAGAGTTTGGATATCTCGCACTTGGCAGAACGCTTCCTATTCCCGCATCAACCGCGTGAAATGCTCCTTCTCCGGCTCCTCGAAAATGAACCGTCGATCCACGATTCGGGAAATGCAGTGATAATGCCCTACGGGTCGCTCCGTCGGAAACAACTGTTCCTGTTTCCGCATTCAGAGGCGCGTCCATTCGCGTGATTCGCGGGCACTCACCTGAAAAGTCACTTCCGGCACGCGTCGATGAAATGTCGGAAGAATCTCAGGAATTCGGGGTGGTTGGCATAGAGCCGCTCTGGATGGAACTGCACGGAACTCAAATACGGAAAGAGCCCCTTTTCACTCGGTTTCAGCTCGATGGCTTCGATGATCCCATCGGGACTTGTCGCCGTGACACGGAACGGTTTGGCCAGCCGGTTGATGGCTTGGTGATGCGAGCTGTTGACCCCGATGGTGTCGGTCCCAAAGAGGCACCTCATTTGCGAACCAGCCACCAGGCTCGCTTCATGAACGATTTTATTCTTCAAATCAAGCCGGCTGTGGTTAATAGCTTTAGGGCATTGGGAGGGGATATCCACGAACAACGTGCCGCCGAAGGCGATGTTGAGCAGTTGATGACCGCGGCAGATGGCCAAAAGAGGCTTTTTCTGCGCACAGACTTCCTCAAGCAACATCAATTCCATCAAGTCCCTCTGCGGCTCCGCAGGCACGAGGGTCTTCTGCAATTTCTCAGTCAAGGTCGAGCGGTACAATTTGGGGTTGATGTCCTCTCCGCCGGTAATCATCACACCATCGCAACTCGCTACGGCCTCACGGACCATGTCGCGATTGGGAATGCACGGCAGAATCCAAGGAATGCCACCTGCCGTCAGCAACGCGCCCGGGTATTGATCCGAGAGATTGGTCGAACAATCCGAGAATTCGGCGCCCCGTTTCTGGACGCAAGGCGTGATCAGAATCAACGGAAATGGGGTGTGAGTTTGCATCGAGCGATCAGTCGGGATCGACCACCGCGTCCGGATACCTTTCGAGCATCGCTTTGAGGACGTGCTGCGTTTCTTCAGGTCTCAATAAACGCCGGGCCACACGCCTGCGGACCGCATCCAGCAGTTCAAGCCAGTCGCCCAAAGGCGGGTGTGCCATCGTCTGCCACTCGTCGTAGCGCCGTTCGCGTTGGTAAAACATCCAGCGCCCACCAAAATGTTTGGCATACACTTCGCGGCGTCCGCCCTCGGCGGTCTTCTGTTTCCAACTGATTTCGGCTTTGTTTGCCATGTCAAAAGTTGATTCTTTTAGACGCCCCTTCAACCGGGCAGGTCGATGCTCGCGACGGCCATGGCGGCAATGCCTTCTTCCCGTCCCAAAAAGCCGAGCTTTTCATTGGTGGTCGCTTTGATTCCCACTCGTTTGAAGCTGATTCCAAGAGCCTTGGCCACGTTCGCTTTCATGGCATCCACGTGGGGCTGGATCTTTGGGTGCTCCACGATGAGAGTCGCGTCCACGTTCACAATCCGGCCCTCTTGAAACACCACCTGGCGGGCGGCTTCCTCCAGAAAAACCCTGCTGGCAACACCCCGCCAGCGCGGATCCGTGTTTGGGAAGAAATGACCGATATCCGCGAGACCCATCGCCCCGAGAATCGCGTCGCAGATGGCGTGCATCAGCACGTCCGCGTCCGAATGCCCTGCCAACCCCTTCGTGTGAGGGATCTCGACTCCGCCAAGGATAAGCTTGCGGCCCTCCACGAGCGCGTGAACATCATAACCGGTTCCTACGTGTACCATGGCGACGATGTTATCCCCTCCGAATACGTTTGGCGAGCCAGTTTTGACGACGGCTCCAGACCGGAGCTTTCCCCGAGGGAAATGCATGGACTTTCGCCATCGACTCCTCTAGGGGAGATGCAAACGAAAGGCCCTAGCCGAGAAGATTTGAAATAGTGACAGCGGATGGGGAAAGATAAACACCGATTCTGAGAACCCAAACCGGGTCACCCCTTTCGTGTCAACGCCACCCATTACAAATCCTTCTGAACCGTGTCCATCCGTCGTTCTTTGTGGTTCTACCGCCTACTTAATTTTAATGAAAAACATAAGACGCTTTTTCTTGGGAGTGTGGGTCCTGGCCTTGATTTCCTGCAAGCAAGAGACCGAAACCGCCTCCACCCCAGCACCCTCATCTATTCCCGATTTCTCCACCACAAAAACCCGGGCTGAAACCGGGGATCTCCAGGCGGAAAGCGCCCTTGGTGAAATTTACGCCGAAGGCAAACAAGTCCGAAGGGATTTCGCCGAAGCGGCAAAATGGTATCGAAAGGCTGCCGAGAAAGGATTCGCCAAGGCCCAATACAACCTGGGAGTACTCTATGAGATTGGCCAAAGCGTTCCGCACGACGACGCCGAAGCGGCTAGTTGGTACAAAAAAGCCGCCGACCAAGGACTTGCCGACGCCCAATACAACATTGCCGGCATGTATGCCCTGGGCCGCGGCGTGCCCAGAAATTCCAAGGAAACTTTTCGTTACTACAACCTCGCCGCGGAGCAAGGGGATGCCCTGTCGCGCTACAATCTGGCGGAACGATACGAGCGTGCCAAGGATGTGGAACAAGACCTTGTGGAAGCCTACAAGTGGCACAGTCTAGCGGCCGACGTCGGGTTCAAGGACGGCGCGGTGAGTAAAAAACATCTGGAAGAAAAGTTGAACTCCAAACAGCTCGTCGAAGCCAGAAAAAGGGTCGAGGAATACAGGGCCAAACACCCTCTCACCAAAAAATAGTGTTGGAATCAAACGGCCTTGACCTTGATCGTCACCGCGTAAAAGCCTGACTCGGTGGCGCGGTCCGCGTAAACTTTCAGCACACGATCGTTGCCCGGGATAAACGCTTTATCTGCGGTGCCCTCCGGGGTGGTGGCAAACTTGATCGCTACCCAAGATTGGCCGAGGTTCTCGCGGAACATCACCTCGTGCTCCGCTCCGAGCGTCGAGGGAAAGGACAGCATCAGCCTGGACTTTGCACCCGCCATCACGAACGAGCTCGTCACAGTAAATCCCAAGTTGGGTATCTCAACGCTCAAGACGTCCGCTCCGTCAAAGGTGATCGGGAATTTTTTCAGAGAGAGCGGCGCAGGTCCGGACAGGCGGCGTCCATCGATGCCATAGCGAGACCCATGGCATGGACAGGATGAGGCTCCAGCGATGTAAGCCCCCACCACACAACTCGCGTGCGTGCATTCGGAATCCAGGGCATGAAAGACCGTGGACGACTCCCGGTTGATGATGATTGGATAATTTCCCCCCGTGGGCTGACTCGAGGACACCCGGTTTATCCCCAGACGAACCGATCCCGAATTGTTTTGCAACGCGGGAAAGTCGGAGATGCGGATGTGGAAAAATCCGGATGGAAGTCCCGAGTCTGTGATCTGCGCGACCACGGTGCTAAAACACATCTTCGATCCCACCACCGAGGCGGTTGCGGCAGCGGCGAACAGGCGAACGAATTCGCGACGGGTCACACCAGGCATGTCGTTCATGTTGGCCGCAGCCTATCCAAGAACCAGGCAGCTCGCATCAAAAATACGTTGAACGTTGAACGTTGAGCATTACGGTTTCCTCCCCGCTTCATGGGAAGAGCCATCCGCTCATTGTCGGTCGCGCTCCTCCAGGCTGTCCCTGAGACCGTCGCCGACAAAGCTGAGGGCCAACAGGAGGGCGGCCAGCAACCCGCTGGGAAAAGCGATGAGCCACCAGTAAACTCGGATCGGGTTTATCTGGGAGGCGCCCTCCGCGATCAAAGAGCCCAGGCTGGCCTGGGGCGGTTGAACACCTAGCCCGAGAAAACTGAGGAAGGACTCGTACAGGACCACCGAGGGTACAGTCAGTGTCAAGTAGACGATCACAACCCCCCATACGTTCGGTAAAATATGACGCCAGAGAATATGCCCGTGACTCGCTCCCAACACCCGGCTTGCCCCCACAAAAGACCGGCTTTTCAACGACAACACCTGGCCGCGCACGATGCGGGCCATCGTCAGCCATGAAACGGATCCCAGCCCGAAAAACAGCAGCAAAAAGCGCGTAGACTCGGCAAAGTCATTGGAAAAGACCCTGGAAAACCATTGTTTCAGGGCGGTTTCCAGCGTGGTGATGAGCACCACCACAAAGATGATGGATGGGAGCGAATACAAGACATCCACCCCGCGCATCATCCACGCATCCAGCCGCCCTCCAGAGTAGCCCGCCACAGCGCCCCAGGAAACACCGATCACGAGACTCACGAGAGCCCCCGCAGTGCCCACCATCAGGGACATGCTTGCTCCGTGCATCATTCGGGTGAGCAGATCGCGCCCATGCACATCGGTGCCAACCCAATACCGACCTCCTGGTTCAGCAAACTGCGCGTCGCTCAGCACGTTCGGATGATGGGGTTCGATCCATGGCCAGAGTGTCACGAGCAACACGAAAAGGGCCAGAACGCCCGCGCTCACGACGGCGACCCGGCGCCCCGTAAATCGTCTCCAAACCCGGCGCGTCACCGATTCGCTCGCCGCACGCCCTGCGGGTGCAGGTTTTGCTTCAATCATAACTCACCCTCGGATCCAGCCACCGATAGGCCACGTCCACAATGATGTTCAACATCAGAAGGAGCACCGCATAGACCAAGACAAGCCCCACGATCATCGTGTAGTCGCGGCTCAATGAGCTGTTGACCATAAACACGCCGATGCCTGGGATCTGGAAAAGGTTTTCCACCACGAAGGAACCCGTCAACAAATCGGCGAGCATCGGGCCTGAATAGGACACGACAGGCAGCATTCCAATCCGAAAAACGTGCCGGAGCAACACCGAAACTTCGCTTAATCCTTTGGCTCGTGCCGCCACCACAAACTCGGCCTCACGCACCCCGATCATCCCTTCTCGGAGAAGCCGCGACACTCGGCCTGAAAAATAGAGACCGAGCGTCACGGTCGGCAAAATCAGGTGGATTGGAGACTCCAGCAGGGCCACCGGGAAGACCCGCTTTCGCACCGCGAACTCCATCACAAGAAGCGGCCCCACCACGAAAGCCGGGACACAAACCCCGCTCAGGGCTATCAAACTGGTGGCGTAATCCCCAAACCCTCCTCGCCTTGCCGCCCCGTAAAACCCCGACGGCAATCCCACCCCAAGCGAAAAAAGAAACGCACACATACCGAGGGTCATCGACACTGGCAACCCCTGCATCACGATGTCGGCAACGGAGTGATTTCGGTATTTGAGCGAGGGTCCAAGGTCCCCGCGCAGCAACCCCGAAAGATAACGGCCGTACTGGCTCAAAAGGGGTTCGTCCAGATGATACTTCTCCCGGATGCGCCGCTCAATCTCAGGTGAAGCCGGTCTTCGTTCATGATCGAAAGGCCCCCCGGGCGCCAAGCGCACCAGCATGAATGCCAGAAAGCTGATCCCCAGCACCACCGGGATCATCCCTATCAAACGCCGCGTAAAATACATTTCATTGCCCTCATTCCTGGGAGTCAAAATACTTCGCCCTGTCTACTGAACTCAGTAAAACGACCCTGTTTAGCCTGATGCTCGAGCAACTCCAATTCCCTGCTCCTAATCGTAATCGTAATCGTAATCGTAATCCACCCCTCTGTTTCAAGGGCAACACCCGAGGGTTACGATTACGATTAGGAAAAACGGAGGAATTGGGGTTGCGCGCCCAGATCACGATTTCAACCGATTTTACTGAGGTCTGGTCTATCAAATTTGGCTTTTTACTTCCTCACAGCCTTGTTCCGAATGGTTCGAACCGCGCTCATCCCAAGAATGTTTCCATGGATCCCCTGTATTCGATTCCCGTCATAGAACTGGAAACCGAGATAAAAATACAAAGGAATCACCACCGCTTCCTCGCTCACCAGCAAGGATTCCGCCTGGCGCAAAAGCTCGGACCGCTTGCGGGCATCCTGCTCCAGGTTGGCCTGATGCATCAACCCATCATACCGCGCATTCTTCCAGCCCGTGCGATTGTTCCCGTTGTTGCTCAAAAAAAGGTCCAGAAAAGTGTTGGGATCGTTGTAGTCACCCACCCAACTGCTCCTTGAAAGATCGTAGTCCAACCCGTTTTGAGCCGCCAGATACACCTTTTTCTCAAGCTGGCGCAACTCCATTCTTATCCCGAGCTCGCGTCGCCACATCTCCTGTAGCTCCACGGCGATCTTGGCATGCACTTTGGCACCCCCTCCCGCTGCCGAATCAAATAAATACTGAAACACCGGAAAGCCTTTCCCTTGAGGAAACCCTGCTTCGACCAACAGCTTTCGCGCTTGAACGCCATCCTGGATCAAACCATCAGGTGCCCGATGATTCGCCACCCCGGTCGGAACCAAATGGTGCGCGACAGGTTCTCCGCCTCGTATGATCCGTTCCACGATCCGCTGCTTGTCCACCGCCAGCGCCAAGGCGCGGCGCACGCGCGGATCATTGAACGGGGGATGCGTGGCATTAAACCGCACGAAGTAGGTCCCGATATACGGAAAGTCATGGAAATCCCGGCGCTGCTTCAAGTCGCCCAGCAGCTCGGATGGAACCAGATCCTTGTCCCAAATGATGTCCACCACACCGCGCTCGTATAAGTTTAAGGCCGTGGCGGGGCTCCCCACAGGGAGGAATTCGACCGTTTCATTCACGGTGTTGGCGGCGTCCCAATAAAGAGGGTTCTTCCGAAGCCGCAGCTTATCGTTGAGCCGCCATATCTCCAGCGTGTGCGATCCGCTCGACGGGAGGGGTCGCACCTGGAGCCAACGGTCCCCATGAGTTTCAATCACTCTTCGAGGCACCACAGCCATGGTGGGCGAAGCACAGAGATCCAGGAAGTAAGGGACTGGGTGATTCAATTGGACCCGGACCCGACGCCCATCAAGGGCCTGAATTCCGACCTTGCCCGGATCTGTGATGCCGTTCGTGGAAAAAGCCTCGCCGTTTTTCACGCAAAACAACTGCGCGGCATAATCGGCCGCTGTGCGAGGATCCAGCAATCGCAGCCACGAAAACACCACATCCTCGGCACCCAGCGGCTCCCCTGTGGACCACCTCAGGCCCTGCCGCAAATGAAACACATATTCCCGCCCCTCGTCGCTGATCTCCCAGCGCTCCGCCAACCCGGGGATGGGCAGGGCGGTTTCAGGGTCGATCCGCGTCAGGCCTTCAAACAAGCCAGGCACAACCCGGTAATCCTCCAGGGCCGTGATGATGGCGGGGTCGATCGATTCGGGATCGGCTCCGTTGACGATGACCACGTCAGCTCGAGGCTCATTGCGAACGCATCCCGCGGAAACGATTACAGAAACCAAAACAAAAAGCCCCTGAAGAGCGATCTTCAAGGGTGTGGACAGGTGTTCAAAGCAAATCAGCAACTCCTCACGCGCCCAACGAGGAGTGCCAGCAGCTCTCATGGGGTCGGTTGGTGCCGCAGCATGGCAGCCCTCGCCGAAGGCCGGGAGAACGGATTACGGCTTGGAGGCCGACGCGGGAGCCGTCTTGGCTGAGGCATTCGTGGCCTTTGTGACCAGGACGTTGCTTGAGGTGATCGCCATAGGCTTGGACGCTGTTTCGAGGGGCGCGGCCTCCATACTCTTATTCGAAACCGCAGGAGGCAAAGCCGTCGGCGCTGTCACGCTCACCTTCTTCAGAGCCTCTCCCACCCCTGTCTTGGCTTGCCTGTTTCGGGAGCCCTGCGCCATCGTGAGCAGCAAAGCCAGACCCAGAAAAAGCGTGGCGGCATATTTGGTGATATTTGTCAGGGCGTTGCCTGTGCCCGCGCCAAACAAGGCATCGGCTGTGCCCGCGCCGAACGCGACACCCGCCCCTGCTTCCTTTTTTGGCAATTGAATCAAAACCAGCAGGACCAATACCAAACAGTCCAGCAACAGGAGGGCGCTTAGGATTCCAGTGATAAACGTCATAACTTAGCTCAATTCTTACTTTATACACTCAACTTGATAATATCCGAAAAACTGCGGACTTCCAGGGAAGCCCCACCCACCAGGGCACCGTCCACGTCGGGCTGGCTCATCAGCTCCCGCGCGTTCCCAGACTTCACACTACCACCATACTGGATACGAATCTTTTTTGCCACCGCTTCGTCAAAACAAGCCGCCAGCAACTTGCGGATGAAAGCATGCACTTCCTGAGCCTGCTCCGTGGTGGCCGTTTTGCCCGTGCCTATCGCCCACACCGGCTCGTAGGCAATCACCGTATCATGCATCTGTTCCGCACTCAACCCTGCCAGGCTCCCTTCGATCTGCGTCCGCACCACTTCCTGGGTTCTACCCGATTCCCGCTCCGCCAAGGTTTCTCCGACGCAAACGATCGGCTTCAACGACGCGGCATGCGCCGCGTGCGCCTTCCTCGAAATCAGCGCATCGCTTTCCCCCTGATATTGACGCCGTTCAGAATGCCCTAAAATCACATAACGCACCGAAAATTCCTTGAGCATGCTCGCGCAGACCTCGCCCGTGTAGGCACCCGGTCCTTGATCGCTCATAGTCTGCGCGCCAAGACGCAGATTCGACTCGATCATGACTTTCGAAACCTCTGAAAGCGCTGTAAATGGCGGGCAGATAACCATGTCAACTTCCTTGACGCCATGAAGTTCACGTTTCAATCCGAGCACCAAATCAACCGACTCGGCAACCGTTTTGTTCATCTTCCAGTTGCCCGCTATGATCAATTTCCGGTCCTTTTCCATATCTGTCCGTGTTCTTATCGCGCGCTCAGCGCCGCCACTCCCGGCAAAACCCTGCCTTCAAGGAACTCTAGGCTCGCCCCTCCGCCTGTGCTCATAAAAGTAACCTGGTCCCCCAGACCCGCCTGGTTCAACGCTTTCACGCTGTCCCCACCCCCGATGATGCTCTTGGCACCGCCCTGTGTGGCCTCCACCACCGCCTTCGCCACAGCGATGGTTCCCGCCGCAAACCGCGGATCCTCAAAAATTCCCATGGGCCCATTCCACAAAACCGTCCTGGCACCCCTCAGCTCGGCGGCATAGGCCAGAGAAGTCGCCGGACCGATGTCAACCCCTTCCTCCGAATCGGGGATGTCCGGCTCCACGTTCGTCCTCGGGTTTTGCAGCTCAAACACGGGGTTGCCTTTCTTGTTCAACTTGCCCGTGTTCACAGGTGTCGCCACCGTGTTATCCGTCGGCAACAAAAATTTCACCCCTCGTGACTTGGCCTTGCCGAGGGCGGCCTTCGCCACGTCAACCTTGTGCGCTTCAACGAGCGATTTCCCTACCTTGGCTCCCATCGCGAGTTTGAAGGTGTAAGCCATGGCTCCACCGATCAAAATCGCGTCCGCTTTCTCCAAAAGTTTGTCGATGACCCCGATTTTATCGGAGACCTTCGCGCCTCCCAAAACCACCACAAACGGACGTGCGGGAGACTCGAGCTCATCACCCAGAAACTTCAGCTCACGTTCCATCAGCAGGCCGGCGGCACAGTGTCCTCCCCTCGCGGCCACCACGCGGGCGACCCCCTCCGTGGACGCGTGAGCCCGATGGGCCGCGCCAAACGCGTCGTTCACGTACAGGTCCGCAACGCGCGCCAACTTCTCGGCAAACCCAGGATCGTTGGCTTCTTCCTCGGCGTAGTAACGAATGTTCTCCAGCACCAAGACATCGCCCTCGCGCAGAATCGACGCCGTCTTTTCCACCTTGTCGCCAATGCAATCGTCCACAAAAGCGACCGGCCGTCCTAACATGTCCGCCAGCCTCTCCGCCACGGGCCTCAACGACATCGACGGCTCTCGTTGTCCTTTCGGACGTCCCAGATGAGCCGCGAGAATCACTCTCGCACCCTGTTTGATCAACAGTTGCAACGTCGGCAACGTTTCCTTGATTCGCGTCTCATCAGTGATCACCATGCGCCCCTCTTTCTCCTCCATGGGCACATTGTAATCGACGCGTAAAAACACGCGCTTCCCTCGAGCATTGATCTCGCTGACTGTCAGTTTGTCCATAAAAAACCAGGCGGGAGCATACTCAACCCTCCCAAGCAGTCAAAAGGAATTCCTGAACGCCCCCTCGTGGCGGTGCATCTCAGATTTTTCCAGATCTTCTCGTAATCGTAATCGTAATCGTAATCCTATCCCCGGTTTCCCTCGTGCAACCGGTAATCGGAGGTTGCCTTTATCAAGGCGACTAGCATCGAAACGACGCTCCAGAGGCGGTCTTTTCCTGACAGCACTTACTCCCCAGAACATCGGCCTTTGGCCACGAGCACATCCAGGGCGGCGGCACTTTCCAAAGCGGAGCCACGGGCATTATCAAACTATCGGCAACGATCTGCTCCAGTGAATTTTCCGTTGCCTTCGGCAATGTTCAGAGGGATGGAGGTACTGGCCCAATCCAATGGGTCGGTCACAGAGAGGAACTTGGGCAATTTCTGCAGGATCGGCTCAAGCCAGGTGATGAAAGCCAAAGAGACTTGGTAAACCTCCAGCTTTTCGTGGTCGAATCGGCGGTTCATGGGATGACGATTACGATTACGATTACGAGAAGATCTGGAAAAATCTGAGATGCGCACGCTCACGGCTCAGGGCTAATGCAACTCACGGTGTCCGGGAGTTGTCGTTCGTAGGACGATACCGACCATGGAATGGCAGATGGCAGATGCGCGGATGGTGGGATCGGCGCGGGAATCCTCAGCTCTTGAACTTCGCCGCCAGAGCTTCGCTGGAGCGGGCGAGCAAACCCACATCGCTGCCCACCGCGACGACCGTGCAGCCCAGCGCCAGCCAATGCCGGGCGTCGGCTTCCAGAGGCGCTAGAATTCCTGCCGCCTTCCCCGTCTGCCGTATCCTTCGGACCGCCTCCTCCACCGCCGAACGAACCTCCGGATGGCCAGTGTCTCCCAGGTGACCCATGTCCGCAGCGAGGTCGCTCGGTCCTATGAACAGGCCGTCGACCCCATCGACCGCCGCGATCGCCTCGAGATTCCCCAGCGCAGCGCGGGTCTCCAACTGCACGATCAGACAAACCTCCTCGTTGGCGCGGATCGGGTAATCCGTGACGCGTCCGAAGCGACTGGCTCGGTGCAACACGGCGACACCGCGCACGCCCTGCGGCGGATAGCGCACCGCTGCGACCGCCGCGCGCGCTTCCGCAACCGTTTGCACGTAAGGAACGAGCAGGTTCTGCGCTCCCACGTCCAGCAGACGTTTGATCAGGACCATGTCGTTCCACGCTGGCCGCACGACCGGCGCTGCCGTGCCTCCCACCATGGACTGCAACTGGCTCAGAACCATCGGTAGCTCGTTGGGTGCGTGCTCGGTGTCGATCAGGATCCAGTCGAAGCCAGACCCGGCAATGATCTCCGCCGTCACATTGCTGCACGTGCTACACCACAAGCCAATCTGCGGACGGCCCTCTATCAAGGATTTTTTGAATGAGTTCACAAGCATTTCCATAACGGCCTTTGTCACGGGATCTTATTTCCCTTCGATCTGGACCTGGCGGTAGCCGCCCTTTGACTTAAAATACAGAATCAAGCCCAGGTAGCAGACCAACATGATCGCGGGCAGCACCGCAACTTTGCCCAGCGTGGCCTGGTTGTTCATCGTGCGAACCTGCTCCACAGCGTTCCTCTCGGATTCCGGGAGCGCGGCGATTTTGGTCTTGTCGAGGGCCTGAAAAGTGAGGCCGTATTTCGATTGTTTGAGCCCGACGATGTTTGCGTGGAGGACCGGGTGTTGCGCCGCCAGGTTCTTGTCCAGGAAGTGGTCCTGGATTGTTCCCAATAATGGATTACCCAGGACACCGACCGCTATCAATCCGACCCCTGCGATCGCGCTGAGAGTCAACGCGCCGCCCTTCGGGAATTGCTCCGAAACGATGCCAAGGGTCGTGGGCCAGAAGAATGTTTTGCCGAGGCCGTAACACGTGGCGGCCAAAAAGACCACCGCCGGTGCCGGCCCTGCGTTGGCCAGCCAGAACAACCCGATGGAAGCGACCGCTGCGCTGACGGCCAGCAGCCCAAGCGGGGAGATACGATGCACAATCGGTCTCGCGCAGAAACGCAGCGCGAACATGATCGCGGACGTGTAGATCAGCACCCAGTTGCCCGCGTTCGCTCCGAAGTCCTTCAACACCGGCGTCATCAGTGCCGCGATCCAACTGTCGGTGCCCAACTCCGTCGTCGCCAGCAGCACCATCACCAGCAACAGAAAAATGAACATCGGCCTCCCAAAACTGGGGAAACGCGATGCGAACAGCGCCGTGGGCACCAGCGTGATGGCGGCCACCGCAGGGAGGTTGAGATGCCCTCCGAACACCCGCAAAATTTCGTCGATGGCGTAAGCCCCGAACAAGCATACGATGAAGCACCCCGCCCAGCCGAATTCTTTGAGCATGTCCGTGTCGGAAACACCGGCCGCAACCCGCTCCTGCACCGGAAATGTCTCGCGGAGCATCATGAGTCCATAGAGGGCCGTTGGGATGAGGTAGAGCCCGACCTTCCACCGCCACGAATCCTCGCCCCCGCGGGTGCCCAGGGCGATGGCCAGCAGGCCTCCGATGACGAGGCCTCCTGGCCAGCCAGCGTGCAGGATGTTCAGGTAATGCGTCTTCTCCTTAGGATAAAGCGTGGCCGTGACCGGATTGATGACCGCCTCGACAGCTCCGTTGGCGAGCGCAAACGTCAAGGTGCCTAAATACAAACCGGTGTAGCCCGTGGCTGTCATGGTCAAGATGGCCGAGACGACGTGCCCCACCCAGGCGAAGGCCATGGTGCGCCCGTAGCCGATCCGGTCGATGACCAGGCTGAACAGGATCATGCTCAAGGCCTGCGGATACAGGCCGGCACCCTGGATCGATCCGATCTGGCTCTCCGAGAGATTGAACCTTACGCCCCACTCCGTGATGAGGAAAGCGCGGACGACGAAGCCAATCGCGA
>CAMBEJ010000059.1 GCA_945865375.1 Akkermansia muciniphila | reverse complement strand
CCGGATGCGGGAAAACCGCCTGTCCGGTTCGATGAGGGGCGAAGCGAGACGGTCATTGGCCTGTGCCTCTCAATCCGTCCGCTTCGCCTACTCTACTGTCACTTCAGCGTGGTTAAGCGGCGGGATACCCGCGTCAGGGGAGGCGACCTCGGATAACGAGAGTTGCACCCGAACCAGGAAGGTTGGTTTTTCGCAGCTTGAGCCTGCGGTCAGAAGGTTGCATCCTCGCGTATACATCAGACATGAATTTTCGACAATTCTTCAAAGCAAGTTCGGGAGCCATCATCGGTGCCATCGTCGTTGCCTTGGTCGGGCTGGTCCTGTGCATGAAGGAGTTTTCGACGAAGATCTCCTCGAAGAGCTACGACCTTCTTTTCGTTCGCCCGCCGCTCACCAACGTGAACGAAGTCCTCATGATCTACATGGACGAGTCGAGTTACGCCCCGTTGGGTCAGAAGTTCGGAAAACTTTGGGATCGCAGGCTGCACACCGCGTTGTTGCGAAAACTGAAGGCGCTGGGCGCTAAAGGAGCGGTGTTTGACGTGGTGTTCAGCGACCCGTCCGAAGACCCGTCAGTGGATCAAGACTTCGCCAAGGCGATGAAGGAATTGGGGAACGTGGTCATCGCCGCAGACTGGACGAAGGGGCTGCTTGGGAAGAGAGCCGGCCAGGTCAGCCTTCCGACCGAAGCGCTCATGGATGCGGTCGGCGAAGAGAAACTCGGGGTAGCGGAAACGGACCCCGACGATGACATCATGGTTCGGCGCCATTTCTTCGACCCAAACGCCCCAGTTCCTACCCTGGCTTGGGCCGCCGCCGAGGCTTTTGGTGCCAAGAACCTCCCGAAAACGGAGTTAGAGCGAGCGATTCAGCGGTGGATCAACTACATCGGCCCAGCGGACTCCCTTCCCGCGATCAGCTATCGCGACGCGCTGGACGTGGCTGAAACCAACAAAGCTTCCTTGGCATTTTTCAAAGGAAGAATGATTTTTATCGGAGCCAACATCCACACCGAGGAGGCCGCCAAACGAAAAGACGAGTATCGGAATCCGTATTCAGCATGGATCACGAGCGGGGGGTCTCTCTACATGCCCGGGGTGGATGTGCAGGCGACCGTTTTTCTGAACCTGGTGCATCACAACTGGCTCACCCGGTTGCCACCGATCTACGAGCACTCCCTGATCCTGCTGGCTGGCATTCTGTTTGGCGGCGGCCTGGCGCTCTGTCGGCCCTGGTATGCGACGGGAATCGCGGCGCTGGCGATGGTGGGGATTTCGGCGGGGAGCTACTACGGATTTGTGCATTACCATCTCTGGTGGGCTTGGCTGATTCCGGTGCTGGTTCAAATCCCGATCGCTCTCGTGTACTCGGTGATCGTGAATTCAGTCAGCCTTTACGTCGGCGGTCGGCTGATGGAGCAATCTTTGTCGATGTATGTTTCCCCTGCCCGCGCTAAGCAGATCGCAAAGAATCCCAAGCTGCTGCAACCCGGGGCCGAAAAGCAGGAGTTGAGCATTCTCTTTTCAGACATCGCAAACTTTACGAACATATCCGAGGGGATGGACTCGAACGAACTCGCGGCTTTCATGAACCGTTATTTTGAAGCAGCGGTTGGCGAGTGTCTGCACCCAACCGAAGGCACGGTCGTGAAATTCATCGGGGACGCCATCTTTGCCATCTGGAACGCGCCGGAGCCGCAGGCTCAGCATTGCGAACTCGCCTGTCGAGGGGCCCTGCTATTGCGAGATCGCCTCAAGGCGGCTGAGTTTACAGTCAAGAAGGGCGACGCCGAAACACGCACGAGAATCGGGCTCCACACCGGAGTCGCGAACGTGGGGAATTTTGGAAGCTCAACCCGGGTTGATTACACGGCGATTGGGGAGGACATCAACCTGGCTGCCCGCATGGAGGGATTAAACAAATACCTGGGAACGGATCTCTTGATCACCGGCCCCGTTTTCGATCGAGTTCAAGACAAATTTTCGACCCGTTTTTGCGGTCTTTTTCAGCTAAAAGGTTTTGGCAAGGCAGTGAGAGTGTATGAGCTTTTGGGTCCGATCGGGCAGGCTGCGGAAACCCAAGCGTGGCGGGACGTTTATGCCAAGGCGCTCGACGCCTACAAGAACCGGCAGTTCGAGCAAGCCAAAGAACTGTTCCAGAAGACGATCGAAATGCATCCTTACGACGGTCCATCTCAGTTCATCATGAAGCATCTCAAAGAGATGTCGCCCGAGGAACTGCCAGACAACTGGAGTGGAGAAATTGAGCTGAAAGAAAAATAACGCTCGCCGAACCGGGGTGTGACGCCCCATTCTCCCGGAACGCTTCGATGGACACCGAGACCGAACCAGATCAACGCTTCGAAAAGGCAGACTTCAAACGCACCAAACGCGTCAAGCAGTCGCTCGATCCATTTAAGGTGGACAGACTGCCCCCTCATTCGATCGAAGCCGAGCAAGGGGTGCTGGGCTGCCTTCTTCTGGATCCCGGACAAGGGATTGGGTTGTGCATCGAGAAGATCAAAAGCGGCGTCGCCGTCTTTTACGACCTACGGCATCAGACGATTTACGAAACTCTCGTGGAGATGTACGACAAAAAGGATGCGATCGACTTCATCACAGTCACTCAGCGCTTGAAGGATGCCAAGCAGCTTGACGTGGTTGGAGGGCCCGCGTACATCACCAATCTTGTTGCCTCCGTGCCTTCGGCGGCGAACCTGTCATTCTACATAGAAATCGTCAAAGAGAAGTACATCCTTCGCAAAATGATCCGCACCTGCACGGAGGTGGTGGGACGAGTCTACGAGCACGAGGGCAAAGTGGACGCGCTGATAGATGAGGTCGAGCGGGACATTCTGACGATCAGTGAGGAGCGTGTGGATTCGGCGAGCACCTCCATTAAGGAACTGGTTCACCGCGCCATCTCGACGATTGAGGAATACCACCAGCGCCAGGGAATGTTGACCGGTTTGTCCACCGGGTTTCCAGACCTGGACAAGATGACGACAGGCCTTCACCCTGGGGAGATGGTCGTGATCGCGGCAAGGCCGAGCATGGGAAAGACATCGCTGGCGATGAACATGGCGGAGAGCGTGGCTCTGGACCAAAAAGTGCCGGTAGGAGTTTTTAGCCTGGAGATGACAGCGGATTCCCTCGTGTTGCGCATGCTCTGTTCGAGGGCTCGGGTGAACCTGAGGAACATCCGGGATGGTTTTCTGGCGGAGCGCGACTTCCCCCGCTTGACGGGCGCGGCGGGGAAACTGGCGGGATCCCCCTTGTTTATCGATGACACGGCGGGTCTCTCGATTCTCCAGTTGCGAGCGCGAGCACGGCGGATGGCTCAACAATTCGGCATCAAATTGTTCGTGATCGACTACCTTCAACTCCTTCACTCCACAGCGCGCCGCGCGGAGAACAGGCAGCAGGAAATTGCTGATATCTCCAGCGGCGTGAAGGCTTTGGCAAAGGAGCTCGGCGTGCCAGTCATCGTTCTAAGCCAGCTGAACCGGGAGATGGAGAAGGACAAAAACCGGAAGCCTCGGCTGTCGGATCTGCGCGAGTCCGGGTCGATCGAGCAGGACGCCGACCTGGTGGCTTTGCTCTACAAACCCACAAGCGGCGATGACGAGGAGACGGCCGGTCAGCCCGAAACTGAGGCCATCCCAATTAACCTGCTCATCGCCAAACAGCGCAATGGCCCTACCGGCGATGTGCCACTAACCTTTCTAAAAGGCTTTACGCGCTTCGAGAGTGCGGCAAAGATATCCTCAGAAGATACACCGGCGGTCCGGTAGATTAACAACCGATGAACTCGTCTCTGCGTCGTGTCAGCGTGCTTTGCGCGCTCCTCATGCTGGGTGGCTTAAACGCCATCCAGGCCCAAGCCAATTTTACGATCAAACAGATCGAGGTCAGCCACGTGGGTCCTCCCGCCGTGTCGGACGCCCTCATTCGCGCAAATATCCGAGTTAAGGTCGGCGAAACTGTCAACCCCAACTCCATTGAGGACGACGTCAAGAACCTCATGGGAACGGGTTATTTTCATGACGTTCGCGTCGTCCGCGATGTCAAGGACAATGGGCTTGCGCTCACCTACGTTGTTCAGGGGAAACCGGTCCTCACCGACGTCCGATTCTCAGGGAACAAAAAATTCAGCACCGCCAAGCTGCTGAAAAAGATCACTTCGAAAACGGGAGAACCCCTTGATGCCCACAAGATCTTCACGGATTCTCAGGAGATACTAAAGGCCTACCAAAAGTCAGGCCTCCAGCAGACCGAAGTCAAACCGATCCCTGTGATCAACGACAATCTCGGAAGAGGCACCGTCACTTTCGAGATCAAGGAGGCTCCCAAGGTCAAAATCAGGAACGTGGTCTTCGAAGGGGCATCGGCTTTCAAGCAGAAGAAGCTGCGGAGCGCGGTCAAAACGCGTCGACACTGGATGTTTTCTTGGCTTACCGGGAGCGGAAAGCTCAAGGACGAAGTGTTTGAAGATGACAAGGAGAAGCTGGCTGAATTTTACCGCGAAGCTGGTTACATCGATTTCGACTTGAAGGAGGTCAAGTTCGACTACCTCACGCCAAAGGAGTTGGTGGTTCGCTTCAACATCTCCGAGGGAAACCAATACAAGGTCGGAGCAATCGAGTTCAAGGGGAACACCCTATTTTCCACTCAGGAGCTGAACAGACGGCTGACAATGAATGTCGGGCAGACGTTCACGCCAAAAGGGCTCAACAGGAACACCGATGCGGTCGAGGAAACGTATGAAACCAAAGGGTATCTGACCGTCAACCACGAGGGCAAAACGCAGATCAGCGCGATCAAGAACGCCAACGTCGAAAAAGGGACGATGGATCTCGTGTACGAAATCGAGGAAGGAAACCAGAATTTCATAGAGAAAATCGAGATTCGCGGCAACACGAAGACGAAGGACCGTGTTATCCGCCGAGAACTCGCGGTGGCCCCAGGCGAGATTTTCAACATGTACCGGGTGGATGTCAGCACCAACCGCCTGCATGGTCTGAATTACTTCGAAAAGATCAACTCCCAGGTGGAGCCAACCGACGTTTCGGACCGGAAAAATCTGGTCATCTCCGTGCAGGAACGGAACACAGGTAATTTCCAAATCGGTGCCGGGTTCAGCAGCATCGACGCGGTGGTTGGTTTTGCGGAGGTCAGCCAAGGGAATTTCGACCTCTTCAACCCGCCGCACTTCACCGGCGGCGGCCAAAAGTTTCGTCTGCGCACCCAGGTGGGAACACGCCGCCAGGACTACCTGGCTTCATTCGTCGAGCCCTGGTTTCTGGGACAACGCCTTGCGTTGGGCGTGGACGTTTACCACAGGGAGATTAATTACCTGAGCGATATTTACGAGCAAACCCAGACGGGCGCGCGGCTCAGCTTGACCAAGGCCCTGCCCTACAACTTCGAGGTGGGCGTCAGCTATACCATCGAGAACATAGGGATCCATTTCGATGATTCCGTGAAGAACCCCACCATCATCGTCACTGAGGGGCCAGGGCGCGGATCCACCACCACCATCCGGCCAGGATCCGCATCCGAAGAACTGCTTTTGGAGGAGGGAAAGCGGCTTGTTTCAAAAGTTGGGGCAAGCATCGCGCACGACACGCGAAATAGCGCGCTGCTGCCCAACAGGGGCCAGAGGACTGAGCTCTCGGGACAGTTGGCAGGCGGGCCGTTTGGAGGGGACTCAGATTTCTACAAACTTGAGGCCCGAACATCGTGGTATTTTAAAGGCTTTTTTGAAGGGCATATCCTTGAAACGATCGGACGCACGGGCGTTGTGAAGGAGTATGGGGACAGCGATCGAGTGCCCCTTTTTGACCGTTATTTCTTAGGCGGCCTTGACACCCTTCGGGGCTACCGTTACAGGCGCGTCAGCCCCAAGGACATCAACGGCGAACCAGTCGGCGGTGACACCTATTGGCTAGGGTCGGCGGAATACAGCATACCCATTATCGAGCGGCTCCGCTTCGCCCTGTTCTACGACATCGGCAACGTGTATCCAAAAGCCTACAGCTTCACTCCCCAACACGCCAAGGATCCCTTTTACTCGGACAACTGGGGCGTCGGTATCCGATTGAACATCCCCAACCTCGGTCCTCTCCGTTTGGACTACGCCATACCGATCAGCCACGATGACCAAAACAAGGGCAGCGGCAGGTTCCAGTTCGGGGTTGGTTTCACGAGGGACTACTGAGTGAGCCTCGAGATTTCTTCACTCGTGTTTTGAACGCAAACAGCCATTAGCTTCTCTTAAATAGATAACGCCATGAGAACAAACATTCGCCATTTTTTATCCATTTTCCTCACCATCGCATCGCTCTATGGCGGCAGGATCCATGCCCAGAGCGGTCCCAAAATCGCCACGATGGACCTCAAACGAGTGTTCGACAATTATTGGAAGACCAAGCAGGCGGACGCGACGCTGAAGGAGCGGGCGATGGACTTTGACAAAGCGCGCAAAGGGATCATCGAGGACTACCAGAAAAGCAACGAAGACTACAAAAAGCTGATCGAGAGCGCGAACGACGTCGCCGTCTCCTCCGAAGAAAAGGAGAAACGCAAGCAATATGCGGAAAAAAAACTGATCGAGATCAAAGACATCGAGGATAGTCTTCGAAAATTTGACAGCTCATCCAAGAGCACGCTCGGTGACCAACAGGTACGGATGAGAGACAAGCTGTTGGCTGAGATCAAAGAAACCATCGCCAGCACCGCGAAGGCCGGGAGCTACGCGTTTGTGGTCGACACCGCGTCGGAGTCAGCAAATCGAGCGCCGATCTTTCTGTATTGGGATGGTAAATCGGACATCACAGAGATCATATTGAGCGAACTCAACCGATCGGCTCCCGTGCAACGAGACGGAGCAGATAAGGCCGACGACAAGGATCTCAAGAAGTAGACAGTGAACGGGGAACAGCAGGCTCCTGATCGTCTCTGCGACTCGATCAAACTTGGCTGGAGCCTGGCCTGGAGCAGGAGCTGGGATTGGGTTGAACACGACACACCTGTATCATGTATGGTCCCACATATTGGGCTGTCAGAGATCGGCCAGATAGCGGTCACCATCAAGGATTTGCCGCGAGCTGTGCCCTTCTATCAACAGACGCTGGGGATGCCCCACCTGTTCACGGTCGGCTCCATGGCGTTTTTCGATTACGCCAATGTGCGGTTTATGTTGACGCTGCCTGAAAAACCGGGGCCTTATCGTGGCAACTCCATTCTCTATTACAAAGTGACCTCCGCAAAGCGGACGGCGGCCACGCTCGTCGAGCGGGGCGTCGTCTTTGAATCGCCTCCCCACATCGTCGCCAAGATGCAGCATCACGATCTATGGATGGCTTTTTTTCGAGATTCCGAGGACAACCTTATGGCATTAATGAGCGAAGAATCTAGATCCTGATGATTCTGGATTACCTTTCCGCCAAACTTCAGCACGCTTCAACTTCACTGGGTTATTGGATTTCGCCGCCGACTTCATGCACTCATACGAGACCCACAAGGCATCAACCGACGAGGTGATCGAAACCAACTATCATCATCGACGGCACTCGATGACCCCGCCGAGAAATTTCCTTCACGCCCTGGGAAGATCCCTTCAAAATACACTCGAATCGGGGATCGCAAAGGTTTCGATCCATGGAGATCCGCCCGTCTACAAACCGAACTCTTTCCCTTGGGTTGCCGGTGTCGAGGCTGGCTGGCCATTGATTCGAGGGGAGCTTGATCAGGTCATGAAGTTCAGGGATCAGATGCCGAGTTTCCACGAAATCCTGAAGGAAGCAGGAACTATCACTCGGGACGATCAATGGAAAACGTATTTTTTGAGCGGGATCGGGATGGACTGCTCTGAGAACGCCAAACGTTGCCCGGAAACAAAACGTCTCCTGGGAAAGATTCCGGGGGTCAAAACGGCCTTTTTCTCGATTCTCTCACCAAGAAAACACATCCCCGCGCATCGGGGCGCTTTTAACGGTGTGCTTCGTCTTCATCTCGGTTTGATGGTCCCTGAACCTAAAGAGAAGTGCAGGATCCGGATCGCCAACGATTTTCACAATTGGTCCGAAGGGAAAGCACTCATCTTCGATGACAGCTACAACCATGAAGTCTGGAACGATACCGATGGCTACAGGGTGGTCCTGTTCGTGGATTTTGCGCGCCCTCTCAAACAACCCTACCACTCCCTTAACGAGACGATTCTAAACATGGCCTCGGTCGCCCCGTTCTTGAGGGAAGCGGGGGCAAAACAGAACGCTTGGGAACGGACATTTTACACCGACAACTAAGAGCGGTTTGCCCAAGGGGTTATCCAAATTCCTTACTTTAAGGCATTCAGTCTGGGAGGCTCCCCTTTGCGTCCCGAAACCACAAAGGGAACGGGCTTACCACACCCCGCCGAGGCTCCCGGGCAACCGCAACCGCCCCGGTTGCGTTTCCCTTGGTGCTCGCGCCACCATCCCCTCGCAAGAAGCGAAGCGGTGCTCCCGACAATGAACAAGGCGATCGGTTGCTGCCAATCCATAGGAGCAACTCTAAGTTCTTCCATCGATAAGAGCAATGACGACGACTGTTCTTGTTATTGGACACCTGGGCTATCTCCTTTGCTTGAGGCTTTTTCTCTTGATTCCTTACTTCCGAATCAAGTCCTCATTTGATTTCCTGCGGGATCGGGTAGATTATCCTCGGGGTCTGCTCCGTGAGCGGGGCTGTGCGGACGCTGTGTGGGAAGGATTGGAAGTGTTCTGGTCTACTCGTAGCGCAGAGCTTGGATGGGATTCAACTTGGCCGCTTTGATGGCCGGGAGGAAGCCCGCGAGAATCCCCACGCCAATGCTGAAAGCCACGGCGATCCCCATGGCTTCGGGCGTGATCACCGGCGCGTTCTGGCTTGGAGCGACGAGCACGAGCAGTTCCACGAGTCCGTTTGACGCCACCAATCCGAGCGCCGCTCCCAACACCGCGATAACGACGCTCTCGACCAGGATCTGAGTGAAGATCGCCAGGCCGGTGGCTCCTAGCGCCTTGCACAGGCCAATTTCCCGGATGCGCTCGTTGATGCTCGCCAGCATGATGTTCATGATGCCGATGCCTCCCACCAACAGGCTGATTCCAGCAATAATACCTCCGCTCAACCGGGCATTTTTGATCTGCAAATTGATGCTGTCCAACTGGTTTTCCTGCGTCCTGAAGTTAAAGTCCTCAAGCCCCTTGTGCGTCATCATCAACACATTTCGAGCCTGCTGGATTGAGGACTCCAACGATTCGAAATCAGCCACCTTGACGTCGATATCCGACAGTCTAGGGTCGGGAACGTTGTTCGTGCCGGTCGAAGCGCGAAACCTCAACCAGGCTGTATTGAGGGGCATGAAGAGCGTGTAGTTCTTGCGCCAAAAGGCCCAACCACCGCGTCGCCCCCACCCCTTCATTCTTGTAGGGCCACTCTTGGTTTCGTCCGCGACCTTTTTCGCCAGCTCACGCTCTTTTTTCTCCTGCTCCCCTTCATAATGCTCAAGCATCCCGACGATTGTGAAGGGTTGTCCATTGACTTCGATCAGCTCGCCGATGGGTACGATTTCGTACCCCACCTTTTCCGGCGATCCAAAGAGATCATCCCGGATCCCCGTGCCTATCACGCAGACGCTGCTAGCGGATTCCTCGTCCATCGCGGTGAAGAACCGTCCGTGCCGCAGCGTGTGGAGGTTCATTTCAAGGACCTCGGGCCATACGCCGACGCACTCCGATGGGTTCACCATTTTTTCACCACGCGTCAGGATTGGGCCGCGAATCTCCATCTCCGGGGAAACAAGCTTCAACATGGGGGCGTTGAGCCGCAGGGCCTCCACATCGAACAACGTCCGACCGGTCGATTCATCCGCCCGGTGCTCCTGATACGCTGGCACCGCTTGAGCCTCGATCAGCACCTTGTCGGCACCCCCCATCGCCACCATGGTCTCCTTCATTCCGTTCTCCATCCCCTTGACGAGGGCTGACATTGCCACGAGGCTGGCCACACCCAGGATGATGCCGAGCATCGTGAGCATGGAACGAAACTTGTGAGCCCAGACCTCCTTGAACCCCACGGCTATTGTGTTGAAAAAGTTCATGACGCGTCCTGTGATTTCTTCAATTCGTGCGTTGCCTCAATCATATCGCAACGCGACGAGCGGGCTCAGACGGGAGGCCTTGAATGCCGGGAAAAGGCCTGCCAGGACTCCAATTCCAACGCTCGAACCAAACGCGAGCGCCATCGCTCCCATGGTGATGATGGGGGCGTTGTCAGTGGGAGAAATTGAGGCAAGCACCTTCACGAGCAGGAACGAAACCTCCAGCCCCACAAGCCCGCCCAAAACCGCCAAAACCACGCTCTCAACCAGAATCTGCACAAAGATGTCCAGCGTGGTGGCTCCCACCGATTTTCGGATCCCCACCTCTCGAACCCTCTCGGAAATGCTCGCTAACATGATGTTCATGATGCCAATGCCACCCACCAGGAGGCTGATGGCGGCGATGATGCCCCCGCTCAGGCGGGCGTTTTTGATGAAGGCGTTGATGTTCTCCGACCACTCTTCCTGGGTGCGAAACGCAAAATCCTCGATGCCCTTGTGAGTGATCATCAGAATATTCCGGATCTGCTGCAACGCGGCATCCATGTTCTCAACGTCCTTCAACCGGACCTCGAGCGTCGAAAGCCGCGGATCGCCGGCGTCGTAAGTGATCGAACTCGACCTTCCCCAGGAACTGGAACTCGACGTGCTCCCCGATCGAAACTTGATCCACATGGTGTTCATCGGCATGAACACCGTGGCGTTCTTGAGCCAGAAGACGAAATTCCCTTGACCGCCCCCGCGCCAACCTTTGCTTCGAGTCGGCCCCGAACGCGCCTCCTTCGGTTTGCTGTTCTCGAGTTCCCGTTTCTTTCGATCCTGTTCACTCTCATAATGCTTGAACATCCCGATGATCGTGAACGCTTGGTTGTTGATGGTGATAATCTCCCCGATGGGAATGATTTCACGACCAGCCTCCTCGGGCGACCCGAACAACTCGTTGCGCGTTTCGGTGCCGATCACACACACGCTGCGCGCCATGTCGTCGTCCATCTCATTGAACATCCGGCCATGCTCAATTTCGTGCTCACCCATTTCGAGCGCCACCGGCCACACTCCCGCAACAATGAAAGGACTAAATGTTTTGCCCTTGGCACCGACCACCGCGCCATACTGCCGCATCTCCGGTGACAAAATCTCGATCGAGTGGGCATTATGTTGCAACGCCTCGACGTCCTTCATGGTGATGCCGACGGCCTGGTCCTTCAAATGCCGCTGGTCCACAGGGACATCCTGAGGTTCCAGGCGCACTTTCTTAAGGCCGCCGATGGCGATCAAGGCTTCGCGAGCCCCCTTCTCCATCCCTGCAACGAGAGCCGACATCGAAACCAAACTTGCCACGCCCAGGATAATTCCCAGCATGGTCAGCAACGAACGAAACTTGTTCGCCCATATTTCCTTCAACCCAACACTAATGGCGCTCCAGAGATCCATGAAAATTTAATGCCCACCCATACCATTCGAGATCGAACGGTCTAAACCCGCAAGTTTGGCGTCTAGTTTTGTCGCCACTTTCCCATCGCGTATCTCGATTTTGCGAGGCGTGACAGCGGCGATCTCAGGATCGTGCGTCACCAAAATAATCGTCCGCCCCTCCTCGCTCAAGTTACGGAACAGTTTCAAGATGTTCTCGCCTGTGTGGGAGTCGAGGTTCCCGGTGGGCTCATCGGCGAGAATGATGCGCGGATCGTTGACGAGCGATCGAGCAATCGCCACGCGTTGTTGCTGCCCTCCAGATAACTGGCTTGGCCGATGTTTTGAGCGATTCTCCAGCTCCACCATTTTCAGCGCCTCCATCGCGCGCTCCTTACGTTCCCGTGACGATTGGCCACCGTAGATCATGGGCAATTCCACATTTTGCAAGACGTTCAACTTGGGAAGCAAATTGAAAAACTGGAAGACAAACCCAATCTTCTTGTTTCGAATGCCGGCCAACTGCCTTTGTGAGGCATCCTGAATCATGGTCCCATCCAGCGTGATCGTGCCCTTGGTGGGCGTGTCCAAACACCCCAGGATATGCATCAGGGTTGACTTCCCACTGCCAGAGGGGCCTATGATGCTGATGAACTCGCCGGACCCTATGTCCAGCGACACATCGTCCAGCGCGCGAATTTCCTCGCCGCCGAGATGGTAAATCTTGCTGATGTTCCGAACCTCAACCAGTGCCATGTCTGAAAACAGTTAAAGGGTTGGACTAGCACTCAGCGTGCGGAACTGGAACCCGCTGGCACGCTGGTGGAAGTGCCGCCCGGTTTAGGAGCCGAAACCGAGCCCGTCCCGGCAACTGCCCCTGTGCCCCCGCTGTTGGCTGCGCTACCCGGTGGTTTCGGTGCGCCGCCCACGCCCTTTCCGGGCATTCCGGCCTTCTGCGCCAACGATTTCGACAGCGCCGCTTTTTCCTCCTTTGGCATCTCGAGCATCACGGTCTCTCCGGATCCCAATCCCTCCTGTATCTCGGCGAAAAACAAATCGGAAATCCCCACGCGGACGATTCGGCGCTCGTAGCTATTCCCCTTCTTTAGATAAACAAACCGCTCTGGAATTCCGCTCTCGGAATTCTTTTCCGTGAACACCGCCGCCAGGGGCACGGCCACCACATCCGTGGCGGATCCCACAGGAATCTTGATGTTCGCGGTCATGCCGGGACGAATGCGGGGATCCACATCCTTCAACAAGATCCGGACCGCAAATCCCTTGACGTTGTTCTTGATCATGGCCTGGGGTGCGACGCGTTCGATTTTCCCCAGCACTTTTAACCCCGCCACCGCTTCGACCGTCACATCCACCTCCTGCTCCGACTTCAAACGCGTCACGTCCGCCTGGTTGATATGCGCGTTGATGATCATGGTGCGGAGGTCCGCGATCGTCAGCACCTCGGTGCCGCTGTTGAACCCGCCCGAGCCAGAGACCGCTTGTCCGATGGAGATGGGCCGCGTCAAAACAGTGCAGGCAAACGGCGCTTCAACACGCGTTTTTCGAAGTCGATCGTTCAGCAAATCAAGAGACTTCTTCGACCGTTCCAGGGCGTTCTTGGAAAGGTCAAACTGCGTTTTAGTGTCCTCAAATAGCTCTTGCGAAATCAGCTTCTCTTCAAACAACTTGACGGAACGATTGTAATTCCTTTCCGCCTGGCTTAACTGAAGGGACGCGCGTTCGATTTCTTTTTGGGAAGATTCTTTCTCAATCTGCAAATCCCGGTCGTCCAGCGTGAACAACAAATCACCCTTCTTAACAATATCCCCCAAATCAACGGGCAACTCGGAAATCCGTCCGTTCACTTCCGGCCTCACAGAAACCTGCTCCGCAGGTCCAATCTCGCCCGCCGCACTCACGGCGAACTGGATGTCCCTCGTCTCAACAAGCGCCGACGCCGTACGAGCCGATGCCGCGACTGGCTTCGAAGCGGCTCTCCAAGCCTGCCAGCGTGGGTAACCAAAAGCCGCACCGATGATCAGAATCAGAACTATAATCCACTTTTTCATGCGCTGACTAAACGGTGACAGATAATACGTCTACGTGCAAATGGGAATACCACGAATGGTTGACTTGGACGACATGAAGCTCCCCGGAATTCATGGTGAACAAAAAAATTCACTGATTGGCGACCCACTCTTAATTGGCAACCACATGGGAAGCTCGTTGAGTCTTCGCGTCTTTGCGCCTTTGGGTTGAAACGGGGCTCTATCGTTCCGGCTTAAGCGGCTTTAAAGTAGCCCTGAGGCGCTTCCCGTGCGCATCTCAGATTTTTCGTGCTCGCGTTTCCTACTCGTAATCGTAATCGTAATCCTAATCGTAATGGTAATCTCATGAACCGCCGATTCGACCACGAAAAGCTGGAAGTTTACCCTTTGACAATGCCCGTGGCTCCGCTTTGGAAAGTGCCGCCGACCTCGATGTGCTCGTGGCCAAAGGCCGATTTCTGGGGAGGAAGTTCTGCCAGGAAAAGACCGCCTGTGGAGCGTCGTTTCGATGCGGGTCGCCTTGATAAAAGCCAACTCCGATTACCGGTTGCACCAGGGAAACCCGGGATAGGATTACGATTACGATTACGATTACGATTACGAGAAGATCCGGAAACCACTGAGCGCTTCCCTAATAGCCTCGTCCTTGCTTGCCAACACCAGATCCGTACGTTACAAGGACGAATACTCGACCACTGCAAAATGCAGTCCTGAGCCTTCAAGATCATGAACACGCCATTTGCGCAAACGCCGAGAGCAAAACAAATCTCCCGATTCCACGCCGGGTTCGCTTTCACGCTCATCGAGCTCTTGGTGGTGATCGCCATCATCGCGATCCTCGCAGGAATGCTCCTCCCTGTCCTGGCTGCCGCCAAGGAAAAGGCCAAACGCGCCAACTGCGTGAGCAATTTGAAGCAACTCGGTTTAGCCACGCACCTCTATGCCATGGACAACAACGATCGCGTTTTCCACGGAACTCGCGACTCGGGCGACTCCTATACTCTCAGCATCCAAAGCCAGATGTATGTCGCCATCAGCAATCAATTCGGCGACAAAGTATTTGACTGCCCCAACCTGTACCCCGTGCACTACCCGGGGACCACGGACAGGCCGGACACTCGCTTCCAAACTGGGATTGGCTACTACATCGGTTATAATTACCACGGCGACAAGAAAATGCCGGACCCTGTGACGTGGATCTCGCCGAAGAGGCTGACGGAGGAGCCCACGATCGTGTTGTTCTCCGACCAAAACGATTGGAACAGCACGTGGGTGACCGTCCCTCACGGCAAAACAGGCCAGGTCAAAACGGGGGGTTACAAAGGGACCGGCATCACTCCGTCGGCCGGAAAGACCCCGAAACAAATGGGGGCGGCGGGCGGCAACGTAGGCACGCTCGACGGCGCTGTCACTTGGAGAAGCTCGAAACTCTGGACCACGAACTATCTCATCTATTCTGGAGGCGGCCATTGGGCGAATTGGTGACCACCACGACAACAGGAACCGTGAACATATGGACGTTGAGCGCACGGAATCGGCGGCTGAAGAGGCCATCGCTGCGACGAAAATGTGGCTGGAAAGAGCGGTCATCGGCCTCAACTTATGCCCCTTCGCCAAGGCTGTTCATCTCGACAACCGTGTTCTGTTTCGCGTGAGTGAGGCGCGATCGCCAGAGGTGCTTCTTGAAGATCTCGCCGTTGAGCTGCGTGCTCTGGAGAAGGCGGATCCGGACCAGTGCGAGACCACGCTTCTGATTCATCCTCACGTTTTAGGTGATTTCATTGATTACAACAATTTCTTGGATGAGGCCGAAGCCGTTGCCGACAGGCTCGGTCTCTCCGGGGAGATCCAAGTCGCGAGCTTTCATCCCTTGTATCAATTCGCCGATACCGAACCGGACGACATTGAGAACTACACAAATCGTTCCCCATACCCGGCGCTGCATCTATTGCGCGAAGCGAGCGTCGAACGCGCCGTGGCGGCTTGCTCCGATCCCGCCATGATCTACAAGGATAACATCAAAACCTTGCGCCAACTCGGCCACGAAGGGTGGCGGCGCTTGTGGCTCGATTAAGAATTCGGGCTCGTTAAAGCTGTCATCAGGCTGTAAGGCCTAGGGGCGAACGGTGTCGTTTCGATGCGGAAAAACTTCGTCGTCCATCGCGGGAGCGGATCCAGCGGTCGGAACCGCTCCTGCCCAAATCTCTGGACTGATTTTGAACTCGACAGGACTTGTCACCAGGCTTGGCATGTGTCAAAGTATCTGTGATGGAACGATCTCATTTGCAGCAAACCGGCGGGCGATTAGATTCGTCGCATGCCTCAATGACCAACCCCCCGCTTTTTTCCTGATCCAGCGTGAGCACGAAACTGATACTCATCACCGCGGCAGTGACGATGACCTGGGGGTGGTGTCGTGCCGATGGCAGCTCGAAAACGAACACATCGGCCCAGCCAGTCAAAAACCAGCAAGCCGCCGGGAAAATGATCCAGGCGCGGGGAACGAGGCTTTTCGTCAAGAACTGGAAGGTTGATGAGCTTGTTCCTGTGGTCAACAAAGGACTCAAGGGGAAACGGGAGTTTGATCGAGGTAAGAAACTTTTTACCGAAACGTCCTGTTCGCTGTGCCATCATTTCGGGCGGGACGGCGGCGGAGTGGGACCCGATCTGACCGGCGTCAGCGGCACTTTCAGCGTTCACGATTTGCTCGAAAATATCATCGAACCGAGCAAGGAGATCAGCAGCCTCTACGTCACGACAGTCGTTTGGAAGAAGGACGGTGATGTCGTCACCGGTTGGGTGCCAGAGGAAACTGAAACGACCCTCAGCGTGATGGAAGACATGCTCGACGTCGGCAAGCTGGTCGTCGTCAAGCGGAAGGACATTGAAAGCATGAAACCATCCACCGTTTCGCTCATGCCCGATGGATTGCTCAACACGCTGAAGGAAGACGAAATATTGGACCTGGTGGCATTCCTTCTTTCGGGCGGTGATTCAACGCTAAAAATGTTTCAGTGAGCGGGCAAAGACCGTTCCTTCTCAAACTGTTTTCAATGCAAAAACCCACAACAAACCACCCATACAAATGAGAATCTGTTTACCCCTCATCGCTGGATTTCTCACCACCACCACCGCCCTTTTCGGCGCGCTCGCCGAAGCGAACCTGGACGACGGCACATTGACCTACGGCGAATTCAACGTCCGCAACATCAAGCTGGCACCCGGCTACAAGCTCGAGCTGATCTACATGGTTCCGAGCGAGAATGTGGCGGGCGGTTGGGTTTCCATCTGTGCGGATCCCAAAGGCCGCCTCTTCACGTCGTCGCGGGAAGGCCGGACCTATCGAGTGTCTGTGCCGCCGCCCGGCCAACCCGGGGAGGCCCGGGTCGAATTGCTCGATCTCGATGCAGGTCGTGCCAACGGCTTGTTGTGGGCATTCAACAGCCTTTACATGATGTCGGAGGGACGCGGCATGGTTCGCGTCCAGGATGTCAACCTCGATGACAAGTTCGATTCAAACGACACGGCAACCCTGTTGCGCCAGATCCCGTTCGCTGGCGATCACGGTGTTCATTCGGTCGAGCTCACGCCGGATGGGAAGTCCCTTTTCATCAACAACGGTAACTCGACAGCTCTCACCCAGATTGATTCGTCGCGTGTGCCGAAGGATTGGGGCGAAGACACGCTGCTGCCGCGATTGAACACCGGCTTTATGGATAACTCCTACGCGCCGCAGGGCTGGATCGCGATCACCGACCCGGAGGGAAAGAAATGGGAGCTGTTCGGAAGCGGCTTGAGGAATCAATACGACATCAAAGTCAACAACGTCGGGGAACTGTTCACTTGGGACGCGGACATGGAATGGGACATGGGCGACCCGTGGTATCGGCCCGCACGCTTGAACCACGTGATCAGTGGCGCGGACTTTGGCTTCCGCAACGGCTCGGGCAAATGGCCGGACCATTATCTCGACAGCTTCGGAAGCTTGGTGGACATCGGGAAAGGGTCACCCACAGGAAACACATTTGGCTACGGTGCGAAGTTCCCGAAACGTTACCAGGACGCGCTTTTCTTTCTCGACCACCAGCATGGCCGAATCTATGCCGCTCATCTGACTCCGAGCGGCTCAACTTACACGGCTGAAGTGGAAGTGTTCCTCTCTGCTCAACCTTTCAACGCGGCGGATATCACGGTCAACCCCGTCGACGGCGCGATGTACATGGTCCTGGGCGGACGCTCTTCCCAATCGTCGCTCTGGCGCATCAGCTACACCGGGAAGGAATCCACCCTGCCCACGACACCTGATCTCCGGCTCCAGTCTCAGCGAGACAGACGCCACAAGCTCGAGGCATTTCACGGCCACCGGGACCCGGCGGCCATCGCCACAGTCTGGCCTTACTTGGGCGATCAGGATCGAGCGATTCGCTACGCGGCGCGCATCGCATTGGAATGGCAGGATCCCTCCACATGGCGTGAGAAGGCTTTGACCGAAACGGACGCGCGGAGGTCCATCGCCGCCATCGCCGCCCTGGCACGCGTGAGCGGACGCGATGAAATTCACCGAACGAAAGAGGCGCCTGCTCCTGACGCTCAGTTGCGCGCGCGCCTGCTGGCGGCTTTGGATCGGGTGCACTACAAGTCGATCCCTTATGCGGACAAGCTCGATTTGTTAAGGGCCTATTCGCTGGTGTTTATCCGACTTCAACGTCCGGACGAACCCACGTTAAAGCGCTACGCCGACAAGTTTGATCTTCTGTTCCCTGCCGAGACGCGCGAAGAGAATTTCGAACTGGCTGAGATGCTGGTTTATGTGCAATCGCCCAACGCGGCAACCAAGCTGGTCAAGGCAATGCGTGAAGCGCCGTCGAAGCCCCACAAACCACGAACACCGTTGGCCAACCCGCAAACGCAGGCAACGCCGCTTGATGCGCTCGCGAAGCAGGAGGAGCAGATCCACTACGCTCTGCAATTGCGCAAGCTCACGACCGGCTGGACCTCAACCTTGCGCGAAGAGTACTTCGACTGGTTCATCACGACCGCGCCGACGTTCCGGGGCGGCAACACCTTCGCCAGTTCGAATGCCGGCATTGCCAATGAGGCCAGAGCGACCCTTAACGAGGGAGAACGAACCACATTGCAACCGATCCTCGATAAACTGCCTCAGGGTCGCGGCCGAGGAAGTGGTCCCGGAGGCCGTGGACCTCGTCAGGGCGGCCCCGCACCTGCCCCCGGTCAGCAGCCTGGAAGTGGTCAAACGCCAAAGCCGTGACGCCTGACCTATCTTCCATCCCGAAATAAGGTGATGGGGTCGATGCGCGGGGAACCATCCGTGACTTGAATTCCGGATCGATCCCTCTGATCGGTTCGGTTTGGCGAATGAATGAGGCTGATCAATAGAAACTCGTCCAATTGCCAAAGTGTCGCCAGACGATATTAGGACGGCGAGCGATGTCGGCGTGGCCGTCGGCGTAACCGCGACTGATCGATTCCGCCTCGCCGCCCTGAATCTGAAATCCGGAGTCTGCTTTTTTCGTGGGATGGCCGCCCCATGCGAGCGACAGGTTCATGACGAAGCCGTCATGGTAGAGCGTGTCGGTGACAATGGGGCTCAGGGTTGCGCCGAGATCTTCGAGCTTGGTCGGCCAGCCTTCGGCGACGGTGTTCGTGTTCACCCTCGCCGTGCTTGGCATCACGCGGAAGCCTGGTTTGCCGGAGCGAGGTACCCACCAACTGTGCTGGATGATCGCGAAGCCGAACGTCCAACGTTGGCTGTAGTAATAGCGGAGATCTTCGTTGTTATTGATTGTTCGCTTTCTGTTTTTCTGCATCCATGTCTGGGCCTCGGCAAATTCAGTTGGCCGGGCCGGGCAGAAAAACATCGGCACCGTCAGCCCATAATCCTGAAGCGCGGGAATCATGGCCTCGGCCACATCCCACGGGTTGTTACCGATGTCGCCCAACATCGGCAGCCGACCGCGCGAGTCGTCGGTTCCGTACAGATTCGCGGCGAAAGCCCACTGGCGAAAGTTTGACAGGCAGCTCGTCTCTCTCGCCTTGCGCTTCGCCTTGCCCAGCGCGGGCAGGAGCATCCCCGCCAGAATCGCGATGATCGCGATGACCACGAGCAGTTCAATCAGGGTGAAAGCCAGCTTCAGTTGTCGGGGTGCTTCGGACGTTTTCATTGGGGTAAGTGGGGTGGAGATGATGATCACGGGAAGATCCTGGAAAATACGAGAAGAATCGGAAAAATGTGAGAGTTGCCCGAGGGGAAATCCAGCATCCCCTCCCGGATGTTTCCACAACATTGCGAGGCTCCACTAATCCTTCAATCCAGGTCTGGAAGGGCCGCCTTCACCGCCGCTTCAATTGATCGAACAACTGACGGGCACGCCTGGTGGCTTCGATACGTTCCAGGAGGCTCATCTCGCTCTCAAGTTTAGCCAGGTGTTTGCGCGCTGGTTCAGTTCCATTCATAGCAGCCAGCTCAAGCCATGCGTGCGCTTCCACCGGGTTTTGCGCGACCCCTTTTCCACGGGCATACATGGCCCCGAGGCAACATTGAGCGTAGGCGATCCCTTGGTCTGCCGCTTTTCGAAACCATTTCACAGCCTCGGTTTCATTTGAGGAAACGCCCTAGCCGTGATAATACATCAATCCCAAGTTCCATTGCGCTTCCGATCCCCCTCCCTCAGCAAGTCTTTTCAAATTTTCCACTTCGACCCGGAGTTTCATATCCTGCACCGATTGGTCATTCATAGGCCTTCAGAGTCAACCAGAGCACGTCCTGATGGAAAGCCAAAATGGGCCTGTGTGGGTACATTTCGCATCTCCTTTTTTTCCGGATGGGTTCGTTGCTGTGAAGGTCGCGGCCTTCTCAATACTAGCCGGGTTGCGGCGGAAAGACACTGCGGCTATGAGGAAGAGTTCGACACCCCAAGTTCTCAGCCTCGGCTGAAGATCGAATCGCTGAGCGTCGTGGTACTGTCGGCAAAGGACTCCCGATCGATGCCCATGGCTCGCAGGATGGAGAGGTGCATATTGGACATCCGAGTCTCGCCACTCCGCCAGTAGAGTCCATGCCGAAGGCCCATTGCGGATCCACCGGCAATCAAAGTCGGAAGGTTCCGAGGATTGTGTGTCGTGCTGGCACCGCTACCGAACAGCACGATGGTGTTGTCAAGAACGCTGCCGTTGCGGTCCTTGTAGCCTGTCAGACGCTTGAAAAAATGTGCCACCTGTCCGCTCAGGAACAGATCGTATTTCGCAAACTCCAACTGGCCGTTCTTGTCGCCTGCGTGCGAGAGGTTATGGTGTGTTCTGCCCAGTCCAAGCTTGAGGGGAAACGTGTCGCTGATGCCCATGCCGTCTTCCCGATTGAGCATGAATGTCACCGAGCGAGTGATGTCCGCATCGAAGGCCAACGCGATGATGTCGAACATGGTTCGGTAGTAGTCAGAGGGCTCGCCATCGGATGACGCCTCCAGATTCAAGTGGGAGTAGTCCTGCTCTTTCAACGGAACATCGATCCAACGCTCGGAGGCGATCAATCGTGATTCCACTTCATTCAGAGAGGTGAGGTACTCATCCATCCGTTCCCGGTCGGACTTGCCGAGCTTCTGGTTTAGCGAACGCGCGCTCCGAACCACGGCATCGACCAATGTGATGCGTCGCTGGAGCCTGGCGCGTTCTGATAGGAGCGATCCGCGGTCGCCGCGGAACAACCGGTTGAACAGCCGTCGCGGGTTGTTTTCCGCTGGAATCGGTCTCCCTTCCAGGCTGAATGAGATCGTGCCCGTCCGAGAGAGGAAGCCCGTTCCGGCATCGATCGACAGCACCAATGATGGTTGCCGACAGTATTGCTTGGTGTGCAACGCCACCACTTGATCTAGCCCCGCCGAATTGTAGGTTCCGGGCTTTGGATCATGCAGCGAAGCCCCGGTGAGCCACATGTCAGAGCAGACGTGTGGGTCGGATTTTGAACCGCTTGGGTGGTACAAACCGCCCATGAAGCTGATCTGGTTTCGGAATGGAGCGAGCGGCTCCGTCGACTTGCCAAAGACGAATTCACCATGGCGCTCGGCGGACGGGAACCAGCTCCACTCCGCGAGGTCATGCTCCACCTTCGGAAGCGACATGCCATTGGCGGTGTAAAGCGCGCAAAAACGGCGGGGGATCTGTCCGGTCACTTCCGCCCCCATGGCGTCGAGAACCGGCAAAGCCAGCGCCGCACCTCCCAGGCCCTTCAGAAAAGCGCGACGGTCGAGTCGGAGGGATGTGCTCATAACAATCTACACAGTGCCAGTGATTTGAAACAATTGACAGAGAGAATGTTCGCAGGTCAAGGGCACAGGTTCTATTTTTCGAGAAACATGGGGCTGTTGACGACAAATCGGATCATATCCTGCATGCGGTAGCCGTGAGCCTTGAGTTTCGCGCCGTTTTCCTTGAGAAACTCGCTTTCGTTGTATGAAAGAGTGCATCCGGTCGCATAGGTTGCCAGATGTTTGAGAAAACTGAAGGCCACCTGATCCAAACGATCTTGGGCCAGATAACGTTTGAGGTCGTCGATGCCGACAACTTCCGTTTTGTCGGGCAGGGTGGACCGCGCGTCCACGGGCTGCTGCTTGAGTCGTCCCCCTGCATCGAACTCCTCGAAAGGGATTCCCCAAGGGTCAATTTTTGAATGACACTGGGCGCAACCAGGTTGGTTGCGGTGGCGTTCGAGTCGCTCACGGAGCGGCAGTTTCTGGGTGTCTTCCTTGAGGGCAGGCACATTGGGCGGAGGATCGTCGGGGGGCTCGGCGATGATGCGGCGCGCCAGCCACGCCCCGCGCTTGACCGGGTTCGATTCCCGACCGTCCGAAAGACCCGCCATGATGGCCGCCTGCGCGAGCACGCCACCCAGCTCGCGCCGATTGTGCAGGATGGGAACAAACTGGAAACCGCTCTCCGACTTGTTGGCCAGTTCGTAGTAGTCGGCGACGACTTCATCCGCCATCACGAAATCGGACTGAATGAGATGGCGCAGCGGCAGGTTGTTCCGGATCAGGTGCTGCAGAAACTGCACCGGCTCCTTCCCAAGGTGGGCGCGAGTGTCGCGGGTGAGCTTGGGAAAACGACTCCGGTCCGGTTCGAGCACATGGAACTTGTCAAGGGCGAGCCATTGGGAAGTGAACTCGCCGATGAACCTGGAAAACCTTGGATCGTCAATCATCCGGCCGACTTCGGCATCCAGTCGGTCCCGCAAGACGCCGGTTGCGGCCATCTGTAACAACGCGCGGTCAGGCGGGCCGTTCCAGAGGAAGTACGACAGCTTGGAAACCAGCTCGTGATGGTCGAGGGGCTCGGGGTCCGGCGTGCTGCTGTTCTCGATCAAGAACAGAAACTGTGGCGAAGTGAGCACGACCTGCAGTGCGTCCTTCACGCTTTCCTGGAAATTGGGGACTGCACCGTATGATTTCTCGAATACCGACATCAGTGCGGATTCCTCCGCGGCGGTGACGGGGCGGCGGTAGGCGCGGGCCGCGAAAACACGCAGGATCTCCCGCGCATAAGCTCGATGATCCTCCTTGTGGTCAAAGTCAATGAAGACATTCCGATGGGATGCCGGCGGCCACGACTCGTGGAAAGGACCTTCGAACTCCACGGACCGGATAAGCAACCGTGGCATGTCACGGCCATCGGTGTACTCGCTCCGAACGCCGATCTCCCGAACGCCCGCGAGGTAATTGACATTATCCTTTTCCACATCCGGGCTTGGGAAATTGCGGATGGCTCCCTCAAACACGAAGCGGGCGGGGCGCACGGACACCACGGTTTGCGGTGCTCCGACCTGAGCAAGCGTGCTGCCGCAATCGCGACGCAATCCCAAATGCACGCCGAGGTGCGGCGACCGTTTCTCGAACGCGCCAAACCGTTGCCCCACCTCATGGCCCGCTGGCAGCGGGGTGAAAACGATCCGATCCAGGCGCGTCAATCCAGCGTAGCGCGCGCTGACTGCCAGCGGCCCGACTGGGAGCCTCACCACCAGGAACGCGCGCTGCGGCAATTTGCCTGAGAAATGCCTCTCGCCCAAGCCAAGCACCAACTCTTGAGGCTCTTCGGGCGGCGGCGAGTTTGCGGCGCTTGCCGCCGCGCTGCGGATTGCCGCGTGGACGTCCACCTGGTAGATGCCGGGAGACTGGATCATCACGGTTTGTGGCGTTTCTGGATCTCGACATAGGACTGCGGGCGCGCCCTCGGACGATTGAGGAATATCGCGTGGATCGAGCAGCAGCCCATCGTTGTATTTTTCCGCCATCACAGTAATACGAAAGCGTCCGTGGTCTGGGAGTTCGCGCAGGGAAATCTTAAAATTCGCCTTAGGCCCGTACGTGCTCTCAACTCCGAACAGCTCGGCACTAGGAATCGCTGGCCGCAGCAAAAGTCCACCAGCGACCGTGCTGTAGGCGAGCCCTTTCGGATAGCCGCCGCTGCCGCGCATGCACGCAAAGACTGCATGATAAATGCTGTCATAACCCCTCCATCCGCGAACGGTGCCGTTCCCCTCATACCCTTCGATAAATCGATACTTCGTCTGCATGAAGAAGGGTTCGAAATCGAATGGCTTGGAAGGCGTGAGTTGGTTGACCACGAAATCCGCGTTGCCCAGAAGAAGGCTGTCCGCCCCGAGAATCAGGTTGTCCGGGCAAGGTTGAGGATTGATGGACAATCCCAGGTCAACGCGGAAGTTCTGGATTGTGGGCTTGATGCTGGGATCGACGAGGCAGCGATTGAGAGCTATCTCGGCGATTTCATAGTACGCCTCCAACAGCAATGGCGAAACGTGCAACGTTTCTTTGTTGTTTAAAAATCCGTCTCGCGAGACAGCGTCCGGCGGGAGGGAATCCGTCAGATCATCCTCGAGCAGCAACAATTCCCGCAGGGTGTTGCGATATTGCGAGACGGTCAAACGCCGAGTGGTCCCGTTCTTGGGCGTCGGCCGCAAGCGGGCAATTTCCAAGCCTTTCTGAATCCATCCGACCATCCGCTGGCGCTCGGCATCGGTGGGCTGCACTTCGTCTTCGGGCGGCATCGCCCCATTGCCGATCTGCTTTTGTATCTGCTGCCAGAGCCGGAGGTGCTGATCCCCCAACACCGCATCCAGTTGGTCTACGCGAACGCCTGACTTGAGTTTGTCGGGGTTGTGGCAACGAACGCAGTAATGGTTTAAGAACGGCTTCACATCCTGCGCGAACGACTTTTCAAGCACAGCGGCATCTTCTGCCGCGTGAGCCCGCGCCACGATGAAATAGAGGGCCACCAGCCGCAATGTTTGCAGCAGTAACCACCAATGATTCTTTGAGCTCATCGCAGCGGCAGGACAGAATTATCGACCAATCGGAAAAAGCCAGCGCGGCCCGTGCCGGACGGAATGATCACAGTCAGGTCCTCGCCGACATAGTCGCCCGGAAGTCCAGTCCAATCCCTAAGGTTCTCGGAGGTTTGAACATGATAAACTATTCCAGCCAACCCAGTGGCCTTGAAGCGGAACATTCCGTTCTGCAACGAGACGCCTGGCAAGATTTTTGGCGGCCTGGAAAAATCGAGCTTGAGTATGAACGGCCCTCCTGCCCTCGCATACTGGCTGTTATCGACTCGAATGAAATAGGTCACGCCGGTTTCCACATCAATGCTTAACCGCCTGTCAAGAGGGTGGTCCAGGATTGTAGGCGTGAGCAAGAAATTGTCATTCTCGGCCACCAGGCGAAGATTCGAAAGCGCCGTGCCGGTAAAGAGCATCAGGTCGGTGTTCAGGCTGCCACCGATTGCCCTGACCGTGATCAGGCCATTGGTCGGCGCAGTCCAGGACCACCAGACGGTGCGCCCCCCGCCAATGGTCCGGACCACCTCCTCCCCTGGTTCCACGCTTGCGTACAAATTTGAGGCCGCGATCTCCGCTTTTGCCCCAGGGATCGGTGTGGCGTGGATGAAGTCATCGTTTCCAGGCGGCTCGCCCCGGTCTATCCGCAGTTCGATATCTCCTGTATCGCCGTACGCGCCATCCACCGCGAGCTGGTATTTTTGTCCCGCCTCCACTGCCAGGTTGAGATCGTTGCCGCCGGAAATGGAGGTTAAAGAGGTGAGCTCTCTGAGCACCGAACCGGTGTAAACCGCAAGCCCCGCCGGAAAGGAGCTTCCTTTTGTGCTGATCCGCACGGACCCCGCAATCGGCGCGGTCCATTGCCACCAAACCGAATTCCTTCCCGCTACCGCGTGATAGGGCTCATCGAACTGCCTCGATGAGCCGCGATTGGAACCTGAGGTCGTGAGGGGAAAGGCGTTGATCATTTTGCGTGACGCGAAGTCATCTTTTACGGCATAGGAAAAAATGATCGTCAAAGCGATCTCGCCAGTTTCGCCATTTTTCCCATCGACGGCGAATTCATAGACGACGCCCTTCTGAACAGGAATCTTTACGCCACTCGTTTGCGTGGGGTTTGTCAATTGAAGATCGTCATTCTCTGCCACAATCCCGGTTAGATTGTCCACGTTGGACGCGTAAGCAGTCAGGACAGTATCGAAGCGGGATCCCAATGTGGTCACCATGAGAAATCCTTCCGCCTCAGCCGTGTAAGTCCACCAAACTGAATGTGCGGGGGGCTACCGCCATGTGCAGCTTCGGTTCCGCCCGGCTCCGGGGTCGCTCCGGTGTTCGAACCTGCAAATGTGCGGGCAATACCATCGATGGGCGTGGCATTGGCTCGGTTATCGTTTGGGGGCATTGGATGAACCGGGTCGGTGCGAGCGAAGGAGAGCTGGGTGATGAAAACATCGGACACGTTCCCTTTGTATTCGCCATTGAAAGCGCCGGGAGTCGTTGGGAAGAATGGAGGATAAACGGTAAAACCCGTTGCTCCCGTAATAAGCACGGTGTTGCCGGTAATCACCAGACCTCGCGGTTGAGAACTGCCCACCGAGAGGACTCCGTCCACTTCTGTCCCGAGCAGATTCAGCCTGGCTACAAACGACTTTTGGCCGGTCCCGATCTCAAGGGCAGGTGCGCCGGGAGCAAATCTTGCCGGAAAAGCGAGACTCTCGCCGCTGCTCGCGATAGTCGCCCGTCCGAGGTCGTCCACGGCCATTCGTGTGGCGGGGAAAAGCAAGCCCCCTTCGGTGTTGTTAAGCCACTGGGTGCGGTCCGTGGAGATTTCATCCCCGGAGCCTCCCAAGTACGTCGAATAGCGAAGAGCCTGAAGATCGGCCCCCAATTTCATCACGAATAAATCAGTCCCGCCTCCAGCCATTGGTTGAGCTGCTTCCGGGGTCGTCGGAAAATCGCTGGACGTTGTTTCTCCGCAGATGTAAATGGCTCCGTTCCCATCCGAGGCAAGACCGGACGCGGCGTCACTCCCTGTTCCACCCAAAAACGCCATCCGCATGAGATTTCCAGTGTCGGCGGCGATTTGGACCACAAAGGCGTCCAGGCGATGATTGGCCGAGTTGATCACATGGCTGCCAACGAAATTAGTCGAAGCCGTTTTGCCAGCGATATAGACAGAAGTCCCATCACGCGCGGCCATCACGCGGGCGCCGATGTCGTAACCGTCTCCACCCACGTAGGTGGAGATAAGCTTCTGACTCCCATCGGGGCTGAGCTTCAGGAGAAAGGCGTCGTGGCTGCCGCCGAGAGTCGGTTTGAGCACGCTTGGTGTGAGCGGAAAATCGTTGGATTCAGTAAAACCGGTCACATAAATATTGCCGACGCCGTCCACAGCAATCCCAAAAGCGACTTCAGTGGCGCTTCCCCCGTGGAGGGTCGCGAATAGGAGCTCGCCATTGGCGGTGAGTTTCGCGACGAAGGCATCGGTCTGGCCTCCGACGGACGACTGCACAGCGTTCGTGATCGCAAAGCCGCTTCCGCTGGTTTCACCTGCAATCACGGCTTCTCCGGCCTCGTTGACGGCAATGGCCCGCCCCGACGCGTCAAGAAGGCTGACCGAGTACAAAATGCCGCCAGCCGGGGTGAGTTTTGTCACAAAACAGCGGCCGCCAGGAGCCGGATCCCCGAGCGGAGTCGCGGGGAAGTCGGAGGATTGCGTGTTGCCCACGATGTAGATGTTGCCCTCCTTATCCACCGCTGCGTCGGTCGATGTGTCCTCGCTGTAACCGTTGCCGCGCCCGCCCAGCAAAGCGGAAAAAGTAATGCCCGCCGCGTTGGCGTTTGGGCTTACGGCGAGGCCGCAGGTCAGTAGAATCAATAAGAAATATCTCATCGGAATGCCCAGTTGATCCGAGGATACATGACAGATCCCATTCAGCCAGCCAAGAAAGAATGCACCGCGACAGAAACAATGCAGCCAGCAGCTTTCACTGTGCGCATCCCAGATTTTTCGTGCTCGTGCTCCCTACTCGTAATCGTAATCGTAATCGTAATCGTAATCCCATGAACAATCGATTCCACGGCGAAAAGCTGGAGGTCCTATCAACTTCTGCGTGGGAAGGACCGCTTGCGGAGCCCCGTTCCGATGCGGGTTCCCTTGATTAAGGCCAACTCTGATTAACTCCGGCACGAGGGGAACCGGGAATAGATTCTTACTCATCGAATCTCGATGATTTGTCTCTCAGAATGTGAACCACGGAAACAATACCGAAAACAGACCGAATAATGCCGCTTTGTATTCGTTGGATTGCCCCCGTCGGTTCCATTTCGGTATTCTTTCCGTGGTCAATCCCCATGTCCGAGTCCGTGGTTCAAACTTCAAATCTGTTTGGCTACGATTACGATTAGGAGCAGGGAATTGGAGTTGCTCGAGCATCAGGCCAAACACGGTCGTTTTGCTGAGTTCAGAAGCTTTTTGGCCGAGAGTCGTGCCAGCCACCATCCATGCGACCAGGAGTTCCGAGCCTGGGGCTGGGTCAACTCCGCCAGAACTCCCGTGCCGCCTAATGCCGTGAACACCCGGTAAGCATTTTGGTTCTTCGCTGTTTTCGGTGGAATGCAAAGGATTCGGAGTTGTTTTGGAGCAGCTACGCGCTTTACATGTCGTCGGGACGCCGTCGGGCTTGGCTGAGGGTGGATCGGTGCTGGGGGAGAAAACACCTCCAAATTCTAGGCGTGAATTGGGGACCGTAACGCTCAACATTCAACGTGAAGGTTGAATGTTGAGCGTTTAACGTTGAAAGTTCCTTCAACCCTCTCGGGTCATCCCCACTCCGAAGCCTTTGCTTTCCACTCAAAGCAGCGAAGAACCTGTAAAAAGGGTCGGAATATCGGAACGGTTCAGGACAGACACCGTTGCGCAGATATTGAAGATGTGTCATGGACTCAACAGATTCAAACTGGGATAAAAACTTTTAAAATCGCCGGGATTGCGAGTGATGAGGCCATGAGCGCGCGCGGCGAAGGCTCCGATCAATAAATCCGCCATCGGGCGCCGGGGGACCATCCCCTGACGCTTCTGGCTGACATACCGCCACCACCCATCATGAGCGGCTTCGGTGTCCGCCAAGGTCCAGGGTTCTTCCCAACCGATCTGAGCTCCCATTAAGAAGCGCTTCAACTCGACTAACTGGCCGCCAAAAGCAGGGGCCAATTCCACAAACGTAACCCCGCAGACCACCAGACCATCGCGCAACTTGGATTGCAGCAGTTGGGCGGATTTGACGCCGTGCGCTAAGTCATTGAGCGCGATATCCAGCACCACACAAGAATCCACCACCCAGGACTTCATGGCAGCTCGCCCTCCCGCAGCTCGCGCATCCATTCATCCGTCGTGCGGGTATCCTGCGGATTGAACTTTCGGGCATAGCCCAGCATCGCAATCGGCCCGGGCTCCTCTTCGGAAGAATCATGGAATACCCGACATTCATTGTCGCCCACTTTCTGCCAGCGAAGCTTTTGGCCCGGTGTCAGGTTCATTTGCTTGCGGATTTTGGCCGGAATCGAGGTCTGCCCTCGCTCGGTAACGACGGTCATAAACGTACTCATTTCGACATGATAACGTGTAAAAGTATCATGTCAATGAGCCTTCCCTCCAATCACCCGTTCCATCGTGGTCAGCGGATCATTTTTTGTTCAACCGCTGAGCCGTGAAGCTCGAAGGGGCAGGTTCTACCGATCGCCTTGCGGCTCCTTGGAGGGTGCAGCGGCCCGCGAGCGGTTTGAAGTGGGGGTGGACCAAACCAGGGCTCCTTTTCTGAAGGAGGATTTCCTTGTCCCGAAGCTCCCAGAGCCTCTATTCTCCCTGCAACTTGCAAAACCAAATCCCTACTAGCGGCGGGAGCGAGTAACCCGTTGAAGTGGAGGCGTTATAAAAAAATCGAAAGACCCTTTAAGCACAACCGGATTCACCCTCATTGAACTGCTGGTGGTCATTGCCATCATTGCCATTCTGGCCGGCATGTTGTTACCGGCCTTAAGCAAGTCCAAGGCCAAGGCGAAGCAGGTTCAATGCTTGAGCAATCTCAAACAGGTCGGGCTTTCAGTTTTGATCTACGCCGACGAACCCAATAACCGCATCCACATTTCCTCCCCGCTCGACAACAACTTCACTTGTGTGGCAATGGGGTCAGTCAATAGTATCGTTAACTCCAAATCCGTTCCCGCTCCGCTGCAGCATCCCAATTGAGGGAATCCGTGCCCCCGGATGGCATCACACAATCAAAGGAATTTGCCGGAACCCGATCGTCTCACGTTCGGTGGGACCATGGCCACGAGGCCCTTCTGAGGGAGCAGCAACCAGAACATGTGACTCTTGACTGGCCCCACCTTCACTCCTAGACGAAGCCGCGTGGCGTGTCCGTCAATGCTGGTCCCGAGTTGACGCAACTCGGCGTCTGGGTTTAAGTCGCCTCATGCTAACCTTCTCTTGTCCTTGCCGTGCCTTGGCCCCCATCGCCCTCGCAGCCGCTGTCGTTCTTCCGTTCTGGCCCGTGTCGACGAACGCCGCCGGAGATCTCTGGAAGAAACATGTTGTCCACCAAGGTGCCCAAAGCCTGACCGCTGTCGCTGGCGATTTCACGAAAGATGGACGACCCGATATCATCGCAAACAGCGGCAACAAGACCCGGCTTTTCGTCGGACCCGATTGGAAAGAGATCGTCCTCGACGCTTCCGCCGGCCATGATTTCATCCATAGCGAGACCTTTGATGTGGACGGGGACGGTGATTTGGATTTCATCGGTGCCCGGTATCAACCGGGTTTGATTATTTGGCTCGAGCAGCCCGATCGGCCTTTCAGCGATCCTTGGCCGCTGCGCGTCGTGAGCAAAGATCTCAATGGCATCCATGGCTTGTTGAAGGGGGACGTCAACCGGGATGGTAGGATGGATTTGATCGCCAACAGCGCTCAACCCATCGACACGCCTTTCCCCGAATCTCTAGTCTGGCTCAACGTGCCCAAGAACCCACGCGCGGCCAAGAGCTGGGAGGCTCACGCATTCGCTGATAAAGACGCCCCCGGCCTCACCCATTACCTTGGTTTTGGCGATGTCAACGGGGATGGACGCCCTGACGCGGCCACCGGCGCCAAGGGAAACCCGTCTCCGGGCGGAAATTCCTTCGCCTGGTGGGAAGCCCCAACTGACCCCACCAAAACCTGGAAGAAACACACAATCGCGGAGAAGCAGATCGGCGCCACCAACATCCATCCGGGAGACGTGAACAATGACGGAAAAACTGATTTCATCGCCAGTCGTGGTCACGGGAATGGGGTCATCTGGTTCGAGGCCCCTTCATGGCGGGAGCACCCGATCCATGCCACGCTCAAAGAGCCCCATTCCCTGATCGTCCTGGATATGGATGCCGATGGCGACCTCGACGCGGCCACTTGCGCCTACGGTGACAAGCAGGCTTGGTGGTTCGAAAACGATGGGAAAGGCAACTTCACAAACCATCTCGTCGCCAGCGAACAAGAAGCTTATGACATCCGCGCCTTTGACATGGATCGAGACGGCGACCTCGATCTTGTGATCGCGGGTCGCGCGAGCAACAACGTCGCCTGGTACCAAAACCCCCGCAAATAGGTTGGCACCTCCCCGTGGTTCTTCAGCAGACACTGGGTGTGGATGCTTAATCGGATCTTAGGGAGATCCGTTGGTTTCCGCGCCTAAATCGGACTGATGCTACCTGTGCTGATGTCGCGGGGCAGGACCGCAGTGAATCGCCGATGGCGCCCGTGCAAGCCGGCATCTCAGATTTTTCCAGATCTTCTCGTAATCGTAATCGTAATCGTAATCGTAATCCTATCCCGGGTTTCCCTCGTGCAACCGGTAATCGGAGTTTGCCTTTATCAAGGCGACTAGCATCGAAACGACGCTCCAGAGGCGGTCTTTTC
>CAMBEJ010000058.1 GCA_945865375.1 Akkermansia muciniphila | reverse complement strand
CACGGATAACACGGATAACACGGATGAGGAAAGGGAGCTGAGAGGGGTACTTTATCCGTGCTATCCGTGTTATCCGTGGTTAACTCTTCCCATTCTGCGGTAGGTATTGTCCTCCGAACGACACCTCCCGGAAACGGTGAGTTGCACCCAAAAAAGCACACACAGCACTGTCATGATCCCAGCCATGTTTAACCTCAACGGCAGAGTGGCTCTCGTCACGGGCGCGGCTCAGGGCATGGGCCGGGCCATGGCACTCGCGTTGGCTGAAGCGGGTGCTGATGCCATGGTGGTGGACCTCAACGAAACGGGCGCCCGCGAAACCGCCGCATCCATCCAGAAATTCGGCCGTCGCGCGGTGGTGGCCCGTTGTGATGTCGCCGACCCGGTCCAGATTCGCGAATTGTTCAGCCGCCTCGACGCCGAGTTCGGCCGCATCGACTTCCTCGGCAATGTCGCGGGCGAGGGTCTTCTTGGGGTGCCGGAGGACATTTCCCTCGAAGATGTGGAGCGCTGCTGGCGCAACCTGGTACTGGGCCGATTCTGCATGTGCCAGGAAGCGGGACGCCGCATGCTCGCCGCGGGCCGCGGCAGCATTGTGAACATTGGATCCCTTGCCAGCATCACCGCGCTCGGTCGTGGCCACGTCGCTTACAGCATGGCCATGGGTGCCGTGGCGCAGATGACACGGGAACTGAGCACCGAATGGGCGGGCCGCGGCGTGCGCGTGAACGCGATCCTGCCCGCCCAGGTCGTCAACAATGGCCTGGAACATCGGATGGCGTCAGATCCATGCCTGCGCGACAAGTTTCTGGGCGGCATCCCCGCCGGACGGCTTGGCCAGCCCGACGATATCAAAGGACTCTCCGTATTTCTGGCCTCCGATGCCTCCAACTGGATCACGGGAGCCTTGATCCCGATGGACGGCGGCAACCTGGCGATGAACGCGGGAGGATCCGTCCGGCGTTGACCTGGAGGAACCCCACAACCATGCAAGAAAAACAACCCTTTTTGGAGCTCTACCGCACGATGATGTTGATCCGCTTGTGCGAGGAACGACTCGCCAAATCACATTCGCGAGGTTTGGTTCATGGAGCGTGCCACACTTATGTCGGGCAGGAAGCCATCGCCACGGGGGTGAGCGCGCATCTCCGGCTTGAGGACGTCGTGTTCAGCACCCACCGGGGGCATGGCCACGCCCTGGCGAAAGGGCTGGACCCGCGCCAGCTCATCGCCGAATTGTATGGGCGAGAAACGGGCTGTTCTCGGGGACGCGGCGGCAGCATGCACCTCTTTGCGCCCGAGGTCGGCCTGATGGGGACAAGCGGGATCGTCGGACCGTGCATACTTCAGGCCGCCGGCGCGGGATACAGCTTCAAACTGCTGAAGACCGACCGCGTGGCCGTGGCTTTTTTTGGCGATGGCGCTGTCAACAACGGCGCGTTTCATGAGGGACTGAACATGGCGGGTATCTGGAAATTGCCCGTGTTGTTTGTCTGCGAGAACAACCAGTTCGCGACCGAGGTGCCGTTTGCTTGCTCAGCCGGCAACCCCAGGGTGGCCCACCGCGGCGCGGCATACGGGATGCCAGGGATCGAGTTGGATGGCAACGACGTCCTGGCCGTCCACACAGCCGCAGGAGAGGCCGTGGCACGGGCTCGCAATGGAGAAGGCCCCACGTTGCTCGAATGCATCACCTACCGCACCCGCCCTCACTCGGAAGGCATGGGGGACTTTACCTATCGGACCCGCGAGGATGTTGAGCAATGGAAAACTCGATGCCCCATCCTCAAACTTAAGCGTCACGCGCTCGAAACGGGATGGGCCTCGATCGAAGCCCTGGACACCCTTGAGCGCGAGGTGGCCGCCGTGGTGGAGCTGGCTCATGAGTTCGGCGAACAAAGCGACTGGCCGAACCCCGCCACCGCGACCCACCACGTTTACGCCTCTCACTGATTCCGACTCGCCCCCAGAAAAGTTATGCGCCAGCTCACGATGATGAAAGCCACCCTCGAAGCGCTGTCCGGTGAGATGGCCAGGAATCCGGCTATTTTTGTGCTCGGCGAAGGCATTGGAAAGCGTGGCGGCAATTTCAACACCACCTCAGGTCTCTTCGATTTCCATGGTCCGCAACGCCTCCGCGACACCCCGATTTCCGAGCGTGGATTTGTGGGTTTAGCGTGCGGTGCCGCCATGACAGGCACGCGCCCCGTGGTGGATTTCATGTTCGCCGACTTTGTCCTCGACGCCGCAGGCGAGATCATCAATCAGATCGCCAAGATCCAATACATGAGCAGCGGAAGAATCAAGATGCCCATCGTGCTGCGAGGCTGCATCGGCATCGGGCACGCAGCCGCGACGCACCACTCGGGGAGTTATTATTCCCTCTACGCCCAGTTTCCAGGCCTCCGTGTCGTGGTGCCCTCGATGCCAGGAGATGCCAAGGGACTTCTCACGACAGCCCTGCGATGCGATGATCCCGTACTCTTCCTGGAGCACCGGGAGGTCCTGGGACTAAAAGGGCCTGTGCCGGAAGGAGACCACCTCGTCGAGTTCGGAAAAGCCAGCGTGATGCGCCAGGGCAGCGATGTCACGGTCGTGGCCTTGGCGTTGATGGTACACAAAGCCCTCGCCGCCTGCGACATCCTCGAGCGCGACGGGATTTCCGTCGAACTCATCGATCCACGAACCATCGCGCCACTCGATCATGATACAATCTTGAGATCCGTCGCGAAAACGGGCCGATTGCTCATCGTGGACGAGGCATTCGCACCCTGCGGAATCGGCGCTGAAATCGCCGCGCTCGTCGCCGACGTGGGATTCGACGAGCTCGACGCGCCCATCCGTCGGCTCAACGGCGCGCACACTCCGACACCCTACAGCCCTCCCCTTGAAACCGCGGTGGTCCCTTCCACGGAGATCATCACGCAAGCCATCCGCGATCTGTGCGATGAATGAACCCATAATGCCCACCCCAATCACAGTTCCGAGGCTCGGCTGGACAATGGAAGAAGGCACTTTCATTGGCTGGCTCAAGAACAACGGGGACCTGGTCCAGGCAGGAGAACCATTGTTCACGCTCGAAGGCGAAAAGGCGACCCAGGATATCGAAGCTACCGAAGGAGGTATCCTGCAACTTTCTGATGATGGGCCAAAACCAGGAGACACGGTGAAAGTGGGCGCGGTGCTGGCTCTTCTGCTGGAGGAAGGCGCATCGGACGCGCGCCACAAACGAACCCCTCAATCTGCACCGCAAGAATCGCCATCCACATCCATCGATCCGACCCACCCGGAAGCTCCGGCGCGGCCTCCCGTTCCGGTACTGGAACTGGAACTGGCGCTGGACGCACCCCAACCTCCCGTGGCCACTGTGATCGCCACGGCCTCTGTCCGCATCAGCCCCCGAGCCGCGCGCCGGGCCATCGCGATGGGAGTGCCTTGGCAGGATCTTCGCGGCACAGGGAGGACCGGCCGCATTCGCGAACGAGACGTCCTGGCAGCCGCACCTAAAGCCACATCCGGGGTTGCAGCCACGCCGAACACGTCGCGCAACAAGCCCGCGTCGGCCACGTCGGGGCTCCAACCTCAATTGTCAGGGCGACTCATACCTTTCAGCCCAACCCGGCGAGCGATCGCGCGCCGTCTCTCTGAAGCCACTCACTCTGCCGTGCCAGTGACTCTCACGGCTCAGGTGGATGCCACACAACTCGCCCGGCTCCGCGTTCAGCTAAAAGCAGCCGCGCTTGGGACGGGGCACCCAGCGCCTACTTTCCAGGACATCCTGGTAAAACTTGCAACTCAGGCTTTGCGGGAACATCGTTTGCTGAACGCCCAATGGCGCGAGGAAGGGCTTTTCATCCCGGACCCGATCAACATCGCGATTGCTGTGGACACCGAAGAAGGCCTTCTGGTGCCCGTGCTCCGGGATGTGGCGCAAATGACGCTGGAGCAAATCGCGGCTTCTTCTCGTCGTCTGATCGAACTGGCTCGCGCTCGTCGGCTTCAACCTGGCGATTTGGAAGGTGGCACCTTCACCATCACGAATCTGGGAGGCCTTGGCATCGATGCCTTCACGCCCGTGATCAACCCGCCCCAATGCGCCATCCTCGGCCTGGGCCGCGTTCAGCGTCAGGCAGTGGTCACGGGCGACGGCATCGTTGCACGTGAGAGGATGATCCTGAGCCTCACGTTCGATCACCGCATCGTCGATGGTGCCCCTGCGGCTCGGTTCCTGGGGACCTTGAGCCGATTGATGGACATCGCCTGATCAGTTTCGGTTCCGTTTCGGGAGCCCTGCCAGACCCATCGATTCCCATGTTCAGAGCTCAGCAAAAGCGGTTGCAATCGCAATCCGGATGGGCCACTTCACTGCCTCCATTTTTCGCACTCGTAATCGTAGTCCTGATCCTCGGGTGTTGCCCTTGAAACGGGCCACGCCAGTCCGTTTATTCATTTCGTCGTGGAGATCAATTTTTACCAGTTCCTAACAATTCTGGAACACCTCACCTGGCTTCAGCTTGAAAAAGCAAATCCCTATCAGTCTATCAGTCAGTGCGTCATGGCATAGAAGAAGATATTGACGGCCATCGGGTAGGCCATGGCTTCCGAAAACTTCCGGAAATAACGTTCGTCTTCCCCTTCTCGCTCCCATCCGTCGCCGAGATCGGTATTATGGCAGGCGATCACCACCATTCGCCCATCTGGATCCATGAGAGCACGATAGTGAGGCTCATGAGGGTCCATGACGCCGTTCGTGTAACGGGGCTCGTAGGTCCAACCCCTGTAGAGAAAGTTTTCAATCGCCGGCATTTGGGGCTTCTCCTTCAAATCGAATACGCAGTGGAAAATCGCGTGTTCGATTGGCAGGTCGACCCACGCTCCGTCGGGAAGAACACGTTTCATTTGCGCCGCAAAATTGTTCCATTCGCTGTTCCCCCAGAAATCGTCGATCATCATGAAGCCCCCGTTCAGCAGGTACTGGCGCAAGGCGGCCACCTCCTCCTCACGAAGCTCCAACCGGCCCGGTTCGATCATGTAAACAAAAGGGTTGTTCGCGAGGTTCTGCGGCGTCATGGCGATGTGGTTAAAACCAGGGCGAACCTTCAAACTGGTCATCTGGTGGAGACGCAGCCCAAGGTTGTAGTCGGCGTCGGGGCTGTCGGTGTCCCAATACCCGCCCCGGCCCCACGGATGCCTCTCATATTCGAGTCGCGCGAACGTGAAGCCATCCTCCTCGAAAAGGGGATCGGTTTTCCAGGAATACTCCGCCGGAAGGTTCGGATCACTCCGTCGCGGCCCGCCGAATCTTCCTCCGTTGCGAAGTTGCGCCCATGCGGAGAAAGACAGCAGTGCGATGAGAAATAGCCCGCCTAAAAGACCCCATGTCCTGGGACGACCGACAGATTGGAAAAACCGCGGTGGCATGCCTCTTACCCGCGAGGATGGCAACGGAGTCCGGGAGTGGATCATGTCGGAGGATACGCGGGGTCCTGACCGGTTTGAAGTCATTTCCTGGTTATTTCCTTGAACCTGGAAAGAGCAATTGAATTAACCGCAAAGAACTCAGAGAACGCAAAGTCAAGCACTTGTGAAATTCTAACAGAGGAGTGAACCTCATCTGGGCGGTGATGCTTTGAAGAATCATCGTTTTCGCAACCCATTCCCTATGTGTTCTTTGCGATCTTTGCGGTTAAATGAACTGCCGGATTAAGGTTGAACGGCCAGAGCACATCATGACGACCACAGCGGACGCTGTTTCGGATCGCGCGTGTGATGTCTTCCTTGGCCAAACGAACCGCATCCAAAAGGTTCTTCCCATGCGCTAGGTGAGCGGCGATGGCGGCGGACAGGGTGCAACCGGTTCCGTGGGTGGACACATGCGGTATGAATCGTGCCTCATGCCAGATCTCAAGGCGTCCATCGAAGAAAAAATCGATCGCCTGGATTGTTATGGGACGGGTCTTATCGTCGCTTTTTGCCAAGGCCGCCGCCAGGTGTCCGCCCTTCATCAGGACGGCGCATCCAAATCGTGAGTGGAGTTCCCGCCCCGCCAGCCTGAGGTCTTCGCGGGTGGTGATCTCCCGCTCCAACAACCATGAGGCTTCATCCACATTGGGTGTGATCAGTGTCGCCAGTGGAAGTAGTCGCGCGCAAAGTGTCTGGAACGCGGATCTCTTCAACAACCGGGCCCCGCTGGTGGCCACCATCACAGGGTCCACAACGAGGGGCACGTCACGATGGTGGCTCAGATGGTCCGCCACAACTCGGATGATAGGCTCCGAGAACAACATTCCGGTCTTCACAGCGGAGGGCCTGAGCTCGGCGTAAATCGCCTCGAGTTGGAGTTTCACGATCGCCGCTCTCACCGCTTGAACTCCCGTCACGCCAACGGGGCTCTGAGCGGTCACGCAGGTGATCGCGCTGGTGCCGTGGACGCGCAACGCCGCGAAGGTTTTCAGATCCGCCTGCACGCCCGCGCCGCCACCGCTGTCGGAGCCCGCAATTGAAAGCGCGATGGGAATTTTCCCGCGAGAATGCACATCAATCCTCAGTTCCCAACAAAAACGAACTCAAGCAAATCCGCCATTTCCTGGACACTCAAACCAGCCTCGAGTCCTTCTGGCATCAACGATTGTCCCAGAGCCTTCAACGAACGAATCTGAGCCCGCGGCAGGGTGATTTCCTTTCCATCGGCACCTCTCAGGATCAAACTCGTCTCTCCTTCGCTGGCGATCACACCCGTAAAAGTTTCGTCGTCCTTCCTTTGCACTTCGTAGGCGGCGTACTGCGGCGCGACCACGAGGTTCGGATCAATCATATTTCTAAGGATCGATTCCTTCCCATTCGAACGGACGCTGGCCAGGTCCGGGCCTGTGTTCCCGCCCTCGGCTCCTGCGCGATGGCAGGCAAGACATCGTTGCAAAAAGATCGCCTTCCCACGTCCTGTGTTTCCGGAAAGTTGCAGGGCCGCTTCATACCGATTGAAAGTGTCCACCCTTGAACCGAGCTTCTCCGGCGATACCCACTTGGCCAGGGCGTCGCGGACCCGAGGGTCGCCGGACTTGGACAAACGCTCCCATTGAGCCGCCGTGAGATCACCCCTGCCCAGGAGATTCAACGCAAGCCCTTCGGCCACTTGAATCATGAGCTCGGACCGCCTCACGGCAGCCTCCAACACAGACTGTCGTTGCCGGGGTGTGAGCTGACCCCATCGCTCCAATAGTGGCTTCAACGAAGCGGCACCCTGGATGATCACCACCGCTGACAGTGCAGCGCCCTGAATTTCATCGGAGAAGGACGGCCCGATCAACGCCAGCAAGGGTGCTTGAAAATCCTCTGTCCGGCCACGCCCTGCGACTCTTATCGCAGCCAGCCGCGTGGGCTCCGGCAAACTGGAGTTCTGTACGACGTTGCGAGCCTGATCCAGAACGGGTTTAAAAAGAGCGGCCAGACGGGACCGGTCCGCGCCGGCGCCTTCGGCCCCGCTCCACAACGCGTCGGCCAACGTCAGAACCTGATTTTGGACGGGTAGAACCACGACCCGTTTGACAGCGGATTCCAACTCGGCGGCTTGATTCCGCGAACCCACAACCTGCGCCAACTGCCTCAAGAATTCCTGCCCGCCCGAAGTGGCGACCAACTGCGAATCAGCCGCCACCCGTTCGAAAAGCTCCAGCGCGCCTTCTCGCAGCGAGCTCAAAATGGCGAGCCGAAACCAGGGATCCTCGGCATCCCGAATGGCGAGCGTCGCCAAGAGACTTGTCTTGTCTGGGAGCGGAACAATCCCATAAGTGAAAGCCGCCTGATAGCGGACGGCCGGCTCCGGATCCACCGCCAACTGGGCGAGTCTCGACAGCACAGTCTCGCCCCCTTTCATCCTGCCATTCCACGAGGACAGGTCCTCGCTCAATCTTGCGGCGTGTCGGCGAACATCCGGGTCCGGGTCCCCAAGCCCGGCGAACACATGTTTTTCCCGCAGCAACCCGAGGGTTGACATCACATACAAGCCATGAAGGCGTCCGAGCGCCTGAGGTGATTTTTCAAACAAGCGCTCTAGGTCGCGGAGCACGGACCCGTCCCGTCGCTCACACAGCAGCCGGGCAGCGGTATCCCGATGCCATCCGTTGGGGTGTTCCAACAACGCCACCCACTGCTTCGCTGTCAACGCTCCGAGCCGCACGGGTTTGGGCTGTTTATAACCCTCGGGAACAATCCTGTAAATCCGACCGCGATCGTTGCCGCTGTTCAGATCGAGGTGTTTTTTCAAAGACGCCGGAATGGACCATGGATGTTCAATGGTTTCCCGATACATGTCCGCCACGTAAAGCGTGCCATCGGGCGCGTTGGCAAATTGCACGGGTCGAAACCAATTGTCGGTGGAGGCCACAAATTCCATCCGTTCTTCCCCCGGCGGGCGCTCCGCGAGGCGCCCAATCCGCTTGTTCAGGAGTCGTTTTCGATGGATCAAGTTGCTGCCGCAATCTCCAATGAAGGCATCCCCGCGCATGGACTGGGGCCACGCATCTCCCCGGTAGAGAGTCACGCCCGTCGCTCCCGTGAAATATCCAGAAGGCCGCCCACCCCCCTCAACCGGGCCGGGCACCAGCCCCGCCACACGCCATCGGGTGCGCAGCACACGCCAAGGTTCATCCGGGCTGATCCGGTAAACCTCCGCGGCGGGGCCCTCCGCGGCAATGCTCACTCTCGGACCGCGTGGCGCAAATTGCGGGTTCCGCCCTCCATACCGGTCCTCATACAGGACCTGCTGGATGTGGTCGCTGTTGCTGCTCACAAACTTATTCCCCACGTCATCGAAGCTGAGCCCGTGCTGCGCTCCGCCGCTCTCCGCGCGCATCTCATAGGTCCGCGGATCAAATGAAAAATCACGACCGCGAACATCCAGAACGGGGTCCTCGGCTCGTTTGATCGAATGAATTTTCCCACCGCTGCCACCGGTTGCGCCGTGAATACGATTGTCCAGCCCCCACGCAAACGTGTTCAGCATGGCCTGAACGTTCAATTTGTTGGTTTCATACGGCGCGTAGTCGCTCGCGAATCCTGTGAAAATCAGCTCGCGCGTGTCCGCAATCCCGTCCCCGTCTTCATCCTTGCAAAAGAAAATGTCAGGCGTCGCGCCCACAAACACCCCACCCCCGTGGCAGATCACGGCGGTAGGCCACGCAAGGCCGTCGACAAAAACCGTGCTTTGGTCGTACCGGCCATCGCCGTCGGTGTCCACGAGACGCCGGATCCGGCCCAGCCTCTCGGGCCGGCGTTCGGAATAATCCCTCATCTCAACCACGTACAAACGGCCGTGCTCGTCGAAACACATCGCGATGGGATCGATCACGAGCGGCTCCGAAGCGACAAGGTCCATTCGAAAACCCGGTTTCACCTGAAACGTCGCTTCGACACCCGAAGCCTCGGTGGGGGGCACACGCGGCAGGTCCTTTGGATCCACGTGTGGGTCATCGGCGCGTGCAGTCCCCAGCACGAAAAACCCCAGCGAAGCACTTATCGCAAGCCGCCGCGCCGCTTGAATTGCCCGAATCCACAGTCTCAGTGCTTTATTCTTCATCATCCTCTCCACCCCAATTACACATCGCACCCGCAAGATTACTTTGCGTCATCGGTCCCGACCCCAACCAAGACGGACTCGCGCCACAGGGGGTCCCCTTGACGACAGCGCCGAGACTCAGCATCCGCCTAGCCTCCTCAAAATCCTGAGGCCACGGAGCCTGGAATTCCATCTTCTTATGCAGAATGGGATGAAGAAACTTCAAGCGGCTGGCGTGTAGCATTTGCCGGGGCGCCTGGTATCCGGTGAGTTCCTGAAGCCGCTGGTTGTGCTTTTTCGCGTAAACGGAATCCCCCACCAAAGGGACGCCGACATATTGAAAATGCACCCGAATCTGATGAGTTCTGCCTGTGTGGATCTGGACCTCCACAAGGGTCGCGTTCTGGAATCGTTCAATCACCCGGAAGCTCGTCAACGCATCCCTGCCTTGATCCCGAACGGCCATCCGCTTGCGCTGGGTGGGGTGCCTTGAGATCGGTGCCCTGATGTCTCCCGCATCCGACACAGCACCTCCACAGAGCAAGGCGTGATACACTTTCTCAAGCGACCGCTCGGCGAACTGGCTGGAGAGCCCGATGTGGGCGGCATCGTTCTTGGCAACCACCAAACAGCCGCTGGTATCCTTGTCGAGCCGGTGTACGATGCCCGGCCGGGCCACGCCCCCGATTCCGCTCAAGTTGCCCGCGCAATGATGCAGCAGGGCATTGACCAATGTGTGCTCGTCGTGCCCGGCACCTGGGTGCACCACAAGTCCCGCAGGCTTATTGACCACCACCATGTCCGCGTCCTCAAAAAGGATCGCCAAAGGAATGGCCTCGGGCTGTGTGTGGCAGGGCTTCGGCTCCGGCCAGTACACCTCGATATGCTCCCCTGCGATCGGGTGATGCGTGGGCTTCACCGGCTTCTGATTTACCGTGATGTGACCAAGCTCGATCAACCGCTGAATGGTCCCCCTGGACACCGCCGGAAAATGCGAACGTAGATAAGTGTCGAGCCGCAGATGGGGCATCGAGAACTCCACCAGAACAGTGGCCGATCGGGAGGCGTCGTGATTCATGGGTCTATCGACTCCTCAACCGGTTTTGAAGCCCGATTCCACAGCCAAACGAAAAGAGCTGTTCCCAAAGCGAAAATCGCCACGCTGACCAAATGCGCCGGCGTCAACAAACCGCCCGCATAACGGTTCGGGTAGTCGCCGCGGAACACTTCCACAATGCTCCTCAGCACAGCATAGCAACACATGTAGAGAGCAAACACCTGCCCATCGAATCTTCGAACCTTGAACACCCTCGCGAGCGCCAGGCTCATCAACAGGTTCAATCCGGATTCATACAATTGGGTTGGATGAACACCGGCACCGCGCGTTTCGTGACGCCCCGGGAAATGGATAGCCCAGGGAAGATCGCAGGCAAGGCCGTAACAACACCCATGCATCAAACAGCCTAGCCTTCCTATCGCGTGTCCCAAGGCAATGCTGGGTGCCATCACATCAGCCACCTTCCACGCAGGCAGTCCAACGCGGTGAACATAGACATAACAAGCCAGAAACGCTCCGATAAACCCGCCGTAAAACACCAGTCCCCCACGTTGTATCATCATCGTTTCCAACCAAGGCCGATCCGCAAAATCTTCCTTCCAGTAGGACACCACATACCAAATCCTTGCCCCGACCAAGGCGCCGATGACCACCCAAGTCCCCATGTTCCAAATGTCGTCCGATGCCACGCCAACACGACGAGCGCGACGGGCGGCTGTCAGCAGGCCGGCGTAGAAACCCAGCGCCACCAGCACGCCATACCAATGGACGGCAAGGGGCCCTAACTGTATGGCTAATGGTTGCAAAAAACGAACCGTCTAGAAAATCGTTCCGCTGGCCTAATTACCCTCGGAGCGTCCTTCCAGGTCCCTCCACTCTATTCCCGGTTTCTCCCCAAAGCCAAGCCGCAAACCAAAGAATCCGATCCCGATCGCTACCCACGCGCCTTCCTCACGCGTTCACACGAGGCCCACGGTACACGACACGCCCGCCCCTCATCCTCAGCGTGTGGGTAAACCACAGAGGCACATCCTCTTCGTGATGGGTCACTAGCAGGAGCGTCGTATCCCTCTCAGCCAGCAAGCCCAGCGTCCCGATCCACTCCTTCCTCGCGGACGCGTCCAACCCGTCGAAAGGTTCGTCCAGAGCCAGTAGCTGAGGGCTATGCACCACAGCCCGTGCCAACAAAATCCGCCTTCGTTGCCCGTAAGATAGCTGGTCAAAAACTCGGTCCGCAAGAGCTTCCAGATGGAACTCCAACAACACGCCTTCAACCAGGGCCTGTTGTCTGTCGGTAAGCCGATCCATTAACCCCACGCTGGCAAACAATCCAGAGGCCACCACCTCTCGTGCCGTTCGGTCCCACTCGTAGGCCGATTGGAAATCAGCCGCCAGATAACCCACCCGGGCGCGCACATCCCAGAGAGTCGATAGAGTCTCCGTCTGAAATCGACTCACCACGCCGCCCCAGGCGGGATGCAAATCCCCGACAATCGTCTTTATCAGTGTGCTCTTTCCCGAACCATTCACACCCAAAACCGCCCACTGCTCGCCGCGTCGCACCGTCCAACTCACATCTCGCACCACCCGCTTTCGACTCAGATAAACATTCACGCCACGCAATAAAATCAGGGGAGCTGCCGGAGCGGCAGGTCGCGGAGGGCTCTCGCGCACGGCCGCGGAACGAAGCGGTTTCGCGGGTCGAGCGAGGCCGTCCATGCGAGCCGAAAAGTCGTCTGGAGATGGCGCGTTGCCCGGCTCAGAGAGGGTGCCTCGTCCCACCGCTTTCCCGCTTGATCCACCAGCACTGGATCGCTTCTTTGTCAAACCCCGCTCGTCGCACCCACCCATACCAGTCCCTGCGTCGGCATCCACCATCTTGCCATCCTTCAGCCAAAGACAGCGCCCGCGCCCGGGAATCCGATCATCCGACCGGTGCGTTGTAAAGACCACGGAGGCCCCTTCCATCACCACCCCAACGAGCACTCGAAGCAAGCTGCACCTCGATGCCTCGTCGAGACCGTGCGTCACCTCGTCAAGCAACAGCAACCTGGGTTTCGAGACCAAAGCCCGGGCTATTAAAACGCGCCTCAGTTCCCCTTGGGATAACGTCTGCACATTCCGACGCCAGAGGTGCGCGACACCGATGGTTTCCGCGGCACTCAACGCCGCCCGACGTTGCTCCGCGGTCAATCGCTGTCCCAGGTAGTCCGTTTGAAAAAATCCGGATTCGATCACATCCCTGGATGAAAGATCCCATTCCTGCCTCCAATAACGGTCCTGTTGCTCCGGTGCGACCCAGGCGATGTGCTCCTTAAAATCGGCGGGAGCCTCTCTCGGTTCTCCATCAAAATTGTAACGTCGCCGCCCCCCATCGACGGGGTCCGGCCAAATGTCCCCCTTTAACAATTTCAGAAAAGTGCTCTTGCCCGCGCCATTCGCTCCCGCAACAGTCCATAAGTCGCCCTGCTTGAGGGTCCAGGAGATGTCTGACAAAACGGGGCTGCCCCCGAGCGTCACCCGCACGTTCTCAAGCGTGATTATCTTGGTTTTCAAAACCTCACCACAGAGGTTAGAGTGACCGAAGCATGAAGGTTTTTCAGGAAATGTTTGAAACATCGGATGAATCGTCGTTGCGCGCTTTTATTCGAGATCGAAAAGCGCGGTTCAACTGGTTTCGACGAGTGATCGTTCACCCGGATCGAACGCGCATCATCGACGTCAACAGGAATGAACTGGTGCTTCCCGGAATCACCTATGACCATCCTCTCCTGGAGTTGGTCATGAAAGAGGCGGGGGCTTCGTATGACCTGACGACCCTGCACACGCAGCCGACAACTCTTGGGGCCACGCGAGAACATCCCTGCGGCGCTTGTTATCCTTGGGCACACGACAGGATCAGTTGATTCGGATTCGTCTGAGGAGCCTCACCTGCCTGCGGGTCCATAAGACACCGGCTGGGCCCTCAATTCAGCCGGAGCAAACAAAAAGGAGGGGGGCCCGCCCGGCGACGGATCTGGAATCAGCCCAACCTGCGGGGATGTTTCCGCAACGATCTCCATACCCACAGGGTTCATCGACGACACGGGTGCCGCAAACCCCTCCGCAGCAAAAGCCGCAGGCTGCATCAGTGAGGCGGAAACCATCGATCTCCCGCCTATCTCAATCTGCGCGTTCTCGGTCTGAATCATTTGTGAAAAACCAAGACCACACAGAAACAAGGCCGAGGCAGTCAAGGCGTAAGTTCCGGCCATGACGGGCTTCGAGTCAAATAACAAAAGCGCACGCTCCCACCACGCCACCTTGCCTTTTTCAAACTCATCGGCTATCCGGTCCATTACCCGGCCGTGAAAGTGATTAAAAAAGCCTGGGGGCGGCAGTTCATGACGCTTGACCGCCATCAACTTCCGGATCGGATCATGATCTTCTGATGACTGCTCCATACTCATTCGCAGGGTCAACGGTTGGGATTCTTACTTGATGAAATCCGACAAAAACGCTTGGAGTTGCTGTCTTGCATAAAACAAACGCGAACGGACCGTACCGGTATTGCAACCCAGAACTTTTCCAATTTCTTCGTGCGGCAAGCCCTGAATATCGTGCATGGTGACAACCAGTCTGTGAACTTCTGACAACTTGGACATGGCCTCGTTCAATTTCTCTTGGAGCTCCCTCAAATTGAGGTCCCGGCGAGGGGTTTTATCCGATACCAGCGCGACCAGTTCAGGATCATTTTCAGCGTTCAAATCAAAATCGTTCAAGCTCATGTGCACCTTGTTCTTGCGTTGCTTGAGAAAGTTGATGGTCTTGTTTACTGCGATCCTGTAAATCCAGGTGAAAAAACTGGAGTCTCCCTTGAAAGATTTGAGGGCCTGGTAGGCCTTGATGAATGTTTCCTGAGCGATATCAGCAGCGTCTTCATGGTTGGAAGTCATGTGGTACACCGTGGCATAAATGCGCTGCTGATAGCGTGTTACCAACTCATCGTAGGCCGGCAAGTGCCCCCCCTGCGCGCGCTTTACCAACCGCCGCTCCTCCTCGGCTTCCGTCGCGGCGGGATTCTCGGTCTTGTTCTCGGCCGTAGCTTCCATCAAAGCGCAAACCCGGTGGAGGTTCTGGGCTGACGATGAAGAGTTCTATTCGCTGCCCAAGCTCTGAAATTGGAGATCCACATAATTGAGGAGATGCGCCAGTGATTCGGCATAAGCTGAGGGCTCGAGATCGCGAAGGTGGGTTCGACTTTCGTCCAAAAACCGGCGCGCGCATGCATGGGACTCCTCAAAGCAATCCAGCTCGAACAGCGTCTGTTGCAACCGATCCAGACAGGCTGGATCCCAGTTCTCCAGCAAATGAGCCAGGCTCGCCCGATCCACAACGCTAGACCGCTCCAGGGCCACTAAAACCGGCAGCGTGAGCTTGCCTTTAGCAAGGTCTGTGCCGAGCGATTTTCCAGCAGCCTCCTCAGTCCCAAATAGATCGAGACAATCGTCATAGATCTGGTAGGCAGTACCCAACGTTGTGCCATAGCGGCGCAGAGCCATTTTGACCGAGTGCGGAGCGCCACTGAATTCCGCACCCATCTCGCAGGCGAGCGCAAACAACTCCGCAGTCTTCATCTCAATCACCCTGAAATAACCTGCGCGAGTCAGGCTCAGGTCCTGCCGTTTCTGGGTCTGAAGGATCTCGCCAGAGCAAACTCGTTTCGCGGCTCGTGCGAAGGCCCGGCATATCCCTGGGTTTGGGAATTCCGAGGCCATCTCAAGGGCGTGCGAAAAGAGACAGTCTCCAATCAGCACCGAGATGCCGTCCCCCCAGTTCGCGGCGAGCGTGGGGCGGTTGCGTCGGATCCGGGCACCATCCATGACATCATCATGAGCCAGGGTGGCAAGGTGGATCATTTCTATGATGACAGCGATAGAAACATGGTTTGAGCCCAAGGAGCCGGTGGCCCCGCCTGCAAGCGCCACCAGGATGGGGCGAAGCTGCTTCCCTCGTGTGGCCAAAGCGTATTGGGCGTACAGAACCAGCTCCTCCTCGAACAAGGAGGCTTGGTCCTCAATTTTCTCGGCTACCTTTGGAAGAAATGACTCGACCGGCTGAAGCACCTGATTCCACAGAGAGACCGACTCCGACCGAACAGTCTCAAGGGAATGGAGCCCCGCCACGATGGAATGTGCGGCCAACATGCGTGAGCACTCTACTTTTTGGCTGCGGCCAAGTCAACTGAACAGGCCAACCCCCCAGAAGTTGTAGGCCTCTTCCATTCTGCCCAAACCGAGGTCATTTTGACTTCGAACTCACTTTGACGGTGATGGATTCCGAATAAACCATCAGAGTCACATCACGGGGCGCGGCTTTGTCCGAAGCTTCCTTGGCGGCCTTCTTCGCGGTCTCCCGTTGCGTCTCAGCTGTCTTTTGAAGGGCTTCGGCTTCTTTGGCGATCTTCTCCAGTTTCTCCTTCTCTTCTTTATTCTCCTTGGGAGCTTTTCCAACCGCTTCGCGGGCTTCCTTCGCGGACTTGGCGGATTCCGTGGCGACTTTCTCTGCTTCCTTTGCTTTATCCTCCCCTTCCTTTGCGGTTTCGGGGTGGTTGCGATACTTGCCCTGGGTCGATCCCTGGAGATGAAATCGGTGCGTGCCCACGGGGAGTTTTTGTTGGGCAAGATCGATCTCTAAGGTCGCATGGGTGGCTTTGCCATCGAGTTCGAGTTCCTTGAGGCTATCGAGCACAGCGAGTCCAACCGCCTTGAGCTTGAGAACGGAACCCCAATCCGCAGCCCGCTGAATTCGAAGAGGGATGGTCAACTTACCGCCTTCAGTGGCTTCGACAACCCCGTTGGTGGCGCAGAACACGCTCAAGGGTTGGATCTCAGATCCACTCACTCCCAGAACCACTTCGTGAGCTATCCTCGAGCGCACGGGCTCGTTGTTATAATCGGCAACAGGCCAAAGCAGCGTGGCGCTTTTTGCCATTCTTTGGATGTCCCGGTCGCCAACCTTCGCGGTTCCGATCACCCGCATCGATCCCGTCCAGGAGGCGGAGTTCGTTCTCGCCGTGATGAGGAGCAATGCCGACGATTTGGCCCCTTCTATCTTCCCCGGTTCTGCGACAATCCCGGACGGAAGCCCCTCCACTTTCAGATCGATATCTCCCGCAAAACCGTGGCGGCGTAAGGCGATGACGCGGATGGGGATGGTCCCCTCGCGCCGGACCAGAGTGGACCATTGGAATGCCTCCCGGGAATCGGGCTTCGTAGCGGGCGGCGCAAGCGGCGTCGCAACGATCGTATAGTCGGGTGATTCCTTCCAGATCGTGACGCGGTAAGTCAGGCTAGGATCCGCTTTGGAGACGTTAAATAGATCCCTGACCTGGATACGATAACGGCTGTCCTCCTTGGCTTCAAGACGCAGAACCGGGTCATTCGAGCTCGTTCCGAATTCACGGCCTGCCACGTTGGTTTCCTGATCGTTGGACTCCTGGGTTTCCGCCACTTTCTCCTCACCTTTGGCTCCCTGTGTCATCCGTTGGACGACAAGGAAAGGATCTGTGGGGTTCCCCAGCCGTTGCGACCACACCTCGACCCAATACACGCCTCCCTTCTTGATTTCGAACCAGGCCCAATCCTGGTCCAGAGCAGGATAGAACCGGCCGGCCCACTCGCATGGCAGGCTCAACTGTTGGGCTTGCGTGGGAGTGTTGTTCTCATCGGATTCAAGAACTACCGGCGCGGAAGCGGCCACGATCTTCAACGGGTTCGAAAAACCTGCCGCCGAAGGCAGGTGGAGGGTCGCGATATCGAGCGGTGCATCGGCGACCGACCCCATCACTGTGGTGGTCAACGAGGAAGCGCCCGGATCGATCCCAGGGACGTCCAACTCCACAGAGAGTTCTTCGATCATCGGCGTTCCTGGTTTCCGACCAAGCCAGGGTGTGCTCTGGGGAAGGTTTCTGCCTAACAACGAGAACCGTGTTCTGGCTCCCGGGATGGCACAGGGTGGGAACACGGACAACACGACGGGTGTGGAGACCATTTCAAGCCTGTAGAAGAAATCTTCGCCGCCACGGAAAGTGGTATCGTGGATTTCGACGATGAAGGGGGTGTCCTGGTTTGCGGTGACCTCCAGGTGCGTGCCCACGCGGGACCGCTTGAGCTCACGCCCAGTCGAGTCACGAAGAACGATGACCGGCTCCAGTTTGGAATCGATGGTTGCACACTGGACGAGAACACAGAGCGTCTGCCCTTGGGTCAGACTCGTTCTGAAGAAATCCTTCATGTTGGCTTCGCAACGTCCATTGACGACCGAGTTCAAAGGAACCGTTTGAGCGGATCCTATGTTTCGGTTTGTGGCGGATTCCACGATTTCTGGCATGGTGCCGACGGCAAATGCGCGCGGGTTGGAGATGCCAAAACGACCGATGGCGCGCACATCTTGAACCCCTGAAACAGTGTTCGAAGCGATCGACAAGAGGAATTGGTTGGGGATAATTTCCTGCGATGACGCGTCGCGCTTGGGGACCGCATGCATCCCGAGGTTCGAGAAATGGAGGTTCGTGACACCTTCCAGATCCTGGCCAGTGAGGGTTAGCTCCACCGTTGATCCGGCCCGCCCCCCCGGCGGGAACAGATTCGCAATTCGAAGAATAGGGAGCTGAGCGCGGGCCTGTAAAAGCCCCGCCAACAAGATCAGTACCGGAAACCACTGTTTAAGGGCAAGAGAACGCATAGATCGCAGGGAACCAAAAGCTCAAAAAGAATGCCCGGGAGATAACGGAAACAAGCCGCTTGTCGAGACGCCCCGTCGATCAATGGTTGAAGAGGAACTCCTTCGTGTTCAGCAAAGCCCAGATCACGTCCTCGTAAGCTTGGCGTTTGGGAATTGTGGTCGCAGGCGTTCCGTCTTTTGAGGGAATTTTCTTTTCGAGGTGGCCCATGGCGACCTGGACTTCGGCCGGGTCCGGTTCCCGCGAAAAAGCGGCTAAATAAAGCTCCGTGATCTTGGCTTCATCAACCCTTCCACCATCGCTGGCGAGCTTCGCGGCGCGCCCCTGATCTGCCGCGATCTTCTCTTGGAGATCCTTGGCGTTCAAGAGGTGCAAACTTTGAGCTAGGCTTGCATCCTGCGAACGTTCGCATTCGCAGGAGCTGGAGGCGTCGGGTCGGCCAAACACATTCAAAAAATAAACGCTGGCATTGTAGCTATTGTCGGGCAACTCCACGGCGCGCGTCCCCGTGGGAAGCCCTTCGAACTTCGTTTCGGCCCCTGTCATGCCATGCACCGCGTCGTAGAGCACTTCCGCAGTGATCCGCTTCGGATAATAACGCGAGAAGTTCTGTTTGTCGTTTTTGTTGAACTCGTTGGGCTCCGAGCTGAGCTGATAGACCGTGGAACGGCAGATGTTGCGAACGAGTTCTTTGAGATCGAACTTCGAGGCGGTGAACTGTTTGGCGAGCGCGTCCAGCAACTCAGGGTTGCATGGCGGGTTGGTTTCACGCATATCATCTTCTGGATCGACTAGGCCACGGTTGAAAAAGTGCTTCCAATAACGGTTCACAAGGGATTTCGCAAAAAATGGGTTTCCCGGGGCTGACATCCAATCTGCAAGCGCTTGCCGAGGATCCTGGTCCGGCGTCAGTTCAACCGGAGCCGTCCCGAGCCCGGCAGGGCGCAACTCCTGTTTGTTCTTTTTGTTGGTGGCTTTGGCTACACCCTGCTTGTGGAACACCATTTCCTCTCCGGGTTGCGCCCCAGCTTTGCGCCCTACCTGCGAAAAGAAAGCCGAGAAACTGTAGTAATCCTGCTGGCTCCAACGCTCATAGGGGTGATGGTGACATTGCGCGCACTGAAGGCGCATTCCCAAGAAAAGCTGAGCCGTGTCTTCCAGTTGTGCGGTGGAGGTTTTCACCTGTCGATACCAAGCCACAGGGGGGTTGCGCCCCATGTCTCCTGAAGCCACCAGGACTTCGCGAACGAAGGTGTCGTAGGGTTTGTTCTCAAGCAGGCTCTCGCGGATCCACTCATGAAAGAGGTACGTTCCGCGCGCGTAGGTCGGCTCGCTCCGTTTGTTCCGAAGCAACGCCGCCCATTTGTTTGCAAAATATTCGGCGTAGTCGGGCGAATCGAGCAACCGCTCGATCACTCGATCCCTTTTGTCGGCCACCTTGTTCCCCGCAAAATTCGTCGACTCCTCAATGGTAGGCAATCTCCCCGCGATGTCGATGGTGACACGCCGCAAGAAAGTGGGGTCATCACAAAGGCCCGAAGGAGGCATCCCGAGCTCCTTCAATTTCTTGAATACCAACCCATCGATGAAAGTTTTTGCGAACGGCAGGTCCTTCACCTCGGCACCGAGCGGAATTGTGGCCCTAAAAACCGCGACCTTGGCTTGGTAACGAACCATGATGCCCACGTCGCCTGGTTGCTGATAAAGTTTCACCAAGCCGCTGGCGTCCACCTTTGCCATCTCCTTGTCGTTAGGCTCGTAGAGCGCGGCTTGAGTGGCGTCCTCCGTGGTGCCGTCCGAATAGAATGCCGTCACCGACAATTGCTGCTCGGCACCGAGGGACGCCACACGCGCTTTGGGGAAAACTTCGATGCGCGTGACAACAGGGTCGTTCGTGTTTCCGTAGGGCACCCCTTGAGTGACCCACCGCCGGAGCATCCGATAATCCGTTGAATCCGCATCAAGACGTTTCCCGCCTCCATGAGGAACGGAGGCGATGGCTTTCTGGAGCAGCAGGCTGTGGTCAGGCGCGGCGGGGAACAGCCGACGTCCCCGCGATTCATTCACCAGATGCTCATAGTCCTCGCCCGGCTCAAACCCCAGCAAAGAAAGTCGAAACCCGTTTTGGCCACTCGATTTGCCGTGGCATCCACCGGCGTTGCATCCGGCTTTGGTGAAGATCGGCACGATTTGGTTTGGAAAATTAACAGGCAATGACTCGATCGATCCGCTGACTTCCACCGGAATCGTGACGGAGACGGTCTCGGAAACTGGGACCGAGCCGACCACTTTGGCCGTGAGTGTGGTCACTCCATCTTTCAACGGTGTGACAAGCCCGTTTGGCGCGATTTTCAACAATCCATCCTGGCCTGTTGAAAACTCAACGGACCGCGTGAGATCTCGCAAGCCACCCGACCTGTAGTGCCCGGTCACGATTAACTGACGCTGGGCATCGGCTCCGCGCAATGTGAGGCGGGGTTCCCCCGGCGAGACAGTGGCTCCCGCGTGGATCTCGAGGCTTTTCAGAACATCAGTTACCGCTCGTTCGGCTGCCAGCGCGGGAAGGGCTGCCAACAAACCCATGCAAAAAAGTCCCTTGAACCCCGCCGGTGTCATCGTATTCGAGAGTCGCATGAAAATTTGTGGGAAGGTTGCCATTCAGGAGATCAGGTAATGAGTTCTTTCATGGGCTGTTGCCCGTCCACAAGGAATTGTGGACGACCGGAAAGGTCGGCCAACGTCACCTTGCTCACGTCGATTCCAAGATGATGATAGAGCGTGGCAAACACTTCGCCAAATTGCACCGGCCGATCCGCAGGTTCGCCGCCCATGCGGTCGGTGGACCCTATCACCTGACCGTGTTTCATGCCCCCGCACGCCATGAGCGCAGCCGACACGCGAGGCCAGTGATCGCGCCCCGCATCTTTGTTGATCTTGGGGGAACGCCCAAACTCACCCCAGACAATCACGGACACATCCTTGTCCAATCCCCGCTCGTGGAGGTCCTCAATGAGCGCCGTCACACCCTGATCCAGCAAAGGCAGATCGGCCCGCGCGTTTTGATGGTTGTTGCCGTGGTAATCCCAAAATCCGAACGCGACCGTGACACAGCGAGCCCCTGCTTCAACCAGACGTCGAGCCACCAGAAACTGCTCGGTCAACATGGGAGCCGCATCCCCATGGACCCTTGGATCCCCCTTGCCGTAGCGCTCGATCACCCGCTTGTCCTCTTTTTGGAAATCGAGTGCCGCCAGCAATTTGCTCGAGGTGAGCATCCCAAACGCCTGCTGGTTGAAAGAATCCAGTCCCTCCATCAAACCGCTCGCGTCCAGGTCGCGCCGCAGTGTGTCAAAACTCGAAAGCAACGTCCTGCGATCCGACAATCGTTCGGCGCTGACCCCGTTCAGGACCATATCCGATTTGCCGTCGCCGTCCGGCCGGAAAGAGCGGTTGGAAACTCCGAGATACCCCGGGCCCGAAGCGTTGTAGGGCCGATGTTGCATCTTGGGCTCCAGGCCAATAAAGGGAGGAATCGAAGACTCTTCAGCCCCCAAAACTCGCGCGACCACCGATCCAAAAGCCGGCCATCCTCCGGGAGGTTGATTCCGTTTTGTGCGCCCGGTCATGCACATGAAATCCGAGTGGTCATCGACGGCGTCCGAGATGGACCGGATGAGGGTCAGTTTGTCTGTGATGGACGCGATACGGGGCAAAAGCTCGCAAATATGCGTACCGGGAACTTTTGTTCGGATGGGCTTGAATTCGCCCCTGATTTCCGAGGGCGCATCCATTTTCAGATCGAACGTGTCCTGGTGAGGCGGCCCTCCCGGGAGATAGATCATGATCACCGATTTGTGCGACGGACGAATCCCAGATTGGGCCTCCGCCGCAAGGAGTTGCGCGAGGTTCAAGCCCCCGAGCCCCAGCGCTCCGATCTTCAGGAAATTTCGGCGCGAAACACCGTCGCAAAATCGGTGCCGTTGTCCGTGAATCGTGAGCATGCAAATGACCCTGGAGGGTTATCCCACCAATTCCTTCATCGGCTGGCAACCGTCGACAAGGAATTGAGGGCGCCCCGAAAGATCTGGCATGGTCACTTTGGCCACATCGAGGCCCAGGCTGTGGTACAAGGTGGCAAAAACCTCGCCGAACTGGACGGGGCGCTCCACCGCTTCACCTCCCAGTCGATCTGTGGCACCGATGACCTGCCCGTGTTTCATCCCTCCCCCTGAAAGCATCGCGAACGAGACCCGCGGCCAGTGATCGCGTCCGCCGTCTTTGTTGATCTTTGGCGTGCGCCCGAACTCGCCCCAAATCACCACCGAGACGTCCTTGTCGAGCCCGCGTTCATGCAGATCCGAGATGAGTGCGCTGAGTCCTTGGTCCAGCAAAGGCAGATCCTGGCGCAAGGCACCAAAATTGTCACCATGATGATCCCAACGGCTGAACGCGAGAGTCACACATCGGGCACCCGCTTCAACCAATCGGCGCGCGACCAGAAAATGTTCCATCAACTTAGGGCCGCCATCGTCACGATTCTTGGGGTCGCCCTTCCCGTAGCGATCCCGCGTGCGCGCGTCTTCTTTCTGAATGTCCAGTGCCTCCAACAACTTGCTGGAGGTCAACATCCCGAAAGCCTGCTCATTGAAGGAATCCAAGCCCTCCATGAGACCGGTCGAATCCACATCCCTGCGAAACCGATCGAAGCTGGAGAGCAATTGCTTGCGGTCCGAGAGACGGTCGAGGCTCATGCCGTTGAGAACCATGTCGCCCATGCCGGCGCCATTGGGTTTGAAAGGGGCATGGCCCACCCCTAAAAAACCGGGCGTGCCGGCGTCGGACCAAGGAGTATGGCCCATCGCGGGCGAGAGGCCCACGAACGGCGGCACGGACTGATCAACCGGCCCTTCCAATTTGGAGAGAACAGAACCCAAACACGGCCAACCGCCTGGCGGGCTGTTCTTCTTATGCCGTCCGCTGAGGCACTGGAACGCGTAATGATTGTCTTCAGCCCCCACCATCGACCGAATGACGGTCATCTTGTCCATCAACTTGGCCATCTTCGGCAAATGCTCGCAGATCTGGAGCCCCGCGACATTCGTGCTGATGGGTTTGAACTCGCCGCGTATCTCCGAAGGGGCGTCCATCTTGAGATCCACCATGTCCTGGTGCGACGGTCCCCCGGGCAGAAATATCATGATCACAGACTTGTGCCGATTGCGCTTTGAAGAGGCGTTCTCGGCGCGCAAAAGCTGCGGAAGAGTCAAGCCACCGAGGCCGAGGGTGCCCACCTTCAGAAAGTTACGACGCGTGATGCCGTCGCAGAACCGATTTTGATTTCCATAAATTGTGAGCATAGGCAGCTTCAAATGGCAGACCCCACGCACCTCGATCAGGCCTTTTTAAAAAATGAGGATGCTCTGGGAATCTGATCCTCCCGCTTCCAGATGTCAAGTCTCGGTGTGCGTGTGTTCCGGTTCTCATTTTCTCATCTCCGAGCCAGGGGGTGGCGCTTGACTTTCCTTTGCGGGGGTTTGAGAGTCGCACCACTCGCCCCAGACCGAAAACTGCACCTCTCTCATACTTTTATCATGAGCGGCAACAAACAAAGAATCTTGATCCTAGGTGGAGGGTTCGCAGGGGTTTACACCGCCATGTATTTGGAGAAGAAAATGTCCGCCAGTGAGCGCGACCACATCGAGATCACGGTGGTGAGCCGTCAGAATTACATGGTTTTTCAACCACTCCTGCCAGAGGTCATCTCCGGCACGATTGAGATGATGCATGTCATCACTCCGATTCGACGGCTCGCCAAAAGAACCAAGGTGGTGACGCGGAACATTCAGTCTGTTGATCTGCATCAAAAGATCGTCACTCTGGACCCTGAATTCCAGCCCAGGACCATGACCCTTCCCTTCGACCACCTCGTCATCGCCCTTGGCACACGCTTGCACTACGATCTGGTGCCTGGGATGCGCGAGCACGCGATTCCTTTCAAATATCTCGGCGACGCGCTTCGCCTGCGAAACGCCATTGTTCAGGCATTGGAAGAGGCCGACAATGAATCCGACCCGGCCCAGCGACGCCGACTCCTCTCGTTTGTGGTTGGGGGCGGCGGTTTTTCGGGCGTCGAATGTATCGCCGAAATGCAGGACTTCCTGCGCAGCGCGTTGCCGGCGTACCGCACGCTTCGGATGAGCGAATTGCGGATCGTGCTCCTTCAGAGCGCTGACCGCATCCTTCCCGAGATGGGCGAAAGTCTCGCCGCCTACACGCACGACACGCTCTCAAAGCGCGGCATCGACATCCGGTTAGGCACGCGGTTGAAGGCTGTCACTGCTTGCGGCGTTGTCATTCAACGAAAGGACCAGGCGGTCGAGGAATTGATCGCGGCAAGCGTCGTGGTCGCGACCGTGCCAGCCGCGCCTCATTCACTCGTTGCGGCATTGCCATTTCAAAAGGATAAACTAGGGCGAATCGTTGTCACGCCGGAGATAAACGTGCTAGGCAGGGGAGATGTCTGGGCATTGGGCGACTCAGCGGCCGTGCCGCAACCCGATGGCATCACGTCACCGCCGACAGCCCAACATGCGTTGCGACAGGCAGACGCCTGCGCGGCGAACATCCTGGCCACGCTGCGCGGTTCGCCACTCAAGAAGTTCGCGTTCACCGGCCTGGGCAAACTGGCGTCGCTGGGCCGCCGATCAGCGGTAGCCGAAATCATGGGCATCCGATTCCATGGCCTTCTGGCCTGGATGGTGTGGCGCGTGATCTACCTCGGCAAATTTCCCGGATGGGATCGGAAGCTTCGAATTGCTTCGGATTGGTTTTGGGATGAGTTCCTCCCGCGTGACATCACCGAAGTGCGCATCTTTCAGAAGGAAGCTGTGGCGCGCGAACACTTTCACACGGGCGAAACGGTTTTCGACCAGGGAGACTTCGGGGATAAGGTTTACGTGGTCGTGAAGGGGGAGCTGGAGGTCGTGGTGGACGGGTGCCCGGTGGCCACACTGGCTCAAGGCGAAGTGTTTGGGGAGATCGCTTTGATTGCGGATGTTCCCCGAAGCGCCACCTTGAAAGCAAAGTCTCCCGTCGATCTCATCAGCATCTCCCGCGACGCGTTCGAAAAGCTGGTGAAACACCTTCCTGGAGTCAAGATGTCCATGGACGAGATCCTTCGAAAGCACATGGCCCCCAGGGATGTCATGGCGAAACCCGAGCCTCAAAAAGATTTGCCATGTTGACCTCGCACCATTTGAAACACGCCGATGAACCCTCGGACCTCAGTAAAATCGGTTGAAATCGTGATGCGGACGCGCAACCCGAATTCCTGCATTTTTCGCAAGCGTAATCCTCGGGTGTTGTATTGCCCTCGAAACAGAGGGGTGGATTAGATTCTTAAATCTCGCTGAATTATCACTCAGAATTGGAACCACGGAAACAGGACCGAAAAGAGACCGAATAATTCCGCTTTGTATTCGTTGGGTTGCCCCCGTCGGTTCCATTTCGGTATTCTTTCCGTGGTTAATCCCCATGTCCGAGTCCGTGGTTCAAATTTCAAATCTGTTTGGCTAGGATTGGAGTGGCTCAAGCCTCAGGCTAAACAGGGTCGTTTTACTGAGTTCAGAGCATGGTGGATCTGGTAGCAAAATGAGTCATGAACGGCTGAACGCGCCGGTTTTCAGGAAAGTGACAACTTGTTGTTTGACACTCTGGTTGCGCATCAGCATGGGGTGCGATGCATGAACCACGATGTGGTCTGCCATGCCCCTGTCTTTGGTGCGCTCGATGGATACCTTGCCGTCATCCCGTCCGCGTGTCATCAGCCCACTGTTTATCCAGTTGATGCTTCGATCCCCAGCGATGATCCCCAGCGGAAATCGAACGGTTCCCAGACGGTTTGGCCCTGTATCTGGATCGGTTCCCAATTCAGTTCCGGCGGGTCCTTTCAACCACTGAAAAAGACGATTATTCCGGAGCGCATCAACCACTTCGCTGCCTTGGTTCGGAGGTCCCAGCATCACGACGCGTCCGGGCTTGATCACGCCGTGATGCGCGAAATAGTCGCGCACAAGAATGCCGCCCAGGGAGTGTGTGACGAAGTGAATGTGAGTGGTTTCGGGCGTGGCACTCTTCTGGACAATGGGTGCCAGATACTCCTCGGAGAGCCTGTGAATAGGGAAGCGTCTCGATGGATAGTCGATGTTGCGAACCTGGTAACCCTGGGCGCTCAGGTGTCGTTCAAGAGGTCCCATGGATCGCGATGTGCGGCACAACCCATGCAGCAGGATCACGACCTCGGAAGTAGTGCCATGGGCTGCTGGAGCTGTCATGAGAGCTATTTTTTCAGTTCAACAAGGTTCTGAAAAAAGTCCAGGAGCGAGGCGAAATCGTTCATGCTGAGAGAGCCGACCAAACCCTCGGGCATCAACGATTTTTGTTGCTTCTCACGGAGCACGATTTGTGACAGTTGAATTTTTTGCTCTTGCGCTGTGATGGTACGGATGGTGACGCTATCAGCCGCTTCCTGGACCACGAACCCGTCCACCTCGGTCCCATCTTTGAGTTCAAAATGGTTGGCCACAAACCCTTGGGCGATGGTTTTGTTCGGAATCAGGATGGCTTCCGCAATTTCGCGACGTTTGTAGAGGGAGGCGACGTTGCCGAGAAAGGGGCCTTTAAGGGGCTCATCCGCTTGGGTGGTGTGACAACTTCCGCACCCGATTTGGGTGAAGATCTGTTCGCCTCGCAAGGCATCACCCTTGATGTTGAGGACGTTCGCGACAGCCGTTTCGACTGGCAGCTCAGCCAGCTTGATGGCCCCGGCCTCAGAGCGAAACTTGGAGGGATCGATCCTGAGCTGCTTCACCGTTTGTTTTGCGGCTTGCGCGACATCTGGGTCGGGGTCGGAGAGGGCCACGACAAACGGAGCGGCGCGGCTTGATTCGCCGGCCATGGAGGCGGCTTTCATAATTTGCACCTTTCGTTTCGGGCTGGACCAGCCGGTGTCGAGGGCCTTTGCCGACGCCTCACGCGCTTCAGGGGCGCCGATTTTGCGCGCCGCGAGTTTGAGCAGTACCGCATCGGCGAGGATGGAAGGTTGGCCCTCAAGCCTCGAGGCCTGCATCTCAAAGACCGCAGTGTGTGTCCAGTTTGGATGAATTGAAAAACGCCGATCTGGCTTTCTCGGCGAGGTTATGCCGCCTCCGTATTTATGCCGCGTGGCTAAACCGGAGGCGCCCATTTGGGGTATATTCGACATTATTTCGGGTCAACGCGCGGCATAATCAAAGGCCCTCCAGGAATGCGAGAAGCCGATCGGGCGGTTGGTAGCGTTTGACAGTCATTTTTCTGTTCATCGCGCGAGCTAGAGCTTTTTCCTTCATGGCAATGTCGGCATGAATGTAGATTTGAGTGGTTTGGATTGACTCGTGGCCCAGCCAAAGCGCAATCACGGTGATATCGACTCCGCGATGGAGCAGATCCATTGCGGTGGTGTGCCGTAGCGTATGTGGGGTCACTTTTTTTCTCTGCAGGGATGGACACCTTCCTCCAGCGGTGCTGATATGGCGAGTAACCATCCTCTGGAGGGCGTCCGAACTCATGGGCATGCCACTTGAGGCCGGAAAGACCGGCGTTGTCGGGTCCTGAGGTTGTTCCGCCAGCCACCGGGACAGGGCTGCGGCAACATCCGATCGCAAAGGAGTACAGCGTGCCTTGCGCCCTTTCCCAAGGCAGCGGACGTGCGCTCCAGGCCCCAATTGGACGTCCTGTCGTCGCAGTCCGGTCAACTCCGAGTTCCGAAGGCCAGTCTGCACCGCAAGTTGCAGCAAGAGTTGATCTCGCCGCCCCCGCCATGTCGTCGCGTCTGGCGCCTTCAAAAGTGCGGTGGTTTCCTCGGTGGTCAGGAACTCCACGGGTCCTCGTTCAAACCTCTTACAAGGGATCGCCAGCACACGCTGGCAATGGCCCGCAATTCCAGGTTCGTTGAGGCAAACAGACGCAAAGAAAGCGTGGATGGCGCTCAGACGACAGTTTCGACTGCGAACGCTGTTGCGGCGGTCGCGCTCCAGATGCTGAAGGAACGAGCCCACCAGCTTGGCATCCAGGTTCTCCACCTTCAGGTCGCTGGCTTGGCGCCGGTGATGCTTGGTGGCGAACTTGAGCAACAGCCGGAAGGTGTCTCGATAGCTGGCGACGGTGTGCGGACTGGCTCCCAATTGCCCCAGCAATCGCTCGGTGAAGAACCGTTGCAGATGTCCGGCCAAATTCGGGGCAGTCATGGTCGCCCTCCATGCTTGGGAGTGAGTTGGAAGTCCGTTGCCAGTTCCAGCAGTTCAGGAACCGCTTCGATGTACCAATACGTGCATCCCACCGACGAATGCCATAAGTACGTGGCCAGTTTGGGCATCTGAAGGGCGACATCGCAGCCGGCCTGATACCATTCCACCAAGCGCCTGGTAGCGAAGGTGTGGCGAAGATCCTGCAGACGTGGACCTCGGCCGCATCGGTGGCCTTGCACCTTCTCCCTTAACCCGCAAGCCCTTGAGATTTTGCAGAACCACTTCCGGACGGTGCCCAGATCCGAAGCGGTGCCGCAGTCCGAAACAAGGAAGGATGAACAGCCTGGAGGGCGAAAGATCTGATCGCGCTCGCGGGCGTAGCGGTTGAGGGCTGCGACTGTCGAGGAGTGGATCGGCACCTGTCGCGACTTGCCAAACTTCGACTCCCGAATGATCAGGAGTTGCCCCTTCAGATCGACGTCGCCAATCTCCAAAGCTGCGGCTTCGCCGGGCCGCAATCCCGTGGCAGCCAGCAAACCAAGCAGGGTCTCCAGCGTCAACGCCTTGATTCCCGTGCGTGATTTCAACTGGGCGGCTTCCGCCATCAACCGGGAGATCTGCTCCTCACTGTAGATGTGCGGCTTACCTCGACGGTGGCGGACTTCCAACAGCCGACGAAGTGGGACCTGATGACGGGGGTCGCTGACACTCATCCAGCGAGCAAACTGACGAACCATGGACAGTTTTCGAGCCCAGGTGGCACGCTGGACGCCCTGGGGTTGCTGGGACCATTCCAGAGCGAGGGATATCGTAATGAAACGAGCCCGCTTGCGAGCCAGAAACCTGACAAACTGGCGGAGCGTTTGGGCAGGTTCCTCAAGTCGTGTGCCAAGAGCGCGTCGAGCCGCGACGTATTCGGTCAAGTGGCGATGAAGAGATTTCATTGCGCACCTCCCCCCCCCCGGGCCAAGGGCGAACCACTTCATGAAGCGACCGCAGATCGATCTTGGCGTAAATCTCGGTGGTGCTGGGAGTGCGATGGCGAAGCACCTCCGAAATATCCCGGAGATTGGCTCCCTGCTGGAGCATTCGGCTGGCCAGGGTGTGGCGAAACAGGTGGGCGGCAATCCGGGAAGGCCGCTCGACACCCGCCTGCACCAAGGCTCGGCGCACGATATGGCCGATGCTCGCGGGTCCGGTCAGCGGCACACGAGGGGCATACGTGCGCAAGAAAATGCGCTGCGTGGGCCGCACGCCGCGATCCAAACGGAGATGCCTGGCGATCGCAGCTCCAACGTCCCGTGGCAGTGGAAGGAGATCCTTTCGGTTGCCTTTGCCTCGAATCAGAATCTCACCAGTCCTCCAGCGGATGTCCCCCAGTTCAAGGGAAAGGACTTCGCTGGATCGGAGACCCAGTTTGGCCAGCAAAAGCAGGATCGCATAATCGCGCCGGCCGGTCGCAGTCGCCCGATCCGGCGTGGCCAGCAGTCGGACACGCTCGCTGGATCGGTCCCGCGCACGCTCGAGCAGAAATGTGCGCAGTATGCTGGCATTGAGCCGGCGGACCGAAGCGTTGCCGTGATCCTTCGTCAAATAGCCGAGCAGATCCGGAACCAACGGCAGGTAGACCATGAGCGATCGCTCCGCCAACCCTTTCTCGTCGCGGAGGAAGTTGGCGTAACGCCCTTCCAGCACTGAACTGGGCGTCTTTGGAGCTTTGGGGGCGCAGGTCGTGATCAGCTTGCGGCTGCGTAGGTGCTCCAAGAAAGCCGATAAAGCCGTGGAGGCGAGGCTGCGGTGCTTTGGCCCAAGCTGAGATGAGTTCGCCATGAACTCAGTCACCTCTGATTCGTCGGGCTCCTTACCTGGAGGTTTTAGGCGTTGTCGCCAACTGACGAATCGTCGAATGGCTGCACGTTTCGCGCAGAGCGTGTTGGCCGCGTAACCCGCAATCTTCAGACCGGCAATACAAGGGTCAATTTCGGCTGCGAGGATGTCGCAGGTAAGGTGATGATTTGTGCCATTATGCTTGTTGTTCATTGTGATCTCGTTTTCCCTCGGGCAACAAGTGCCAGAGGAGTGAGATCACTCGATTTATGCGGCGTGGGCAATCATCGGATCTTACGGTTTTCCAGGAAACGCCGATGTTCTAAGCGGCCACGCGGCATAACCCAGTTGAGCATGCCAGCCGGGGTCATCTCGACCTTCGACAATTGGCAGGCTTGTTAACCGTTCTTGTTCAACCTCGCTCTCCGTGATCTGGTCTCCATGGCAATTGTCGAATGTCGAGATGTGGGCCCTACAGCGAAAAGCCGCGCCCGCTGTGGCCATGCTGATCCCTACCATTGCCTGGCTTGAGCGCAGGCTAACCCGGTGACTCCTCATCAAGGGGGCGCGGAGCTCTTCCTCTATGATCTTGCGTGGTCGAAGATCTGGTCAACGAACTTGTTCGCCTTTATCTCCAACGCCACCGCGTCCGATCTGTCCTGCAGCATCGTTTTTACCAATGACTTCACCGGATCCATCTCCAGACGGGTTGTTTCAGGAAGCAACGACACGACCGCCATGAGTCCGGTGCCGAGGCTTAAACCCTGCCTCATGTTATCTTCGAGCGTGGTTCATCTGTATCTGAGTTCGGTTTCCATAGGCGGGAGGAATTTGATTTGCGATCTGCACTTTTAGATCTGCGATTTTGAACGAAGCATATGCCGTCAACGGGGCTCATGCAAGGTCGCGAAGGGGCAGCATCAAAATTGGGGTCGCCAGGGACATACAATCGATGTTCCCCAGTTTGATCGGAGCAGCATGGCGATGTCTAGGAAATGTTGCGGGCTCTTGCATCGGCCGCGTGAAACGGGTATCCATGACCCATGATTACGGCCCGACAAATTCGCGAATACCTGCAAGCCACACCGTTCAAACCATTCCGCTTGTTTCTGTCGGACAGCTCCAACCACGAGGTGCCTCACCCGGAGTTTGCCTGGGCTTTTGGTTCAACGGTTTTTGTTGGCGTCGCGGCAAAGTCCACCAAAGCGCCGGAGGATTTCGTAAAGCAGATTTCCATCCTGCACGTTACCCGGATTGAACGCATCCCGGCAGCCAAAGCAAAGTAGGAGAATACTGATTGTCTGTCACTCGGACCTCTCAATCATTCATGAAAATTGGAACCACTCATTCCAAAATGCAAGAACACCACTCACAACCTTGTATTCATTGGTTCTTCGCTGTTTTGAGTGGAATGCAAAGGTTTCGGAGTTGGGATGACCCGAGAGGGTTGAAGGAGCTTAGCCAGGGGCAAACGAGTCTGCGAGTGCCGCCCCTGGATCCCAGCCCCAATGGCAGTCGCCCCCTCCTTCGCCAAGGC
>CAMBEJ010000057.1 GCA_945865375.1 Akkermansia muciniphila | reverse complement strand
TAAATCCGGCAGTTGATTTAGCCACGAAAGAACTCAAAGAACGCAGAGAGAATGAGTTCTGAAAGGAATCTCTCGGCTTCATCATTCACTCGCTGGGTGAGCAACTCTTCGTTGACCTTGACCCCTGAAGCCCTTCTCTTTGGGATCTTTGTGCTCTTTTGTGGCCATTTCAATCGCAGTTTTTAGGTTCAAATTTCACTCCGTCGAACCGCGCTAATCCGTACCGTGTTCCAATCCAGAGGTATCCCTCCCGTGTCTCCGTGAAGCATTGCACCCAGTTGTGCGGCAACCCGTTTGCCGCATCTCATCGCGCCACCATGAATTCATTCTGGGAGGGCTTGGGTCAAGCAAACTCGACCCCTGTTGTCACAAGCACCGGATGTAAGATCCCGAGGATCCCTACCACGACTCGTGATGCGCAACGTCCAAGCGCCGATGGAAGGAACCACTGGAGGAGGGTCGCAATAAAAGCACGCATTTCCGAGTCCGAGGAACACTTGCTCCGAAACCGGTGGAACTGAAAGGCCATGATTGATTCTGAGGTTTAGATTCGTCTGGTTCAAGACAAGGTTCGGAGAAACGCTTCGAGGAGGTCCGTGCCGGTCTCGAGGGAGTCCGTGGCGATCCACTCGTTGGCTGTGTGCGCCTGGGCAATGTCCCCCGGACCGAACACGACGCTGGGGATGCCGCCGGATGAGAGGACTGCCGCATCACAGAAATAATCCACACCGCAAGGCCGACGCTGCCTCGCAGCTTTCATAAAATCACGCACAAAGGGAAGGGCAGTGTCCGTCTCCAAAGCAACACAAGAACCGCCCCGCATGTTTGAGAGTGAGGCTCGAATTCCGCGTGCTCGGAACAGGGCGCGTAGCTCCCTGGCGACCGTTTTTTCATCTTCGCCGGGGAGCGTCCTGCGATCGATGGAAATCCGGCAGCTATCCGGGACGATATTCGGCTGATTGCCTCCCTGAATGGTGCCCACGTTGATGGTTCCCGAACCCAAGAGCCGATGGCGCTTGGCCCGAAGCTTCGACGCGTACGGTCCCCCAAGGGCCGCCACCACCCGTGCCATCTCCTCAATGGCGTTCCTGCCAAGCTCGGGACGCGAACCGTGCGCGGCCTTGCCACGGGTGTCCACGTAGAGCCAGACATCCCCCTTGTGCGCGGTCACGACTTTCAGCCGGGTCGGTTCTCCCACGATCGCCAGATCCGCCTTCCATCCGGATGCCGCCACCGCCCGCGAGCCCTCCTGGCCACTCTCTTCATCCACCAATCCTAGAAAAACGATCTCTGTTCGTTCGGGCCTCACACCCCCTCGCGCCACGCGAGCCATGGCGGTGAGCATGGCCGCGACGCACCCTTTTGTGTCGCAAGCGCCACGCCCATAAATCCGTTCCCCCTCGACACGAGGCGTCAGCAGGTCTTCGCTTTGGATGTTGGCTGTATCGAGGTGTGGAGCCAGGACCACACGCCCCGTGGGTTTCAACGGAGGCGCGAGGCTGGCGAACAGGTTATGGCGGCCTGGCAGAACCAAGCGGGTCGCGACATCCATCCCGGCCTTTTTGCACCAGCATTCAAGCAAATCGGACACCCGTTTCTCCCCGGTCAACTGCGGGCGTCCTTCCAGGAAAGCAGGGTTGATGCTGGGCAGAGCAATCAGTTCCAGTAGCAGATCGACGACGGGTGACATAATGAACTCAATCATCGGCCCGCAAAGGCGCGCGTCAACCCTTGGTTCCACACTCCGGTCAGCTGGGCGGCAGGGTTGTCTGAGCCAGTTCGATCATGGCTTGAATGGTGTGCAGCGCATTCCCCTCAAGCCGATTGTTCACAAACACAAACGTGCGCTTCGGTTGGGTGGGGGACCGAGCCCCGGCAGAGATCAGCCGGGCTCCGGCCTGCCGGACCTCTGGATACGGGTCCCTCAACTCGGCGTAGGGACTGAACATCTCAACCGCTTGAGCGTAGCCACGACCCGGTCGCAAGAGCAAACGAGCGGCCACCCTGTCCGCAGTGGTGAAACTTCCTGGCATGACAATCTGTTCATCGATGGGCGGCATGCCCTCCCAGCTTGTGAATACATGAGTCACGCCGTGCTTCTCAAGGACCGCGAAATATTCCGGGTGCAGAAAACTTTTGTTCCGGATCTCCACCCCATACGGCCAACCCTGTGGAATGGCCGCGAGAAACTGGTCTAACGCCGCGACGAACTCCCGACCCCGGGGGTAGTCCGTAGCATGAAAATGGGAAAACTCAAACATCAGTATCCCTATCTGCTTCCGGAACTCCTCGCAGGGTGCCAGGAACGATGTTGCAAACAGTTCCGCATTCAGAAAATCCGGGTTTGGCTTTCCAGCTTTCTCCCCGAAACGCGGCAGGTTCGGGAATCGCTTCAGTGTGATGGCATCGGTCACCTTGAATCCGAATAGAAAGTCTTCCGGAACTTGGGATGCCAGGCCTTGGAGATAGGACCTCCCCGGGAATTTGTAATACGCGGCGTCCACACACACCGTGCTGAACACCTCGGCGTACTCCAAGAGACAACGGCGCTCGAATCGTGCCTCCGAAAACTTGCTCCGATAGACATAGCGGGCCATGTCGTACAACATTCCCCGCCACCCCGCGTACTTCCATGAGGAAGTGCCTACGAACACCCCTCTGCCAGCAAGGGCGAACACCCCAGCTCGCAACCGCTCGAGTTCAAAGCTCACTTTTGGAACAGGACGATGCGATTGGTGTTGGTGCCTTTCGCGTTGTTGCCAACACCCCAGCAATTCGCGGTCTTTGTAAACTCCTGATCGTTGATCATGACCAACCGGGGCTCGAGACCCGCGCTCAGGCCACAGGGAATCACCGCCTCCTCGAGCCTCACAGTTCCCTTCTGGACTTCGCCCACCTCGAAGGCCACATGCCCTCCAGGCTTCAAAACCCGCGCCAGCTCGTGGAAGACGCTTGTCATCACCTCGCTCCAGGCCGACACACTGGAGCTCATGGTGATCGCAACAGAGGCGGGGTCGATCTCAGCGAACCAGCATCGCAACCAATTATCCTGCTCGTACTGAACGACTTTCAGGAATGGCGGCGATGTCACCACAAGCGATACGGAGTTCGAAAGGATCTGCGGTGTGCGATCGGCTGACGCGGTGATCAGCAACGCCTGGTTCTCCACAAGGCCCAGCGTGCGCCGAAGATCCAAGCCGCATTCGGACATCAACAGCCGGGATTTTTTGAGGATCACAGCCCGGACATCACGGCGATCAGGGACTTGGCCCCGTCGTTCGTTGATCCTGCGCTGTGATTTGACCGAGACCGCCTGGTTCGGAGGCAGCGTATAGACTGAAAAGAATCCCTTCGAATGCCCCGTCAACCGGTTCAGCGCGACGAGCCTTATCCACGCATCAATGGAATCAAGCTGTCCCGTTTCCAGACGGCGGCGAAAATACCGGCGGAGCGCTGCAATCGCGCCCAACGTCTCTGGATGAAAGAACACCAGCAAATCCTCAGGAGCCGCTTCAGAGTCCGTCAGATCGATTTCCGAGAGGCGGTCGGCCACCTGCTTTTGGGCGGGAGGATTCAGCCGGGGTTTGGTCAACAAGACGCTCAAAGGGTTGACGTCACAACCCACTGGCACCCGGCCCATTAGAGCGGCTTCCAAGGGCGTCGTGCCGCGCCCCATGAAGGGATCGTAAACCCAATCCCCGGGCTCCGTCAGTCGCTCGATAAAAAAGCGAGGTAGCTGCGGCTTGAAACACGCGCGATAAGACACTTCATGCAACGAGTTTGCCTGCCGCTGACGAGCGGTCCAAAACTCGTTGACGTAGGTCGCCACTTCAATTTTGCCGCCCCCGGACGATCCCGCCTGGGTGAGGGTGACACGGGTCGCCTCCCCATGCTCGTTGAAGGCTGTCAATTGCTGGTCAAACGGGGGCGCTGCGACCGTCGGCGACGGCCGCCCACCACAAGGGGGGGACAAGGGGAGGTCATCTGGGCAACCGTCACCGACGGCCTCCTCCTTGGACGAAAACGCGAATTCAAGATTCCTAAGACTAGGCATTGCCGAATGCTGACAACACTCGAACCGTTGAGCGAAGGAAAAATGCGACCGGCAACTGTTTTACAGAAAACTGCCCTCACCGCATTTGATGACTCGGGGCCGGGGTTGCCTGGCGTGCTTCGACGATGCGGCAGGGTTCGCCGAATTCCTTTCGAAAAACGACAACGACCCCGCCCGATCTGGAACGGGTGTCTTCGAATTGGATCGCACCACGGGGATCTCACCGAACGACCAAGAACTCTCAGTCCAGTTTTGCGCCGAAATCGTTATTTGCACGGGCTTCATATGTGAAGAATAAAGCCCAGGCACCTCCGTTTTCCTATCCGTACATCATGGTATTTTGGTCGGGGGCGGAACGGTATATTGACATCCGATCAACGCCTCGAAGGCCCACGCGCTGCCTCCGGATCGATTTCAAACAGCATCCGCGCCGCACGCTCGCGAACCGCCTCCGACAAGCCGGGATCGTTCATGACCTCCACAAGAACCGGAACGACTTCAGGGGTCTGATAACCCACTTCCTCCAATGCCAAGGCGGCTGCCCTGCGGACCCTTCCGTTGCCGTCCTTGAGACGCGCGAGCAAAGCCGCCGCCGCAGAACGTGCTCCAGGCCCCACATTTCCAATCGCCCCTGCCGCTTCCTCGCGCACGATGCCATCCTCGTCTTTCAAACATTCCAACAGCACTGGAACGGCCGCCAACGCAGGAGAAATTCCCCGCTTTCCGCGACCATCGAGAGGCCTTTCAGCTTGTCGGCGCAGAGCGGAAACCACGACACGCCGGACATCCACAGACTGATCGGCAACCGCCCCGATCAAAGCGGCAACGGCGCCTGGAACCCCGTGAAGCTGGCCTAACGCCACGGCACCGCCGCGCCGCGCCTCCGGGGAGGCATCCTTCAACGACGTTGCCAGGACGGGTAACGCGAGCTGCCCGACCTTCGCCAACGCGCGAGCCGCAGCATCAGACACAAGTCGATCCTTGTCCGACAACAACCGGGCCAACGGTGTGAGAAGAGCCGCTGGATCGGGTTGGATCTCGATCAAAGCGGTTGCCGCAGCAGCCCTCACCTCCGACCCTTCGTCCTGAAGCATTTCCAGCAGCCGTTGAACGGAGGAAGCGGATCGAGTCCCCAACTGCCCAAGCGTGGCAGCCGCGCCCCTCCGGACGGAGGCCGACGAATCTCCGAGCAACGACGTCAACAGGAGAATGCCTGCCTCGGGGTCCGCCTGGGTGCGAGCCCAAGCCAAGCCACCCGCGAGCCTTACCCTGGGAAGGGGGTCCGTCAAAAGCAATCCCAGCGCGGAGCGAACCTCCGCTCCGGCCCCGGGGAACTTCGACAACAACTCCCCCAACAACACCCGTGCTTCCGAGGTGGCACCGTCCACGGAGCCCGCGATGAGGACAGCGGCTTCCGCAGCCTCCTTTCGATCCAGCGGAATCAGGACGGCCGAAGCCGCCATCGCGGCGCAAGGAGCCGTGCTCCGCTTCAAGACGGCCAAGGTCTCGCCCAGCCCCCGTAACCCGATCCGTCGCAGGGCAAAAGCGCAAGCCGCGCCCACGTGGTTGTGCCCCCCGGCGTCCGCTCGGCTCGATTCAAGGGCGCGCGCCAGGGGCTTCGCAGCGGAAGACGCTGCCGAACCTATTAAGCCGAGCGCGAACGCGGCGCTCTGATTGATCTCGGCATCGGCCCCTTCAAGATGCTGGGTCAGGATGGGAATGGCTCGAACACCCAAAAAAACAAACGCGTTCGCCGCATAGGCCCGAACAACAGGGTTGACCGGCGCAACCAGAAGAGTCTGCAGGCGCTCGAGCGTCGAGGACGATTCGGAATCCAGCTCCGCCAAAGCCATGGCTGCCGCAGCATGGGCGGTCGGATCGGTTTCCTGAAACAGCCGCGCGACCGCATCGATCCCCACCTTTTCGAACCCCTTGAGCGAAGCGATCACGGCGGGATCCGACCGGCTCCCACTGGCAAGCCGGGTTCTCTCCGTCATCACGCACAAGCCCCCTGGCCCATCATGAAGAAAAACAGGCCGCGCAATGGAAGGGGGCCCAACCCTGAGCGCGCCGATGGCCTCATCAAGCCCCATTTGAGGGAGTATGGGTCGGGAACCCGGAGCCCCCAAGCCGGAAGCCGGGCTGTTTTTTAGGTTGGCAACCGAGCGCCCGTCATCGCAGGAGATCAGCAGCAAGGATACACAAACAAGCCCGGTCATAGTCCATGAACCTGGCAAGGTAGAAATCCTGTCTGCCCGTTCGGGCGGGCTTCCGGTCTGCCCCACGTCGGAGCCGTTCATGGTTCCAATGCTAGTCGGAAGCGGGTTTGGAGGCTTTGCATGACCCAGCGGAGTGGTCGAAGCGTCTTACCTCTGCTTCAGCGGCGAGACGCCGCTGCCACCGTGGGCTTTGAAGCAGGTTCACGGCCTCGATTCACGTCAAAATTGTGCTCAATGGTATTCTTGAATCGTTTTCACGCCGTACCCGTGGCGTTTGAGGGCGGCGATGCCCAAGGCCGCCGCGCGGGCCCCGCTGAGCGTGGTCATGATGCTCGTGCCGGTATAGACCGCTGTCGTCCGGATCTTCACCTCGTCCTCTCGCGGCACTTGGCCCGAAGGGGTGTTGATGACAAGCGTCACTTCGCGGTTCTTGATCAAATCCAAGGCATTTGGACGCCCCTCAGCCAGTTTATAAACGCGCTCCACTTTCAGGCCCGCCTTTTCAAGAACGGCCGCAGTTCCCGAAGTGGCCACCAGTTCAAAGCCCAGATCCGTAAAAAGCCGGGCCACTTCCGCCGCCTGATCTTTGTGGGCGTCGCTCACGCTGATGAACACCCGGCCTTTCAAAGGCAATGGCGCGTTCGCTGCCATCTGCGACTTCGCGTAAGCGATCCCGAGATCCAAATCGAGGCCCATCACCTCGCCCGTCGAACGCATTTCCGGGGAGAGCAAGATGTCCTGTCCATGGAAACGATTGAAGGGGAACACGGACTCCTTGACCGCCCAATAGGGAGGCCAGATTTCTTGAGTGAACCCAAGCTGAACCAGGGTTTTACCAGCCATGACCTTGGCGGCCAGCTTCGCCAGCGGAACACCGATGGCCTTGCTGACAAAAGGAATGGTGCGGGAGGCGCGAGGGTTCACTTCCAGCACATAAACCACATCGCCTTTCACCGCATACTGCACATTCATCAGCCCCACCACCTTCAACTCCCGGGCCATGGCATGGGTGTGCTGCCTGATGGTTTCGATGACCGACGCCGAGAGCGTGTGCGGGGGCAGAACCATCGTGGCGTCCCCGGAATGAACTCCCGCAAACTCGATATGTTCCAAAACTCCTCCGATGACGACCGTGCCCTCACCCGGTTCCGCGAACAACCCCACATCCGCGATGCAGTCCACATCGACCTCGGTGGCATCCTCCAGAAATTTGTCCACCAACACAGGACGTTCGGGGGAAGCTTCCACCGCAAATCGCATGTAGTAGGAAAGCTCGGGAGGAGCATAAACGATCTGCATGGCGCGGCCGCCCAGCACGAACGAGGGGCGCACGAGCACAGGGTATCCCACCTTCTCGGCTGCAGCCAACGCTTCGCATTCATTCGTTGCGAGACCGTTGGGCGGCTGCGGTATTCCGAGCCTCCGGAGCATCGCGGAGAATAGCTCCCGGTCCTCGGCGATCTCGATGCTCTGCGGTGAGGTCCCAATGATGTTAACCCCGTTTTTCTGGAGGCTCAACGCGAGGTTGAGTGGCGTCTGACCGCCGAATTGGGCGATGACGCCCCAGCAAGCCTCTCGCTCGTAGATGTGCAGCACGTCCTCGAGCGTCAGCGGCTCGAAGAATAGCTTGTCGCTGGTGTCGTAGTCCGTCGAGACGGTCTCGGGGTTAGAGTTCACCATCAAGGTTTCAAAACCATCCTCTTTCAGAGCAAAAGCCGCGTGAACACAGCAATAATCAAACTCGATCCCCTGACCAATTCGGTTCGGCCCGCCACCCAAGATCATCACTTTCCGCGTCGGAGTAACTCGAATCTCGTCATCCCCTCTGTCATAGGTCGAATAATAATAAGGCGTGTACGCCTCAAACTCGGCGGCGCAGGTGTCCACGAGCCGGTAGCTTGGCAGGAGCCCGACTCGCTTGCGCTCAGCCCGCACAGCATCCTCGGATTGCCGCGTCAGGTGAGCAATCTGGCAGTCCGAGAAACCAAGAGACTTGGCCTTCGCAAGCAGTTCTAAATTCATCGAGGCCAAAGTAAGCCGGTTGAGTCGTCGATTGGCAAGTGTCACTTACGGGCAACACGCAGCCGGTAGAACCTGGACATCGATCCGGGAGACACTTCGAATGTGGCCACGGCCTCCTCCAGGAACAAGCGCGAACCATCCGAAGTCTCCTCCGAGAAGGGCCTGGCTTCCGCCCAATGCGCCAGATCCTCCGACCCCTGCCAGGTCGCCTGAACATCCCGCGCAGCGTTCATCCGCTGGTAGCCCACGCTGACGAACCGACGACCACCGGGGGACCCCGCTTCCACGCGAAATACCGGAGCCGGATCCGGCGCGTCGGGTTCCAAACCCAAAGCATACTCCACCAGGTTTGAAAAGCCGTCGGCATCGGGGTCGGCGGCGTCCTCCAGAGCCGCGGTGTCCGTCAAGCCAGGCCTCCCAGCACGCAGCCGTTTCCAGGTTTCAAAGGTCGCGCCCTTCTGACGTTCGATCGGTGCGCAGTAAGGATCCGGCGTTTCGTCACGCGTATCGATCCAGAGGGCAATGGCTGGAATCTTCATCCCGACCGATCCCACGATGCCCTGGTAATCGCCCAGCATCCTGCCGCGGGGCGTTAATGGCGCCTTCCGAAGGTCCGAGGACACAGTGCTCAGACGACGGTTCGGTTCCCACGTCGTCCCGCTGTCGAAGGACTCGGCGAGGTAGGCATCCACGAACTGGCCCGTGACCTCGCTGTGCCGTTTGTCATAAAACAACACGGTCACATGCTGGCCATCTGGTGAAACCCCAATGGCTGGATTGAAAACGGACGCAGCGTTGGGCGTGTCATTGACCCGTAGCAGGGGGGTCCAGGTCGTCCCTAAATCCACAGACCTGCTAAAAAGGATACCGGGCACACCTCCGATCCGCCCCTGACAAGCCAGGAACAACATTCCACGCTGAGAGTCGATTGCGAGGGAAATCAGGTTGCTTCCAGTTCTGGCAACGCCGTCGTCATGCGGCGACACCACTCCCACCGGCCGAGGTCCTGAAAATGTCGTTCCCCCATCTTTCGAGACCACCACCTCCGGCTGTTGCAGAGCCCGAACTGAGCCGGTGACAAAATAATTCCAATAGCCCACCACGAGGGTTCCGTTCGGAAGGAATACCGGAATTGAGCCCTGACAGAATTCCGGACTGACACTTTTCGGGACGGACCAGGTCTTTCCGGCATCATCGCTGTGCGTCACCTGAATCGGTGTCCCGAAAGCATTTTGTCCGTCGGAGGACAGCGAAAACCGGGTGTAACTCGCCAGCAAACGACCCGCGTTCGGAGTCCCTGGAAACGCGTTCACCGCAATCCAACACTTATCTGGAAACAAGGTGGGATCATCGCTGCCGAAGATGGACTGGGGCGGTCCAAACAAATCGCCCGGGCCAGTGGCTGTGCTCAAAACAATCCGCCCCGTCTCATTTGTGCCCGTGCCTGAGAGTCCCAGGGTGCAGAGAAATAGATTCCCGCTGCCATCGAAGGCGGCAACAGGGTCCGTGGCGCGGCGAAACAGGCCTCGGTCCACCCCTTCAGTCAAAGAGGGGACGAGCTTTCGCGACCACGTGAATCCGCCATCAACGCTGATTCCGTAACCGCAACCGAAGGCTCCACCGTCGCTGTCCGAAGCACGTCCGTCTTGAAACGTCGCGAGCAGGATCCGTGGGTTAAGCGGGCTCCGAGCGATATGCGGTTCAGCCTGAGCACGCCACGGAGGTGGCAGTATCGCAGGGTCTTCACCGAGGCGAATATTTAAAAAAAACTTGCCCGCCGCGAAGCCCCCAGGTTGGCCCTCCAAGCTCGAGACCAAGGCGGTCGCGATCAACGTCAGGGCCAAACCAATGCGAAACATGGTGACCTCATACGCGACCCAGAAGCTTCAATCAACCACAACCCAAGGCGACGACGCTCCTAAAGCGGCCTCGGCGTCCCGCCGCTGTTCCGAGCAGAGCCGAGACGGCTCTGCCACTTTACCGACCACTTCGGAATGCACTGCTGAGCCGAGCAACCCTCATTCGCTGCTTGCGGAGCGGGTAAAAGATTTGCAGCATCACGCCCGTTTTTCTAGGGCGTGAAAGGTCGCAAAAAGTTTCGGCTGCAGAATGAGAAGGGAAGCCCGGGCACCCTTCTCTACTGGGTGCTCGCCGTGGGTCTGGCGTCCGGCCTGGCCTGGCTGATCTGGCGATCCGATTTCATCCCCGGCCAAAACCCACTGGCTCCGCAGCCGATACAGCAAACCAATGCCGCTCCCATACCCAAGGGGACAATCGAAGGGTCGGCCATAAAACCTGTCCCGGGTCCCCTTTCGCAGTCTTCCAACCAGCCTCCGTTCAAACCACCGCTGCCGCTATCGCCGAAAGTCGCTGAGCTCGACAGCCAGGGACGCCGACCCGCCTCGAATGCCTTCGAGGCGCAGCTTGCCCTCGACCGGATAGGATTCTCTCCTGGCTCCATCGATGGGGTGCTCGGTCCCCAGAGCCGGGCCGCCCTCAGGGCTTTCCAGCGGAAGAGCCACATTCCCCAAACAGGCGATCTGGACAGCCTGACCGCGCAATCCTTGCTGTTGTCCGAACCCTCCACTCGATCGTATGTCGTCACCCAAGCGGACGTCGGCAGATTGCGCAAAACAGGGGCTTCCTGGACTGAGAAATCCCGGCAAGACAGACTTGATTACGAAACAATCCTGGAAATGGTGTCAGAATTGGGTCATGCGAGACCTGATTTCGTCCGGCAACTCAACCCGGGAGTCGACCTGAGCTCCGCCGGCCCAAGCTGGGTTGTTCGAATTCCGAACGTCGATCCGGTTCCGACCACGCTAAAAGCCGCCTCAATCCGAATACGCTTGGGGGAAAAAACCCTGGAAGTGTTTGACAGCGGGTCGGTCCTGATGGCGCATTTTCCATGCAGCATCGCGCGGTTGGTGGAGAAGCGGCCCATAGGGCGCTTGAAAGTGATCTCAAAAGTGGGAAATCCGAACTACAAATTCAACCCGGCTCTCTTTCCGGAGTCGCCCGAGAGCCAACGCGGGCAGGGGCCTTTTATCATCCCTGCCGGACCCAACAATCCTGTCGGGGTGGGATGGATAGGTTTGGACAGATCGGGCTACGGGATCCATGGAACAGCCAAACCCGAAACCATAGGCCGCACCGAGTCGCGAGGCTGTTTTCGGCTGTCAAACTGGAACGTGGAACGGCTCCTGCCTATGGTCTGGGCCGGAATGCCTGTGACTGTCGAACCGTAGCTCTCAACCGGGGCTCTCTCCATGAACTGCAACCCAGGAGCGCGGCGTTTCCGTTGAGGCATCGTTGACCTCCCGGAACACGAACGACTCTTCCACCCCTGCTCCCTTATTCAAGTGGTCCGCATTGGCATGATGACGTAAAGGAAGGGTCCGTTGATCTTGACAACACCTGGACTGAGGTCATCTGTAAGATCGAAAAACACCTCGTCCGTTTCAACCGCCTTCAGAGGATCCATCAAGTAAGCTGGGTTGAACGCGATGCTGACATCTTTCCCTTTGTAATTGATGGCCAACGTCTCCCTGACTTCGCCGATGTCAGCCGTATTAGCTGTGATGGTGAGATTGTTACGGGTGAAGTTCAATTTGACTGAATTACTCTTGTCGCTGGTCATGATTTCAGCGCGGCGCAACGCGGACAAAAATTCTTCTCTGGCTAAAGTGACCCTCTCAGCCGCCTCACCAGGGATGACCTGCCGGTAGTTCGGATAATTTCCCTCGACCAACTTGGAAGTCAGGAGCACGGAAAACCCTCGGTCATCGTTCATGAGAAAGGCAATCTGGTTCTCACCGCACCGAAGCTCCACACTGCCTTTGGTTTGGAGCAGCCGACTCAGCTCGAGGATGGCCTTATTGGGAACAATAAATTCTAAAACCGTCTCCGCCGGCACATCCACATCCTCATCCGCAAGGGCCAACCGACGGCCGTCCGTGGCGACCATCGTCATCTTGTGATCTCGGATGCTAAAAAAGATACCGTTCAGAACGTGGCGAGTTTCGTCGGTTGACACCGCAAAGCTGGTCCTCCTAAGCATGGTCCGCACCTTGTCCTGTGGCAGAACAAGGCGGCTTTTCTCAGCAAATCCCTGGAGATTTGGAAATTCCTCCGCAGCAAGGCCTAGCAGTTTATAATACGACCCTCCACTGGTGATGGTGCAGGCGCTCTTCTCATCGACATCCAGCTCGATTTCCAACCCGGCAAGCTCCCTGACGATACCCGAGAAGCGCTTGGCTGGTATGGTGAAGGCTCCTGCACGCGAGACACTGGCCTCGACGTTGCAACTCACGGACACGTCCAGATCCGTCGCTGTCATCTCCAGACGGTTTTCAGAGGCTCGGAGAAGAATATTGGAAAGCACGGGTAACGTGCTCCGTGTGCTCACCACATTCTGCACGGCTTGCAGGCCGGTCAATAGTTGGTCTTTGGTAACCGCGAGTTTCATTGGCTGCTTAATAATAAGTCTCTTTCAGAAGACAATCCTTCTTATTATTATGGGCCGTGAATAATGTAAATAACTGACGGTGTCAAGGAAACCTCAAGGAGTTACAGAAGCCGCGCCCTGTGAATAACTTCGTTGTCTCGGGGCTTGCCGAGCCAACAAGCAGAGGTTTGCTGGAGTTGTTGCCACCTCCTCGCCCACTTCCAAAGCGGTTATTGACAGGGTTTGCAGGGTTGTTGCTTCGAGTCCCAGTAAGAAGCCACTAGCCTGCGGTTATCCTCGGACACCCACCGAACGGTCCACGATACGCGGAAAGATCTCCACGAGGGTGCTGATGTCCTGTTCTGTCGTCTCGCGCCCTAGAGAGAACCGCAACAGGGACCTCGATGCTTCTCGCGACGCCCCCATAGCGAGCACCACGTGTGAGGGTTCCAAAGAGCCTGCGGCGCACGCGGAGCCGCTCGAAGCGCAAATCCCTTCGATGTCCAAACCGGCTAGCAGCGCAAAACTATCCGTCCCAGAGACCGTGAAAGCAGCGGTGTTCGTCAGCCGCCTCTCCTTGGGTCCCAAGGCTTTAACATACGGGTTCTCCCCCAAAGCGCGGCGTAGGTGTTGGGTCTGTTCGCGCAGCCTGACCCCAGGGAACACCGGGGTTACTGTGAAACGTTCCAAGGCCTCCATAAACCCCCAGATAGCCAACAAGTTCTCTGTCCCGGCCCGGCGCTCGTTTTCGTGGCCCCCGCCATGCATAAGTGGGTCCGGAAGGAGTGGTGACCGGACAAAGAGGGCACCGGCCCCTTTGGGCCCATGAAATTTGTGGCAACACACGCTGACTAGGTCCGCTTGGAAGCAATCGATGCTTGGAACGGGTTCCTTCCCAAACCATTGAACGGCATCTGTATGGAAAACGACCCCCTTGCGCCGGCACAGTTTGCCGATCGCCGCCACGTCCTGGAGTGTCCCCACTTCGTTGTTTGCCGCCATGACGGAAACCAGCACGGTATCGGCGCGGATAGCTTTCTCTATCGTTAACGGATCCAGAAAACCTTCATGATCCACGGGCAAACGTGTGATTTCGAACCCTTCCTTTCGCTCCAGATAATCAAAGCAGTGAAGCACGGCGTGGTGTTCAACCTGCGAAGTGATGAGGTGTCTGCCTTTGGATTTCAGGAGGCGTGCGGTGCCGAGGATCGCCAGATTGTTGGATTCCGTGCCGCCACTTGTAAAGATCACCTCACTCGGTTTGCACCGCCAAACCGCAGAAACGCGGTATCGCGCCTCGTCCAGCACGGCTCTCGCTTTTCGACCCACGTGATGGATGCTGGATGGATTGCCCTGCAGATCCTCAAGGAGCGGAAGCATGGCTTTGCGGACCTCTTGATCCAATGGCGTGGTGGCATTGTAATCTAGGTAAATGGTGCGCATGAGATCAGTCGAGCAGCTTGAGCCACACGCCTCAGATATCTTAGTGAGGCCCCAAAAAAGCGGCGTGAACAGCGCGCGTCGCCAGTTCTCCTTTGACAAGGTCGATCACCACAGAGATTTTGATCTCGCTTGTGGAGATCATGTCGATGTTGATGGCTTCACGGGCGAGAGTCTCGAACATCTTGGCGGCAACACCGGAGTGGCTCCGCATGCCCACGCCAACGATGGACAGTTTGCCGATCTTCTCGTCTGAAAGCACCTCCGCGAACCCTATTTCTTGCCTCAAGGAAGCAATGACTTGTGTGGCCTTGAGGAGGTCAGGCTTATCCACGGTAAACGAGAGGTCCGTAGCGGGCATCCCCGAGCCATGGCTGATGTTTTGGACAATCATATCCACATTGATCGAGGCCTCAGCCAGGGATTTGAATACCTTGGCGGCGATGCCAGGTTTGTCCGGAACGCCAATGAGACTCACCTTGGCTTGGTTTTTGTCGAAGCTCACGCCGCGAATCACGACGTCTTCCATGTTTGCAGTTTCTTCTTTCACAATCGTACCTGGGTTGTCGTTGAGACTGGACCGAACCTCGAACACAACTTTGAATTTCTTGGCGAACTCCACCGAGCGAGACTGCATAACCTTGGCACCCGAACTCGCGAGCTCCAACATTTCATCGTAAGAAATCTCAGCCAGTTTGATGGCGCCGGGAACAAGACGCGGATCGGCAGTATAGACTCCATCCACATCCGTGTAAATCTGACACAGATCAGCCTTCAACGCCGCCGCGAGGGCGATCGCCGTGAGGTCGGACCCCCCTCGCCCCAGAGTGGTGATAGCGCCCTCGGAAGTCTGCCCCTGGAAGCCCGCAACGATGACCACATTGCCCGAGTCTAGGAGAGCATGGACTTGTTTAGGCGTGATATTCTTGATTTTTGCCTTCGTGTGGACGCCATCGGTGACGATTCCCGCCTGAGCTCCGGTCAGGGAGACAGCGGGGATGCCGAGAGCGTGGAGGGCCATGGCGGCCAGGGCAATGGTGGTCTGCTCGCCTGTGGCGAGGAGCATATCCATCTCGCGTTCGCTCGGGAGCGGCATCAACTCCGCAGCCATTCGAATAAGACCGTCCGTGACGCCGCTCATCGCGGAGACAACCACGACAAGTTGGTCGCCGTTGGCGCGATATTTGGCCACGCGGCGGGCGACGTTCTTGATCCGGTCGGTATTGCCGACCGAAGTGCCGCCGAATTTTTGGACAATGAGAGCCATGAAGAAGAATTCAGGATTTAGAATTCAGAATTTAGAATCGAACGGGCGTATGCTTCCAGAAGCTTGCTGACTTCCTCCGATAGGGAAAGCAATGCCGAATCGTCGCCGTAGTTCAAATCGCGGCTTAAGATCAGATAATAACGACATTCTTCGAGCGAACCTTGCGCAATGTTCAGGAAACGGGCTTTGTCCAGTTTGCCGCGTTTCTTGAACCCTTCGGCAATGTTCGCGGGAATCGAAACTGCCGCCCGGCGAAGCTGGCTCGTCAGCCCGTAGAGTTCCTTGCTCGGAAAATGCTCGGTGAACCGATAGACACTGAGCACAAATTGATGCGCCTTTTGCCAGACGATCAAATCTTCAAAACTCCTCGCAGGCGGGCGTCCCGCGACTCGCGACAAATTCTGAATTCTGAATTCTGAATTCTGAATTCTCACAACCCAATCACTTCCATCACGGCAGCCGTGTTCGCACGAACCACGACAGGCTGGATGCCCGCGCTCTGGATGGCGGTGTCGGGATCTTTGAGACCGTGGCCTGTCATGGTGGCGGTGATCACGGAACCGGTCGGGATAAGCTTGTTATGGACACATCGGATCAAGCCGGCGAGTGCGGCGGCGCAAGCGGGTTCAACAAACACGCCCTCGCTGCGCGCTATCAGACGGTAGGCATGGAGGATTTCGTCGTCAGTCACCTTGCCAATATGACCCCGGGATTCAGAGGCGGCATCCAGGGCGCTCTGCCAGCTGGCGGGGTTGCCGATGCGGATGGCGGTCGCAATGGTTTGCGGGTCGGCGATGGGGTGGCCGTCGACGATCGGGGCGGCTCCGGCCGCCTGAAAACCAAACAAACGTGGCAACCGATCCGCTTTGCCGACGAGGTGGTACTCTCGAAAACCCTTCCAATAAGCGGTGATGTTGCCGGCGTTGCCGACTGGCAGAAAATGGAAGTCCGGGGCTCTGGCGAGCACATCGCAGATCTCGAACGCGGCGGTCTTTTGTCCTTCGATCCGGTCTGGATTGATGCTGTTGACGACTTCGACCTTTCCGGTTTCCCCGAGTTCACGAACGATGCGGAGGGCTTCGTCGAAATTGCCTTCGATGGCGATGGTGGTGGCACCATACATGAGGGCCTGGGCCAGCTTACCCATGGCAATTTTTCCGTTTGGGAGGATCACGACGCATTTCAGGCCAGCCCGCGAGGCGTAGGCGGCGGCGGCGGCGGAAGTGTTGCCTGTGCTGGCGCAAATGACGGCGCTGGCTCCTCGCTCCTTGGCCTTGGAAACGGCCAGGGTCATGCCGCGGTCCTTAAACGAGCAGGTGGGGTTGAGGCCCTCATACTTGAGATAAAGTTCAAAATCGCCTCCTATCGCCCTCACGAAGTTGTCCACCTTGATGAGAGGCGTGTTACCCTCATTCAGCGTGACGATGGGTGTTGCCGCAGTGACCGGAAGGTACGACGCATAAGCGTGGATCACCCCGCGCCATGCCGTCGCGCTCGAAGCTGGTTTTTCCAAAGCATTCATCAAAATTGTTCCACGGGTATCATGACGGCCGGGGCTCTAACCACCGACAATCTTCCGATTTGCGACATAGCCCGGGTCATGGAAGCATGCCGGGCGTCATGAATCATAAAGATTAATGGCACGCTCTCACCCACGTGCCCCTCGGGCTGGATGACGGAAGAGATGCCTATCTTCGCCCGACCCAAAAGGGTGGCGATTTTGGCGAGAGTTCCCGGCTTGTCAATGACAGTGAGTCGTACGTAATAGGGAGAAACCTCATCGGCGAGGGGCAAAATGCCTCTATTCCGTTCGTGCGACACAAAGGGCGGGATGCGGCTTTGGACGCCATTTCGGAGGTCAAAAGCAGCGTCAGCCAGATCGCTCAAGACAGCGCTGGCGGTGGCGTCCTGGCCCGCGCCGCGGCCGTAAAGCAGCGTGTCGCCGACCACATCACCCCGCACGAAGACCGCATTAAAAACATGGTTCACACTAGCGAGGACATGATCGTTTGGAACCAAGGTGGGGCTGACGGACACCTGGATCTTCGACCTGACGTTCGCACCGGTGCCAGGATCTATCTGTTTCACTTTGGCCAGCAGTTTGATGGTGTATCCGAGCTGGCCGGCGAACTGGATGTCGAGCTTCGTGATAGTGCGGATGCCGCTGGCGGAAACCTGTTCGGGCCTGATCCAAAACCCATGGGCCAGGGATGCCAGAATCCCGGCCTTTTGTGCCGCGTCGTGGCCATCGATGTCCAGCGAGGGATCGGCCTCCGCATAACCAAGCCGTTGGGCTTCATCGAGGACTTCTTGGAATTCAAGCCCTTCGAGCTTCATGCGGGTGAGGATGTAATTGCAGGTGCCATTTAGGATTCCGTAGAGGTGGGTGATGCGATTGCCGATGAGGCCTTCGCGCAGAACCTTGATGATCGGGATGCCACCCGCGACGCTGGCTTCATAGTATAAATTGGTTTGGTGTTTGCGGGCCAGGGCGAAGAGTTCCTCACCGTAGGCGGACAGGAGCGCCTTGTTCGCTGTGACCACCGGCTTGCCGATTTCCAGAGCGCGACGAACCACATGCCGCGCTGTGGAGGTGCCGCCCATCAATTCCACAACCAGCTTGATCGCTGGATCGTCAACCACGGCCCTCCAGTCTGTTCCCAGAAGCTCGGAGGGGATCGGCACTGGACGCGGCTTTTTCAGGTCCCTCACGACGACTTTAGCGACGTGGAACTTATAGCCGGTGCGCAAGCTCAAAAGCGCTCCATTGCGCTCGAGTGCTTGAAACACACCACCGCCCACCGTTCCGCCGCCTACCAATCCTAGGGTCACCTGTTCCATGGCTTCAAAAACGCAGAGAGTGCCCCGCCCGGAGTCGCGCGACAATTCCTTTTTGAAATGGCAGAGTGGGGTGAGGGAAGCCGGGCAAAAAAGTGGTGGTAGAAACGAGGATACATGCTAAAGATGTCGGCGCTGTGGGACCCCGGCATTCAGTTACACCGAGATGGCCATTAAAAAAGCCATGCGAGTGGTATGCCTGAGACCTATGATGGAAAAGAGCCGGAACACGAACCAGGGAAGCCCGCCTGCGCCAGACAACGGGGGGGCGGAAGGAAGCCCTTACTTGCTTCGCGATGAATTGATGCGGTTGTCACTCCCTTCGGCATACGAGGATCCGCAGCAACGGTTTGCCTGGGCGGCTTCCATTAGTTACCTCGTCCTGTTGCTTGGCGTTTCGGGGATGCAAAACCCCGAGGTGCTCAAGCCCCCCACCCCAGTCCCAGCCGTATTCGTTCCCATAGAACTGTTTGTGCCGAAGCTCACGGAGCAGGCACCGCCAGAGCCAGAGCAGGAAGCGGAGCCGGACAAACCCCCGGACCCTGCGGAACCGTTGCCGGAACCCACAACGATCGCTCCCCCGGAGCCCACCTCAGTTGCCGCCCTCACGCCTGCGGTTCAGTTTTCCATCCCCATCGACGGACCGGTCAAGATCGTCAACGTCGAACGCGCCGCCCCGGGTCCCCCGGCGGTCACGCCCCCTCCTGTGGTCGCCGGACCTCCGAAACCGAGCGGGCCCACCGTGTTTCGACGAGGCCGGCGCGGGTCCACTGACGGGGGTTCCTATCCCGAACCGGATTATCCGATAGAGGCGCTTAGGCTTCGACAACAGGGGACGGTGACCCTCCTGGTTCTCATCGACGCGGATGGCACCGCGATCACAAGCAAACTGCACCAGACATCGGGGTCGGACCTGCTTGACCGCAGCACGGTTCAATATGTGAAAAGGCGTTGGAAATGGCCGCCGGGTGAGCCCAGACAATATTATGTGCCGGTGGAATACCGGCTGCAGTAGCTCCGAAGGAACCCGAGGGGCCGAACTCAATCCAGAATCTCAATTAAAATGCCTATGATGTTTGCCAATGTGGTTGTCACAGTGTTCGAGAAAGGGGGGGTGATCATGTACCCCATCGCCATCGCTTCCCTCGTGGCTGTGGCCGTGGTGGGCGAGAGGACGATCTGGTGGTTGCGAGAAAGGATGAAGCGCGACCCGAAGCGTCTCGAACAAATCCTGGCGGCGCTCGAGAACGGTGATTTTCTGGCTGCGGCAACCCTCTCAGAGAATTCCCAGGATCCAATCATCCGCACGGTTCACCACGGTCTGAATCATCATAACTCGTCGCTTCAAGGCGCGCTGCAAGTTTCAGCGGGAGTGGAGCTCCAAAAGGCGGGGCGCTTCCTTGGTGTGATGGACACCCTCGTGACACTCGCTCCTCTGCTCGGGTTGCTCGGCACGGTCACGGGGATCATGGCGTCCTTCAAATTTGTCGGCCAGTCCGACCTTGCGGTGGACAAAGTCAGCGGCGGGATCGGCGAGGCATTGATTGCCACGGCGTTTGGTCTGGGGATCGCCATTTTTACCTTGATCCCATTCAATTATTTCTCGGGGAAAGTCGCCCGGCTCCAGTTCGAACTTGAGACGGCAGCGACCAATGTCGAAGTGATGGTGAACTCGGCCAAGCAACAAGGGTTCGAGACCGAGATTATTCGACGCGACCGCCCCCGGACCCCTGCGGCTTAGGGCCGGGTTGCTTTTGATGTTTCCCGGCCGCCCTGACCGACACGTTGAAGAATCAGAGTTCCAGACATCCTGACAATACCGCAAAGCGCACGCATCAGTCGAACAGGGTGGGCGCATTTCCAAAGTAACTCCTAATTTCCTCGGTTAAGCCCTAAATGCTCCGGTGTTCCGGCTCAAAGCACAGACGCTTGATGGCGCTGATGATGTTGTCAGTTAACAGGGCCAAATTGCTCACCACCGCGTGATGTTTGCGATCGCTCCCGTCGGCAAACAAAACCCCTTGCGGCTTGAGCAGCCGCAAACCCACATAGCGCGGCGGTTTACTATCCTTCTTCTCGCTGACGTCTCCTGGCACGAACACGACTTCGGCCCACTGCCGCAGCGTCCCGTCATCATTAGGCGAGGATCAGGGGCTCGGTTGCCGGCTTGACGAACTCGTAATTTCAAGGCAGGAAGAGAGCATGAACGTGGAAAACATTCGCAAGCGGGTGCATGAAGACCAAAGGCCGTTTGTCATCCGGCTCTCCGATGGACGGAAATTCCCGATTCCGCATCAGGATTTCATCGCGCTCGGCAAGCACGTGGTGTTGGTGATTGATCAGGACGGCTACGGGGTGAGCCTTGACCCGCTGCATATCGTTTCGCTGGACGACGTGCGGGTGAAGGACGGGAAGCGATAAGTCCGTTCAGCCTGTTCCTGCCGTCACCGGCACCTTCAAATCCTCTTCGACCACGGCACGCCTGCTCCGTTGCGTCGAACTTTCCCCAACCACGACGTATCCACCGCCTATGAAATGGGCTGGGCCAAATTGAGCAACGGCGATTTGCTGGACGCACCGGAAAAATCTTTCGACGCTTTCATCACGACCGACCAAAACCTTCGTTACCAGCAAAATCTTGACGGCAGACGGCTGGCGATTCTGGTTTTGCCAACCACCAGTTGACGCGCAGGTTCACGCGGCGTGCTCGTGCGGTTATTTGGAGCTCGCACTGTGGGTGAGCGAGCATAACCTGCCTCCTGAGGGAGGTGGGTTGTGGTGTGTGAAGCAAAGGACGGGGTCAGTTTTTATCGTCCCCGGCAGCCGCAAGAGACGCCGTTTTACAAACTGGCCTGCCCTCCGAAGCCTTGGCGAAGGAGGGTGGCCGAGGAGGTGTGCGCCGAAGTGGCCCAGCGTCAGTTCGTGTTCACGATTCCCAAACGACTCACCGGATCTGACGCACAATTTGATCCGCGGCATGGAGCACCAGTTGGCGACCCAGGAGGCAGTGGTCAACCAGCCCGACATCGAGCGCCACCAGGAACGCTTGGCGGACCAGAAAACCACGACGGAGAAAGCCGGACGCTTATGGCCAAGCACCTGGGCAACTCGCTGCTCGACGACAAACACGCCCGGCTCAAGGCTGACTTCGTGGTCGCCAATCCGCCTTTCAACCAGCAGGGCTGGGGCGCGGACAAAATCGCCAAAGACGACAAAGCCTCCAGATTGGCAGCCGGAAGATCACGCTCACGGACGGCAATGCGAATTACTTCTGGATTGCCCATTTCCTCCACCATCTGAAGGACGGCGGCACTGCGGGCTTCGTGATGGCCAACGGGGCGATGACCACGAACGTCAGCGAGGAGAAGCAAGCCCGTGTTGCTTTGGTGGAAGAAGACTTTGTTGACTGCATCGTCCAACTGCCGGACCGGCTGTTCTTCGGATCGGGGATTCCGGTGTGCCTCTGGTTTCTGAGCAGGAACCGGGACGGCAGCGGGCCTTACCGAAAGCGCAAGGGTGAAGTCCTGTTCATTGACGCCCGCAGCCGCGGCCGGATGGTCACACGCCGATTGCGGGCTTTGGCTGACGAGGAGATCGCCGAGATTGCGGCGACCTACCAGCACTTCCGAGAGGCCGAGGGCGAGCGCCAGGAAATCCCAGGATTTTGTAAGACTGCAACCATCGAGGACATCCGAAAGCACGACTTTAAACTCACGCCGGGCATCTACGTCGGCACGGAGGCTGAGGAAGGGGATGACACACCGTTTGAAGTGCGGATGGCTGAACTCAAGGGGCAGTTAAAGGCAGCAGTTACGGAGTCGAACACCATTCAAAACCGCGTTGTTCTGGACATGACCAGATTGAAGTGAACCCCGACTGGCATACGACAACCATCGGTTCCGAGGTTACGCTCTAAAGTGGTTTTGACATAACCCAGAAGGAGCAGAGATTCGGACGTGTTCCAGTCATTTCGTCAGGGGGAATTTCAAGCTTCCATGACACGGCGGCTGTCAAGGCGCCAGGCGTTGTTTCCCGGCATCCCCTTTGCGCCTCCGTTCCAAATTCGACTCACCCCACCCGCGCCGTTGCAAATGCTCAGCCACTATCTGCTCCGCATGGGCTTCAGCCGTCTCCCACCGCTCTTGGCCACAGTGATGCCGGCCCATTCCGGGGCGCATTTGCTCTGGCAACTCATTGCGGAACTGTTCATCGCCCATGCACCAACCCCGTCGCACTGATCTCCACGCCTGTGGCTCTTCCTGCCCACGCCGTTGTTCCGCCATGAGCTTAAACTGCAGCTGTCCTGCCGCGCCATCTTGCTGGATTCCCATTTCTCCCAAAAACCGATCCGCGTTCAACCACGCAGCTCGCCGGGCCGGACTTCCCAAATGATTGTTCAACAGGTTGTTTCTCCCTTGGAACAGGCGCGAGACATCAACGCAAAGATGTGCGGCAGGAAAAGAGTTGAAGCCGCCGTTGCTTTAGAGCAAACAAGTGGCATGCCGCATTCGAGTGTAAGCACGACTGAGAAGACCTTCGCAGAATTTTTCGCCGGCATCGGATTGATGCGCCTTGGACTGGAGAAAGAGGGCTGGTCGGTTGCCTTTGCCAACGACATCGAGCCGCAGAAGCACGAAATGTATAAGGCACACTTCAGGGATGCGGACGAGCACTTCCGTTTGGGGGATATCCACCAGCTCGATGTTGATTCGATTCCGACGGTGACGCTGGCCACGGCCTCGTTTCCGTGCAACGACCTTTCGTTGGCCGGAATGCGCGAGGGACTGAACGGCGAACAGTCCTCCGCATTCTGGGGATTCACCCATATTCTACGTGCCATGGAGGAACGTCGCCCGCCGCTGATTCTCATCGAGAATGTGGCCGGATTCTTGACCTCAAATGACGGAGTAGACTTCGAGAATGCGATGGTAGCGCTAAATCGGATCGGCTATAGTGTTGACCCGTTTATCATTGATGCTGTCCATTTCGTCACACAGAGCAGGCAACGCCTTTTCATCGTGGGTACCCTGGAAGGAATCAACCGGCAACAGAAGCTCCAGGAGCGGTTTTACGAAAGCGAAGTTAGACCGAAGGCCCTGGCAGATTTCATCTTCGACCACCCCGGCATTCGCTGGCAAATTCGTAGGCTGCCGCCGTTGCCAAAGCTGGAAGCGCGCCTTGAAACCATTCTTGAAGACCTCTCGGACGATTCGCCTGAGTGGTGGAGCGAGGACCGAGCTGACTACCTGCTCAACCAGATGAGCGAACGACATCGCGAAGTCGCAGAGCGAATGATTCGCGGCAAGCGTTGGTCATACGGAACGGTGTTCCGGCGCGTGAGAAACGAGAGGTCGATGGCTGAATTGCGCACGGACGGCATCGCCGGCTGCTTGCGGACCCCGCGCGGCGGAAGCGGTCGGCAAATTCTCTTTCGGGCCGGCAAGGGGCGCTATCAAGCCCGCTTGTTGACTCCCAGGGAGTGCGCACGGCTCATGGGCGCGGACGAGTTTACGATTACTGTTCCCGTGAACCAAGCATTGTTCGGCTTTGGTGACGCCGTTTGCGTCCCAGTCATTGAGTGGATTGCGAAACACTACTTCAATCCTTTGGTTGCTCAGCTTGGCTCGGAACGGACGGTATCCAACTATGGCAAAAAAGAAAGAGATCTCGCTCCAGCCTAAAGACATTCTCCCTCACGACGTTGCTGCAATCAGGCGAGAGATTGCCAAGTTTCTAAATCGGAAAGACGCGGAGAACCGAGTGATTGGCAACTCGCGCTTTGGTGTTTACGCGTTTTACGACTATGACGCAGAACCGATTTACGTTGGCCAAACGAAGGAGAACCTCCGCACCCGCATCCGCCGCCATCTGACCAACCAGAGGACGGACGGCGTGGCCATGAACGTTCTTGACCCGTTTGAGGTCGCTGAGATTGAGGTTTGGCCCGTCTACCCGGAGACCGCGAAGCAAATGGACATCACGTCGTTCCTGGACGCGGCTGAGTTTACTGTGTTCCAGAAAGTGCTTAAGGAATCAGCGCTGCGGGCGGTGCTCAACGAGAAGGACATTCCATCGAAACCGTTGGTGAGGCTCCCGGAGTCATTTCGGGCGCGCATCATTCCCGACACCATCTACGAGCACCGAAAACACCCCGATGTCCGAATTGCGCGACGAGCCAGCACCATCGCTGCGCTAGCCAGGGTCATCAGCGAACGAGACGTGTCGTTGGGGCTGCGCCGAACGCTCCTGACTCAGGCGCGGCGTCTTGAGAAGCTGGCGCGCGAGCGGTTCGACGAGACTTCAAAAGCCGGTCTCAAGCTCGAACATGGGCTCGAAGCCGAGATCTCAGAGAAGGAATAACCGAGCGCGACGCGAAGGCGCTTGACCACACAATCTGGATTCTTCAGTTCGTGTTCCCATATCCTTAGCACTCGCCACCCCCCTGACCGCAGTTTGGCTGCGACCACCATGTCGCGCATTCGGTTCTTTTGGATCTTCGCGCTCCAGTAGGTTTTGTTGCTGACGGGCATTCGGCAGTGGTGCCTGCAGCCATGCCAAAAGCAACCATCCACAAATAGCGCAAGCCGCTCGCGACAGAAAACAAAATCAGGCTTGCCGGGCAACCGATGATTCCGCCGCCAGCCTCGAACGCCTCGAGCGCGCATGATTGCAACCAGTTTCAGCTCCGTGTCTTTGTTGCCCATCGAGCGAATCGAAGCCATTACCTGCGAACGCTTCTTTTTGCTGAAAACGTCGGCCACACCGGGGACCGTATCCGCTTATGTCGGAGGTGTCACTACTGACGTCTTCCACTCAGGCAAACCGCAGGCGTGCAGTGAGGCGAATAGCAACCAAATCGGTTTGAATGACACGACAGACAATTACTAAAGTCACGAGGTAGGCCCGACGGACTGTATCGAGTGCTGGCGTTCGACCGCCAATTGGGGATTGGCGTGGCGGGCAGTTCGCATGTGTCCACCAGTGCCGTCGCCAAGTGCAACGGCAACAATGCCCCGTATTGCGTCCCAAACGAATTGATTGCCTCCGAGATCGGACGTTTCCTTCGGCTGCCGCTGCCGCCTGCTGGAATCCTGGACGTGCCGAAGCCGCCAGCGGCCATGCCCCAGCGGCACTGGTTTGCCTCCTTGGATTTCAACCTCGTGGGCAATGCCTTGCCGCCCGTGGAATGCGCCCGCTGCGTGGCGGAGTTGCCCGACCTATCGGCGGGCTTGCTCCTGTTTGACATCCTGATCGGCAATTGCGACCGTCACCCGGGTAATTTCTCCGTGGACTTCCTGGCTGTGAATGGCCCGCAGATGAACATTTTTGATCACAGTCATGCCTTGTTCGGTTATATTGCAGGACAGGGTGCTGCTCGGGTACTCAACAGTGGTCATTGATATGAATACAACCCCTCTTTACCTGTTGGCGAAATACATTCCCGACCTCGACCGGTTCGAGCCACGAAACGTAGGCGTTATCGTGTGGTCGCCGGATGGCGTCGAGGCACGGTTCGTGGCCGAGAAGCCGGACCAGCCTGGCGACGTGGACGGACGGTCCGTGCCAGGGTTTGTCACAAGTCTGGGTGCCTACAAGCAATGGATAGGATACTGGCGTTCGTCGCTGGAACAGGCCGAGTTCACGCCTCCCTACGGTGGGCCGAAGGTGAACCGGAGCGCGCCGGAGTTCGTCGAGGCGTTCAAGGGATCTGGCAAGGGCAATTTCCTGTTGTCCGACGGTGGTGTGTTGCTGGACGACATCCCCGCTGACGAGTTGTCCAACGTGGCCAACCAGTTGTTTGACCGGCTCGTCGAGGCTGGCCTGCCGGACGAGACACGAGACCTGACGCTCGAGGATGTTTGCGACGATTTATTGAAGCAGTCGAAGCTGGACAAGCACCCGTACTTTCGCAGCCGCTATCCGGTGAAGTGCCCGCTGGATGGTTTCGAGGAGGAATACGTGTTCAGTGACGCCCTGGCGAACGGCAAACCAGAGCGCCTGTTTCAAAGGTTCCCGATGCCGAAACGGAAGGCCGATTTGCGCAAGAGCGTTCACGACACCGCCTGGTCGTTTGAGAAAGTTCAGCAGGCAAACATTGTCAGCGCAGCGCAGACAGCGGCGCTGGTTTACCTGAGCGACGATCAACTGGCGGAAGCCTCGATCAGTCAGGCGTTGCGTGTGCTCGGTTCCGTCACAAAGGTCATCAACCTCCGTGATGAGAACAAGGCACTGGCTGAGTTCACACAACTGGCCGCTCATCCCGTTCACGATGATGGGAAGCACGAGTAATGGGCTATCTCCGGCTTGGGCACACAGGCTAAAATCTGCCAGCCACACCCAAAGAGTCAGCATCTGAATCACTCAACGTGGCTGCCAAACCTCACGAACAGGACTTCGAGCAGGCCGTCATCGAGCGGCTGCGTCGTCTGCAATATGAGCACGACTTCGGGCCGGAGTTGAGGGAGCGTGAGGAGTCCCAACTTGAAACGGTTGTCCAGATCGACGCTCTGGAGCGGCATCTGCGTGCCCGGTACCCCAAGCTGCCGACGGACGCCATACACACGGTCATCCGCATCGCCGCGAATCCCGAAGGCGTCACATTGCTCCAGCGAAATAGAACCTTTCACCGACTGCTAACACGGGGGCTGGAGATCAAGTTCAAGGACGAGCACGGCCAGGAACGGTTCGAGCACGTTTATCTGCTCAACTGGGACGAGCCGACGAAGAACGATTTTCGGGTGGTCAGCCAGTTACCGATCCGGGGCAAGAACGACCGTCGTCCCGATCTCATTATTTACGTCAACGGCCTGCCGCTCGTGGTGTTCGAGTTGAAAAGCCCATTCGACGATTACGCCGATCACGTCGGGGCGCACAACCAGATTCAACATTACACCGTGGACATCCCGCAGTTGTTCGAGTTCAACGCATTTTGCGTCGTGTCGGACGGCGTGAAGACGTTGCACGGGATGCACTCGGCGGCGATGGAGTGGTTCGCCCCGTGGAAGTCTATCGATGGCCGGACCATCGAGCCGACCAAAACCGGAACGATGAAGACGCTCATTGAAGGGCTGTTCCCGAAAGACAGGCTGCTAGATTATATCAGGCACTTCATTGTGTTTGAGACCGTCAACGAGCAGATCACGAAGAAGGGTGCGAAATACAACCAGTTCTTCGGCGTGCGTTTCGCCGTCGAGGAGGCGCTGCGGGCCACGCAGCCGGACGGCGACCGACGGATCGGAGTGATCTGGCATACGCAGGGATCGGGGAAATCCCTTGAGATGGTGTTCTTCGTCGGCATCCTGCGGCGGTTGTTGGACAATCCCTCCTTCATCGTCCAGGTGGATCGAAATGACCTGGACGAACAGTTGCACGACAGCTTCGTGGCGGCACGGTCGCTCGTGGGGGAAGTGAAACACGCCGAGAGCGTCGAGAAACTCCGGCAGTTGCTCCAGACCCAGGGCGGCGAGGTCATCTTCACCACCATCGAGAAGTTCCGACTGCGTGAGAACGAAGTGAAACATCCGGTGTTGTCCGAGCGGCGAAACATCATCGTCATCGCCGACGAAGCCCACCGGACGCAATATGGTTTGATGGACGGCTTCGCCTACCATCTGCGCAAGGCGTTGCCGAACGCGTCGTTCATCGGTTTCACAGGCACGCCAGTTGACATGGCCGACCGTGACACGCAGGCCGTGTTCGGTAACATCATCCACAGCTACGACATTCCCCAGGCGCAGGCCGACGGGGCAATTGTCCCGATCTATTACGAGGCCAGGTTGGTGAAACTCCACCTGATCAACGAAACTGTAGACGAAGAACTGGTCGAGATCAGCGAGACCGAGGAGGAAGCCGAGCGACTCAAGGCGAAGTGGGCTGCCATCGAGGCGGCGGCGGGCACGAAGGAACGATTGGCTGACATCGCCAAGGACATCGTAACGCATTTTGAGGAACGCACACAGGGTTTGTTCGGGAAGGGCATGATCGTTTGCATGAGTCGCCGGATATGTGTGGCCCTCTACGACCAGATTATCAAACTCCGGCCACAGTGGCACGATCTGGCGACCGACAAAGGCCAGATCAAAGTCGTCATGACCGGCGATCTGACGAAAGACCCGAAATCCTGGAATGAGCAGGGTCACATCACCACGAAGGAACGGCGGGAGCAGTTCAAGGCCCGCATGAAGGACACGAACGATCCGTTGAAGCTCGTGATCGTCCGGGACATGTGGCTCACCGGCACAGACATCCCGTGTTTGCACAGCATTTATGTGGACAAACCGATGCGTGGGCACAGCCTCATGCAAGCCATCGCACGAGTGAATCGTGTGTTCAGGGACAAGCCTGGCGGGCTGGTTGTGGACTTCATCGGCATCGGTCATCTGCTGAAAGAAGCGGCCAGGAAATACACCACGGGCGGCTTCGGTAATCCGAGCGAAGATTTGGACGAAGTGGCCAAGGGCCAGTTCCTGGAGGCGTTGGAGGAAACACGGGCACTGTTGCCGAAGGGCATGAAGGCCGCCAATTGGCGGCATCTGTCGGGTATCCAGCTTGAAGACCTGTGCGCCCAGTTATTTGGTTTCTTCACCGAGACTGAGGAGAAACGGGATGGGTTCCTGGCGGCGGAGAAACGGGTGTCATCTGCTTACAGCCTGGTTCATCACCTGCCGGATTGCCGGGAGCACGCCGACGAGGTTGCGTTCTTCCAGATCATCCGGACGCAGTTGCGCCGGACGCTGCCAGGCCCGAAGCCAGGCGAGGATCGGGACAGAGCCGTGCGTGATCTGGTTGACCGGAGCATCACCAGGGCTGGCGTTGTAGATATTTTCAAAGCGGCAGGGCTGAAGAAACCGGACATCTCGGTGCTGGACGAAAAGTTTCTGGAGGAGTTCAAGTTCAAAGGACAAGAGAACCTGCGGCTGAAGCTGCTGAAGAAGTTGCTCGACGACGAGATTCAACTGCGGCAACGCAAGAACCTGAAGAAATACAGATCTTTTAAGGAAATGCTGGAAGACACCCTCCAGCGTTACCACAACAACGCCATCACCGCCGCAGAGGTCGTCCAGGCGATGATCCGGATCCGCGAGGAGATGCAGTCCGAGGATCAGCGCCAAAAGACCACGGGGCTGACGGATGAAGAGTTGGCGTTCTACGATGCCATCAGCGGTCTCGATGAAAGCGCATACGATCAACCGTTCCTGTGCGGTCTTGTGCGTGAGATTGTGGAGGCCGTGCGCCGGAACCTGAAGGTAGATTGGACGAAGCCGCACCGGGACAACGTGAAGGCCGGTGTGAAGGTTGCTGTCCGCATGGTGCTTCCCAGAAAGGGCATCAAGGCCGACCAATCCGATTTCATACTCGCCCGTGTCATGGAGCAAGCCGAGGCCCTCTACGCCGAATGGCCAATGACGGGTTGACCACCCCACCGCACAAGCGAGCTAATGTGACCGCAGGCCGGACGTGGTGGGGAATGGGGATTTGAGAATGCAGAATGGAAAAACCAAAGCCTCCGAACCGGCCAGGATCAGATAACGGAGCCGCGCTCCGACCAAGGGAGCGTTTCATACAGAGGCTATGACGGCACTCCTTCCAGCAGCCACTCCCACGCGGGCCGGACGGTGATGCCTTTCGGTGCCTCGGCCTGCGCGAGACTGATGCCGGTGGAGGTGGCTGTGAGGACAAGGGCGCTGAGCCGCTTGTGCTCGCTCATGGCTTCGGTGAGAGCACGGAACTCACGCTGGCGAGTCGTGGCATCACTCATGTCGGCACAGACTTGAACGAGCACGGGCCTGCCCGTGATCGGCGTGGCGAGGAAATCCACTTCCGCTCCGCTGGCCGTCCGCACATAGGCGCGTTCGGATTTGCGGCGTTCTAGCTCGACGAGCACTGCGGTTTCGAGCGCGTGACCGGTGTTCGGTTTGCCGCTGCGGTCGAAGGCGGTGATAAGCCCTGGGTCCACCGGGTAGGCTTTGCGCGGGTTTGACTGGCGCTGACGTTCGCTGCTGGTGTGCAGCGGCACGAGGCGGATGAGGAAAGCGTCCTCCAGATGCCCGAGCATGGCGTGCAGTGCGTCCTTTGATACCGACACGCCTTGCGACTTCTGATCATTGAAAAACCGGTGTACACTGAACAGTCCTGCTGCCGCCCCGAGCAACTGGCGCGTGAGATGACGCAACGCGATGACATTGGTCACTCCATGACGCTCGATCACATCGCGCAGGATCACAGTGTCCACATAGCCTTGCAGCAAAGGGATGCGGTCCTCGGCAGCCAGTCCTTGGGACTCGGGGAAACCGCCATGCATGAGGAAATCACCAAAAAGCTTCTCCACGGCGGAGCGCTTAGCTTTGGGCAGAAAGGTCGGATCACCCTCGGGTTCGGCACCCTGATGGCGCAGAAACTCACGGAAGCTGAAGGGATGCACCAGCGTTTCCATCGCACGACCACGCAGAGCCGTGGCGATCTCGCGACTGAGCAGTTTCGCCGATGAACCGCTGACAAAGAGATCTATATTCTCTGTGTCCATGACGCGGCGCACGAAACCTTCCCAGCCGCGCACGACTTGAATTTCATCCAGGTAGAGCCCCACTTTTCGTTGATCGCGATGCTGCGGAAAACTCAGAAAATATTCCTCCAGAACCCAGTGAAGCTGCGCGGCCTCCATGCCGGCGACCCGTTCGTCATCGAAGTTGAAGTACACCTGTGTTTCGCGTGCCGCACCCTTCTCCACGCGATCTCGCTGGAGTTGATGCAGAAAACAAGTCTTGCCTGCACGGCGCATTCCGATCACGGCATGGACTTTTCCCGGAACGGCAGGAAGCCGCACATCACGCCTCGTGATGGCGGGTAGCTCCGAACGCACAGCGTCGGCGAGTTTTTGACGTATGACGTCTCTCATGGGATTCTGGACAGGTCACAACCATGGTTTCAATGTGTCCTTCTGTAAAGGATGGATTATCAACTATCCATCCGCTAAGACAGGACACATCTGTGGTGAAGAACTTCAGGGTTTAGAGCCAGTGATCTCGGAGAGGTAGTCAAAGAAAGCGCGCTTGCGAGTCGATGAGATGCCCCAGTTCACATGTGGGGATTGATAGCCTTCTTCGAGGGCTTCACTTTTTCGGCGGTAATCAAACCAGCCCCAGGAAACGTGGTCGGCGATAAGACCTTCAAAAGCAAAGTTCTATCAGTCAGTCAGTAAGAAGCCGCGCCTTAGGCATGTTGTCGCGTTCAAATTCAAGGAAGGCACCACCAAGGAGCAGATCCAGAAGGTTCAATCCGCCTTCAAAGACCTCGAAACAAAGATCTCTGAGATCAAGAATTCCAGGAGAGCCACTGGCCTGGAGTTGCTTCGAACGCCGTGCCATGGCGCTGGAGGGCGCTCAGGATCACGGTTTGAAAATTATTCCGTGTAGCCGGGAAGATGATGCTTGGCCCAACGTTTCAAGGGGCGAAGTTCTGGGGTCATGGACGCGGCGATGGTTAAAATCAGTCGGCGCTTCAACCGTTCGTAGCGGGCCATCAACGCACCGGGTTTTTCGAGGTCGGTACACAGCTCACACTTCAAAAACTCCGCGAGCAATTTGTGGTGCAAAGGGTCCTGGGGGCGCGCTTTGTTGGCGATCAATGCGCATTTGTCTGAATAGAGGATAGCCGGGCCCACGACCGAAAAAGAAAAATCGCTGGTGCGGACTTCGCGGCTGTTTGCCTGAACGAGGTCGAGCGTCAGCCGAAACCCTTCCTCCAGAAAATCCACTTTGAGCCCATGAAAAGAAATGGTGTGCGCATCCGGCTTGAAAGGCGCGTTAAACAGTTCAGACGCTTCCAGTTCCGTCAACCCCATGAAATCCACATCCTTGCTCAGGAACGGGATTTAAATGGATTTCCTTGACCTGAAATCGTGGAATCACCTACCCTTTTAACACCTGCAAAAGCAAATTCCTATTAGTTTGTTGTTTCCTACACGCATGAGGGTGCAACTCACGTTATCCGAGGTCGCCTCCCCTGACGCGGGTATCCCGCCGCTTCACCACGCTGAAGTGACACCACGGATGACACGGATAACACGGATGAGGAAAGGGAGCTGAGAGGGGTACTTTATCCGTGCTATCCGTGTTATCCGTGGTTAACTCTTCCCATTCTGCGGTAGGTATTGTCCTCCGAACGACACCTCCCGG